>NZ_JBTXLW010000004.1:0-261463 GCF_054871795.1 Enterococcus sp. LJL51 | reverse complement strand
AATTACATTAAGAATTATAATACCCATAGAATTCAACGGAAGTTGGGTTATCTATCACCGATAGCCTATCGAAAACAGACCGTTTAATCGCCTCTCTTTTGCCCTCTCACTTTTGGGGGTCAGTGCCAAAGTGTTTAGCTCCGAAAACCAGGTAGGTACCGTTCAACATCAGCTCATCCCTCGCTGTGTTTCACAGCAAGAAGACGGATTATCCGAAATTTGTCAAGAAACACTACGAGGGAACCGAGTAGCTGTTGATTGATACCTACCTGAGCTCTTTATATTTTTGAAATCGTTCGGCTTATTTCCGAGAACTTCACCTCTAAGTGCTTTTAGCACTTAGAGGTTGATGCTATTGGAACGAAGTATAGTGAGCTTGCTGTCTCTACGAGTCTAGTGACTCTCGAGACAAAGCATTAGGTTCCTGCAAGCTTGTCTACGGTTTTCACTCTGCTGCGATCCTCGAAGCATATAAAGACTGGAACCCGTTTATTCGGATTTTAGAGAAAGAAGAGTTCAGCCATTTGCTTTTGTTCCATCCTTTTTTAGTGGAGAAATAATTATAAAATTTTTGAAACATGTGTAATTTCTTCGAGCTTTAAAAATAATTGTCGTGTTTTTTTCTTTTCAGTGGTTTGAATGACTACCCATTCATCATCTAAGTCCAACAGAACACCTTCAAGTCGAGTTGAATCACTAGCTGTATAAATGAGATTTGGATTGGTAATCTGGCAAGCAGCACCAATCAGTTCTTCAAGCTGTTGTCTTATTTCTATACGTTCCTGTTCATAAGAGAGCTTTTCTTTTTGTTTTTCCTCTTGATAATTGGGATTTTTGCTTTTAAATAGCTCAATTAAATCATCTAATCGGGAAAACAGCATACTTGCAATAATCAATAAAACAATCCACCACATATTAATTCTCCCCCTTCTCGATACCAACAATGTTTTTGGTGAAAATCAGCTTTTCGATTACTTGATTCTTCTCGGTTAGAATCACACGGATGCTGTTTGGGGAAACGACAGTAATCTTACAATTCGTCAGTGTTGTTTTACCTATGTGAATCCAAGCGTCTGTATCAGGACTCAAATAGATGGTAACTTTCTGATTCAGTAGAGAAAGTAAAAGTGTACTCGTTTTTTTTCTTACAGTGGGTTGTCTGCCGATTAACTCATCCATGGAAACATCATAGAGATTTGCTAAGTCTATCGCTTTATCAATTGTCGGTTGTGCACTACCAGTCTCCCAGTTGGAAATTGTTTGTCTGGTTACATTTATTTCTTGTGCAATCTCTTCCTGAGTAAAACCACGTTCTTTTCGCAGCGTATAAATCAATTCATTAAATTTTGACATTTCAAATCTACCTCCAGAAAAAATTGTACAAAAATAACTGACTTTATTCTATCAAATGTCTTAATATATTACGCAAATTTTTTTAACATTCTCGATTTAGTGGGATTCTTGAAGAAAAAAATTCATAAATATCAATGAGAAATGAGAGCATAAGATTTATCAATTGTTTGTTGCACAAGTGCAACACTTGTGTTGTTATCTAATCAGTATTTTATTATTAACGAGAAAAGAGTGAAACAATGGCTACCGATAAAAATCGTGTAATGATTAGTCTAGATGATAAAAATCTAGAGAAGCTGGAAAATTTGGTTGAAGATGCCCGGGACCGGAGAGGCTTACGGCTGACAAAATCACAGATTATCGAATTATTGCTGAATACTGTAGAAACTTTTGACGATATTATGGGAAACATTCAAAAATAGTTTACGTGAGGGAGCGAGACAAATACTAGAAGTTGCTAACATTGAAGTAAAGTGAGTCGCTGTTCTGCTGCTTTAACGATTCTTGGGAGGTACCTATAAGCTTTTCTACGGTTTTCAATCCATGAAGCAGTGAGGATTTTTGAGACACCGATTATTCGATTCTAAGGGACGGTTTATGTTAATAATCTACCCTTTTTATTTACCAAATAAGTGTTTCACTTGTGAATCACTAGATGGGAGAAGAAAATGACAGTTTATATCAAAGAGACAAAATATCCAATTGAACCGAGTATTGATAAATATAATGCCCTTGTGGGATTTTACCTGAGGGGGGAGGAGATTATTCGCTATCAGTCGATTTATGACATTTTTGAGTTGAGAAAAGAAGATGTTGTGGTAGATTACATCAAAGAAACCTTAGAGCTGCTTCAACTGATGGATATCAAACCTGAATTTGAAGATTATCCGGCGGAGCTTTCTGATTTTTATGGTCGACATATTCGTTCTGGTCTTTTAGGCGAAATAGTCAATATACCTGAAAACTGGGGGCAGTTTGTCAAACCCAAAACGGTTAGCAAGGCATTTACTGGACGTGTTGTCAGGGGAACGAAAGATTTAATAGGGATAGGGTTGCCTTTTGATTTCCCTGTCTGGATTAGTGAAGCTGTCAATTTTTTAGCAGAATGGCGAGTGTTTGTATTGAATGGTTCGATTCTGGATGTCCGCCCCTACCGAGGGGATTATCATGTACATTATGATGCAGCAATTATCGATCAAGCTGTTAAAAGCTGGACAAAGAGCCCCTCCGCTTATGGACTAGATATTGGGGTAACAGATGATGGCAGAACCTTGATTGTCGAAGTAAATGATGGCTTTGCCTTAGGAAATTACGGACTGTTGCCAATATCCTCTGCTATTTTTTCAGAAACCAGATGGCGGGAAATGACGGCGCCTTATTTTGATAAGCATGAACGGCTAATAATTACTCAAGAGTAGCAGAATAGCCGGTAAGAGAGAGTTATTGGTATGAGTTGTTTGAAGCTGCGATTGGTCTGAAAACTATCAAGAGAACAAGCTTTTTGCCAGAATCCAGTATAATGAGAGGTAGTTTTCTGTTGAATGGAACAAAAGCGTTGACAGAAGCAAGTCGGCTAGATAGGATAAGAGCTTGGAGACAAACTTTATTTAGTATAGGAGCTTATTCATGTCATTCAAAATTATCTGGGAGCTAGGCGAGATTTATACTGCACCGCTGAATTTTTTTCTGATTCTGTTAGGAATGTCCTATTCCAGCTATCATTATGGTGTTTTCTTCAACTGGCGTATTCTTTTATTTACACTTACATTGAGTTTTATTCATGTTGCGGTCAATATTTTCAATAACTATATGGACTACCAAAATGCCAAAGATGAAGAATATAAGACGAAAACAAATATTATTGGCCGAGAACAGCTGAAGCTTTCTACAGTAAGGAAACTTTTTTTTGTGTTCCTACTCTTGTCTATGGTGACAGGAGCAATTCTGACTTGGTCTTCTGACTATTTCATTTTGCTGCTGGGAATCGTCGGCTACTATGTGGGCTTAGGGTATTCTTATGGCATTCGGCCAATCAATAGTTTACCTATTGCTGAGACCATACCGGCTGTTCTAAGCGGCTATATGATCCCTGCGATGAGTGTTTACTTGACTGCGTATGGAAAGACTGAAATCAACGGCAGCTTCTGGGGACAGACCCTGCTGGCATTCAGTCCAATGGTTCTTTGTATGTTTAATAATTTGTTAGCAAATAATACCTGCGATTTGGAAGAGGACATTCGGAACAATCGGAAAACACTCGTTTACTATATTGGCAAAAAGCAAAGTGTACGCTTACTACTGGTTTTTCTAGGCTTGAGCTTCTTAGTGATGGTCGCGAGTGTCTTTCTTCAGGCCGCTCCGCCCACCGTGTTATTAAGCTTACTGTTGCTGCCGCTCATCATTAAGCTGATTCAACCTTATGTTAGAGCGCAAATAAAGACACAGACCTTTCCCCTGGTGCTTAAGGCAATGTCGCTAATGATGGTACTTTATCCAGTATTTTATTTACTGGGCAGCTTTAGCTATTAAGTGAATAAATGTAACTGGCCGTAGTATGACTTGAATCATGCTGCGGTCTTTTTTCTTTAGTTCTAAAAAGAAAAAGCTTCTTTTAATTATTAATGTTGACAAATATGGCAGGTATGGGTAGCGGCTGTTTCGATAACTATTCCTTGAAAGAAACTAGCTCCACTTATCTTTGAGTGTTAGCCTATATATTGATTCTCCGCTAGAGTTTTCAGACCCCCTCTAATGTACATGCTCTCTAATTATTATGTCAGAGGAGAGGACGGAATATTGTTAGTGCCTTATAATAAAGTATACGAATAGACTACTGTTGGAGATGATGAAAATGGATTGGATAGAGAAAATGAATGAGGCAATTAGTTATATTGAACAACATATTACCGAGACATTGAGTACTGAGGATATTGCTAAGGTAGCTGGCTGCTCCTCCTATCATTTTCAGAGAATGTTTGCTTATATGACTGGCGTTCCCTTGTCGGAATATATTCGGCGAAGAAGGATGTCTTTAGCAGTAGCTGATTTAAAAAGCGCTGATATGAAAATCATGGATGTAGCATTAAAATACGGCTACCGCTCACCCACTGCATTTAACCGTGCTTTTCAAAGCGTACACGGAATAGCACCGTCACTTGTTAAATTAGAGGGTGTATCGGTCAAATCATATACACCTCTTAGCTTTCAAATAGTCGTAAAAGGAGTGGAAAGTCTGGATTTCAGGATTGAGACAAAAGAGGCCTTTCGTGTTGTAGGTATCTCTATTCCGCTTTTTGGGGATTTTGAGAGTATGAATGAGCCGATTGAACAGGTTTGGAAATTTGCTGAGAGCAACGGTACAATTAAGAAGCTGAAAAGTTTAATGGGAAACGAGTCATCAGGCTTACTTGAAGTGATGATGCCAGATGAAAATACTGAAACTTGGCGGTATTTAATTTCGGTTGCAGCCGACACGCCAATTGAGGAGCCTTTAGAGGAACATATAGTCGCTGCCTATACCTGGGCCATTTTTTCGTATGAAGGAAAAACAATTGAAGAAACACAGGAGCTGGGAAACCGCGTAATCTCAGAATGGCTGCCAACAAGCGGATATGAATATGACAATGGTCCGGATATTTCAGTACATGCTAAAGAAAACTCGGAGGGAGCAATTCTTGAGTATTGGGTACCAATTAAAAAACTGAGTAAAAGTGAGGCTGAAATACTATGATAGATTTTAAAAAAGATAAAAATATCGAACCGACTGCTGAAAATTTAAGAATTGTTTTAGGAAATAGCTTTTCTGCGTACAAAACATTAGTAGAAAAGTTAGCAGATTTTGAAGTGGTTCTTGAGTGGCGTTTTTACAGAGATGGGGGATGGCTTGCCAAGGCAGTTCGTAAGAAAAAAACAATATTTTGGGGAGAAGCAAAGAATGGTTATTTCACTATTGCTTTTCATTTTAATGAAGGAAACAAACAGGGTGTTTTTGTATTAGCTATAGCAGATGAGTTAAAACAAGCTTTTTCAAAAGCTTCACTCATTGGTGGTAAGTGGACTACGCTAAAAATCGATATCTATAGTGAAAGTGAGTTGCCTGATGTTTACCAATTAATAGAGTATAAAAAGAAAGCCAAGTAACAGAAATACAAGAAGTAATCATGTAATGATTAGCCTAATCATTCATAGAAAAAATTTATACAGCGACTGACAAATTTAACAGCGAATAAAATCTATTGCTTTAAAGGTTGAGTGATTAAGCTATAACTGGTGGTTTTGAGGAACAATCAAAGCCGCCAGTTTCTATATCGTAGTGAGCGTGTTAACTAGGAGAAACTAAACTGGAATAAGGAACCTTTTCTTTATAAGATGTTTAAATATGACTTAATCCATGATTAAATGGTATTACGCTATATAAAAAAAGAAGAATTTATTCGACAATAGCTGTGGACCTTTCAAGATAATTTTTCTATAAGGAATAATCTATCAAATACAAGCAAAAAGGAGAGCTAGAAGTAACAAGCAATAAAAAGCACATTCAACTATTAGCTGAACACGTCTGAAGAAATTATTAGGTATTTTTAGATGTTCCAATAGAAATTTTTGGATAGTTTATAATGAATAGTGGGTAAAGAAAAAGGAATAATATTTTGATTAAATTTTATTTAGGGGGAGTAAAAATATGCTAAGAAAATGTGTTATTTTGGGAAGTTTGTTAATTGCAGGTACAATTCTGTCTTTTGAAAATGTCGAAGCTGCAAATGCGTCTGTAAATCAAAAAACTACGTATTATCAAAGAACTGCTCAGCACTACAATCCAGAAGGATCAATTGACTTGTCCTACTACACTCAATCAGAGTTGGAATCACTGACAAAAATTACTCATGGGAGTGAATATCACGGGAATACTAGCCTTGATAAAGCTGCTACTGACCACATTTATGTGCTAGAAAACGCACCACTTCCCAACTTTGTTGGAACCGATGGAATTCTTCAATTATACAATGAGTCTGAGATGATGACAGATACAATGGTTCAAGCTGCTGCTAAATATTGGAACACATTAGCTGGAACGACCATTGTGGAAGTCGTATCTTCGCCAGAAAAAAGTGATGAGATTATACACGATTCTCCAGAAAAATTAGGAGCATTAGGTGGACAGACCTATAGTGGTGATGGCATACTGTTTTACCCAAATCAATGGGCAATTGATTCATTAGACCCTGCTGCTCAACTAGATTGGAAAGAGTCAACTCTAATTCATGAAATTGGACATGCTCTTGGTATTCCTCACTTGGGTGGCGGCGAAGATGGCTATAATGCTCAAAGAGACAATATTTCAGGAACTGAATTTATGGCGCCGTGGACTACTGGATTATGGAACTCGCCTAAAGAAAATAGCAATGGTGTAAAAAGTACGGCAGTCGATGCGGCAGCTTTAGCACTTGCTGGTTTAAGCTGGGAGCAGCCTAAAAAACTTTCATCATGGATTTTGACAAGTCCTGAAGGGTTTGTTAACTACCATGATGGTAAAATAACAACGAATCTTGATACGTTATTCGGAATAAGGATTGATTTTGAAGGAAACTATATTCAAACAAAGCAACAAGTTAATGTAGTCTCTTCAATCATTAAAAACTACAATGTCTACACTATAAATGAGGAAGTACTGAATAATAAAGCTGGTATCAGTAGTGCAAAAGTTGTAGGAACGACTAATGGTATGGGATTAACTGATAAAGATCTCACTATTTTGGCGTACTATACATCTACCAAAGGAAACTCTTATTACAAAATTTCAGCAGATGGACAGGAATATGTTGTTAACTCCAGAGCTTTCGATACTAAGTTTGGTATTGAAATTGATTTTAAAGAAAACTATATACAGACAAAAAAAGAAGTAAGCACAGTGTTATCCATAATAAAGAATTACAATGTTTATACTATTGACGAAGCGGTATTGGAATTAGGCTTTGGACGATCCGCTGCAAAAACCGTTCAAACAACTAACGGATTAGGATTGATTGGTAAAGAAGTAAATATTATCGCCTATTACACTTCTACGAAAGGGAACCCGTATTATAAAATTTCAGTAGATGGGCAGGAGTATGTTGTTAACATTGCGGCTTTTGAAAGCTGAAATATATAAGGTGACTATAGATTAATAGGTTCTGTAGACAGGTTCATAGAAAGCGAAAGAGTTGACGTCTGAGGGCTATGCGCGGAATAGCATCAAAAAGGATACAAATGAATGGAGTTGATTTGTTGGGTAAGAATATACTGAGACAAAAAAGTTCAGTACAAGGCTGTGGGTATTTATTTTTGCTGGCGCTTATTTTGATTATCCCCATAGGATTCGGCGTAGTCAAAGTCAGTGACAATCTTTTTAACAATCCCAATGAACAGATACTATCTCAACTGCCAAATTTTATAGAGGTTCCCAGTTATGACCCTAAGGATGATTTCCCTATGATAAGCGAAAGTGAGAAAGCTTCAAAAAACGAGATGTGGTACGAGATTAGAATACAAGCTGCTAATCAAAAGGAGTATTTGTACTCAGTAAAAGTAGTCATTAGGAAGAAACTATTTCTGCAGCCGAAATTAAACGTAACAGAAGTTATAGAGCATTAAGCTCAACCAGTTTATTAGTTTATTTAATAATTCCCCAAAAGCTCAATAGCTGGAATCAATAGCATAACCTGAAATCTCCTCACGTTGTTCGGCTTCTAAAAAGATTAATAATTGAAGGAGAAAAACAATGAAAAGAGACATAGTATTGGATTTTGTTGCTGCAATTAATCATCAGGACTTGCCTCAAATTATTCAAATGATGTCAGAAGATTTCTGTTTTATTGATACCTATGGAGATAAAGAAGACAAAGAACAAATGAAGATAGGCTGGCAGGGCTATTTCGATTGGTTTCCAGACTATACTATTGAAGTAGATGATTATATTGAAAGCGAGAAATTCTCAATGATAATCGGAACAGCAAGTGCTTCATACCTAGGAAACAAAAGTAAATCATGGTATTTTCCAGCATGCTGGAAAGTAGTAGTTAAAAATAATCAAATACAATTATGGCAAGTGTTTTGTGATTCGAAAAAGCAACTGGATTCTATGAAGTAAAAGTTCGTAAGATTTTCAAAAAGAGTGGTAAGGATTGTAGTCATTCAAAAATGATATTCTTAAAATAAGATAAACTAGAGCCTGTCTAAAAACTATAGGAAAAACAAGCTTTTCAGACATAATCTAGTAGAAATAAAAGTTGAATGCAAAAGGAGTAGTTATGGAAAAGAGAATTCTTGACCCGCACAGTTATGCGTATATTTTTAATGAATTAGATCCATTTATAACCATGGTCTTTGTTTTAATTAAACCAGAAGCAGTTTATATTATTGACACGTATTGCGGTTCTGAGTATATGGCTGAAATCATGGCGGATATTGAAAATGAACTGAAGGGGAAAAAGCTGTATGTTATCAACACGCATTTTCATTGGGATCATGTTTGGGGAAATCCTTATTTTGAACAGACGCCAATTATCGCCCATTACCTGTGCGGTACGCTCATGGAAGAATCATGGGAGACAGACCTTAGCGAGGAAGGACAACACTTTAAAGGAGAGAAACGGCTGGTGAAGCCTACGGTGTTGATTGAGGACGCCGGTAGCTGGGAAAATGAAGATATCTATATTTTTCATACGCCTGGGCATACTAGAGATGGTCTGTCGGTTTTGGATAAGAAATCAGATTTTCTTTATGTAGGGGATAATCTTGAACGTCCAATTATTCAAATTTACGAAAATAATCTTGATGTATATACGGATACTCTGAACAAATATGTTCAAATGAACCCTAAGCAGATTCATGCCGGACATAGTTTAGCCATCACGCTTACAGAGATAGAGGAGACAATACAGTATATTGACGCATTGAAGACAGGAAAACCGCTTGAACTAGGTGATTCATTTTGTCAGGAAATCCACGAAAGTAATCAGCGTTACGCGGCCGCTGAAGAATAAATAAAGCTCTAATAGTTACGAAAAAGCTTTGTTTTTTAGTAGTTTAACTATAAAATTACTGAATTAAGCGCAAGCTTTCATAAAAAACGTTTTTCCAATTCCTAATTATTTCTTATAGTTAATTTTCGACACCTGATGAATCGACCGATTTATTGGGTGTCTTTATAGTTATTTTATAAGGCAGGTTTGCTGTTTGAAATAGAATAAAAAATAGTAGAAAATTAAAACTTTTTTACTATCCATCGGTTAATAATAGATGAGGGGGTGTTTCAGTGGATGAGTGGTTATTGATTTATTACAGTAAAAAAGGAGATCGCCGCGCGTTGAACGAACTGATTGAAAATTATTATCAGGATATTTACCGCTACTGTTATCGGAGATGTTTTGGAAATCAGGGACTAGCGGAGGAAATCACTCAGGAAGTTTTTCTGCGGCTGGTTCATCATATTAAGAGCTATCGTTTTACGGGAAAGTTTCGCAACTACTTATTTACCATTGCGGTTAACCTTTGCACCAATACACTAGCCAAAAAACAGCTGCCCAATTTGTCCATAGATACAGAACTGCTGGCTGCGGATGTCAGCACGAATCCTGTTGAGCAGACCCTGGAGTCAGAAAAAAAATTAATAATTAAAGGGCTGATTGATGAGCTTCCCCCGATTCAAAAAGACGTTATTATTCTGCGGTACTATCATAACCTTAGGCTAAAGGATATTGCCCAGATTTTGGAAATCCCCTTGTCAACAGTAAAATCCAGATTGAAGCAGGGGCAGATAAAAATAAAAAGCAGGCTGGAGGAAGAAAATCTATGAATACTGATTTAGATAATCAATTAAAAGATGTACTTAACCGTTATCAGGTAGAGGATTCTAATAAACAGAAGCAGACGATTCACTTAGCAGAACAAGCTTTGGCTTCACAGGATTTTCCTCAAACGCTGCTGAAGCAGCTGGTGAATCAGATACGCTACTTATCGCCATCATTTATTCTTATACAGCTGCTTTTGACATTAGTTATCCTAATTATGATTGGAAGAGATTATACCTCATCTGGTTCAGTCATGATGTATTCTCTGGCGTTTAGTGTACTGCTTTGCTTAACCATGCTTCCGGAATTATTGAAAAGCTTCATTTATTCAACCTGGCAGATTGAGAAGTCCTGCCGCTACGCCTTTCATCAAGTTCTGCTGATGCGTTATTTTGCCCTAGGACTTATCGAATTTCTACTGCTGCTGACAGCTGGATCAATAACGGCATTTTTTTCTGACAGCTCATTTCTTTTAACATTGCTGCGCTTCTTTGTTCCTTTTACGGTTATTAGTGGAATAAGCTTAGGGGTTGTCACTATGACGAATAGCTTTCTTTCCTTCTGGGGGCAACAGGTAGTGACGGTGGTATTAATCATTCTGTTGTTAAAAGGTGTTGACGGCATCATTTCATTGAATCAGCTTACAGAGATTCAATGGATTTTAGCAGGTCTAGGAGGGAGCCTTTTGTCTTTGATTTCCATGCTATTTCTGAGCCGAAAAGGAGGTGTAAGACTTGGAATTAACCGTTAAAAAATTGAGTCTTTTGAACGAAAAAAAACTAATTTTAGACCGAATTAGCTTTTCCTTGAGGAAGGGGCTTTATTGCTTAGCTGGTCCAAATGGTTCAGGCAAGACCTCCCTTTTAGCAATTTTAGCAGGTATTTCTGACAGAACGCTGGGAGATATTATGGTAGCCCAGGAGCTTCAAGGAACCCTAGGAGAGGATTATCGAAACAAATTAGGCTTTTTGCCCCAAGCATTCGGACTAATTCCGACGATGACACCGGTTCGCTTTCTAAAGTATATAGCAGGCTTGAAGGGCATTCCTGCTTATCAGGCGAAGCAGCAAATCAATGATTTATTGATGGAGTTAGGCTTATCGGATAAAAAGAATCGGAAGATAGCGAAGCTGTCTATGGGAGAGCATCAGCGGATAGGTATTGCACAGGCGTTATTAAATAATCCGGAGCTAATCCTCCTTGATGAACCCTTTAACCATCTGGATCCTGAACAGCGGATAGCTTTAAGAAGGCTACTCAAGCAGCTTTCCCAGAAACGAACGATTCTTTATTCCACTCACCTAGTTAGTGAAATAGGGGAAGCAGACGAGATATTGCTGTTAAAATCAGGAGAGCTAATAGCCAAGGAGTCGCTTGCCGACTTAACTACTAAATTTGACGGGATGATTTGGGAAATAACAGAGGCGGTAGAAGCACAGCTTATGAAGGGGAAAATATTGAGTAGAGTCCTGCAGGCTTCTCAAAAAAAGCTTCGCGTTTATAGTGAACAGCAGCCACATCTGACGGCTGTTCAGGTCAAACCGACTGTTGAAGATATTTATTTTTATTATATGAATCCAGGTTAAAGGAACGGGTAGCTAGTGAATTGGTAGACGAAGTGAAAATCAGTTGAATCAATACTTGTTTCTAAATTAGAGAAAATGATTTTGTCAGGGACGATCAGTGTATTAATGAAAGGAACAATTGCTACAACAAGCAGAACGATAGAGGTACGAAGAGACAACTATACGTAAAGAAAGTAGGATAAGCTCTTGTTTTTATCAAGTGCTGTTTACTAAAGGAGGCTGAAACAATGAAATTGGAGTATTTAAACCTGACAAAACAATTTAAGGACATTGAAGCAGTAAAAAATTTTTCACTGACGTTAACCCCTGGAATATATGGATTATTAGGAGCAAATGGTTCTGGAAAATCCACGTTAATGAACATGACCTGCGGGCTGTTAAAGCCAACCTCAGGGGAAATTCTTTTTGATGGTCAGCCCATCAAAAAAATAGAGGATGCCTTTCTGGAAAAAATTGGTTATCTACCTCAGCGGTTTGGGTATTATGAGGAATTCTCTGTGGGGGAGTTTTTACGTTATATGGGACTTATCAAGGGGATGAAAAGCAGTAGTATAAATCAGAGAATTGATGAAGTATTAACAGTGGTAGGCTTGAAGGAGCTGACTAACCGGAAAATGAATACTCTGTCGGGCGGAATGAAGCAGCGGGTTGGTATTGCCCAAGCAGTTATCAACAATCCTAAAATACTGATTTTAGATGAACCGACAGTTGGTTTAGATCCACAAGAACGTGTTAATTTTAGAAATCTTATTTCAAATCTGGCGGATGACCGGATTGTCTTATTGTCCACACATATCGTTTCAGATGTAGAGTATATTTCTGACCGAATCGTTATTATGAAGCAAGGCCAGATATTGCTGGAAAGCCCAACTCATGAAGCTGTTAATATTGTTCAGAACAAAGTTTGGCTAGCAACGGTGAACCAGCAAGAACTAGCTGCTATCCCTCACTTAACTATTGCCAACATTCATTACAGTGGGGATACTATTCAACTGCGGATTATCAGCGAGGAGCAGCCGCTGGAAAACGCAGAACTGACTGAGCCGGTCATGGAGGATGTTTATCTATATTACTTCAAGGAAAAAAGCGAGGAGAGGATTTCTAATGATAGAATTAATCAGATTTGAATGGGAAAAGATTTTTAAGCGTAAATCCACGCTGATTAGCTTAGCAATTATTAGCTTATTCACTATCTGGCTATTCATTTTGCCCGCTTTTCAAGTGCAGACGACTGATCTACAAGGGAAAACCTACAAAGGCTTGAGTGCTGTTAATATTCAAAAAGAACTTATTCGACAGCAACCGAATGTATTGACTGAAGAGGTGCTTGGCGCAGTGGTTGAAGAATATCAGCAGATTGCTGCAAACCCGGCCAGCTATATTGAAAACGAAGAGGGCGAAAAAGAATTCACCTCTGAGATTATTCATTCATTTTATAATCAAAATTATGCGCTGTTGTCTTTGGTTGCCAGTACTTTCTATGACCCTCAGTACTATACAACGCCTGACTATGCATTGAAAATTCCAGTTGAAGAAGATGGCACACTGGGATTTTATCAGCAATATCAGCAAAATCAAGCAGCGATGCTGGCAAGAGATATTCCAGAAAATGGCGGAGCGTTAACCGAGTCGGCAAAGAGCTATTGGCAGAAAAAAACTGCGGCTGTTTCAGCGCCTTACCGTTATGGTTATTATGCAGGCTGGAACAATATAGGTGATCGAATCGGATTTATTCCGTTGCTCATCCTGATGATTTGTCTTTCGCTTGCTCCTATTTTTGCCGGAGAGTATCAAAATGGGACAGCGGTTCTAATTCTTTCCAGTAAATTTGGCAAAAGTAAAGTATTGGCTGCTAAAGTTGCTGCTGCCTATCTTTTCGGATTGTTCGTATATGGCATAACCATGCTGCTCGCATTTGGAGGAACCTTTGCCCTTTTTGGAAGTGAAGGAGGCGAGCTGCCGATACAGTTGAGAGTGCCCAATTCTCCATTTCCCTGGACGTTTAGTGAGATGGTTTGGATTCACTTCGGATTAGGACTGCTGGTTCTTTTTGGAATGATTGGGGTGACACTTCTTCTCTCTTCACGATTGAGTACGCCGGTTCCTGTGCTGGTCACAAATGTATTGCTGCTAATGATGCCGTTTATTATGCCGAAGTCCACTGCCTCGGTACTGTATAACTGGATAGTTAATCTGCTGCCGGGGGTTCAGCTGAATATGAAATTCGTCAGTAATATCACCTACAACATAGCAGGCTGGACAACGAATCTTTTTACTATCAACGTACTTGTGTATTTATTGATTATCTTGGTGACTGTTCCACTTGCTATTCGCAGTTTTCGTGAACATCAGACAGCATAGAAAATTGCGCAGCAGAGTAGCTGATAAGTGTTTGAGTTGAGAGTATGATTGTTTTGATATGATTAAATAAGAGCTAATAATATGAGGCTATGACAAAAGAGTTTTAGCTTATGAAATGAGGCTGAATATACTGAAAATAGGAGAAACTATTTTCGTCTATTCAGCCTTATTTTCAAAGAAGCTAATAAATACTGTATTCAGTTTTAGGGACAGAGACATACAAGTCTCGCCTCCCATTTTTATTGCTGAAAAATGATACTGAGCCTTCCTAGTTGAATTTTTCTGAAACACGATCAATTACAGTTTCAAAGGAATCAGTTGTTTCTGTTCCTGCTTGTGTCAATGTAATCAGATAGCCGTCGCAATCTCTAATGGTCATTTCTTCTGCGTTCCAAGGCTGTTTTTCAAGTGCTTCAATGATAAATTTTTCTGGTATACGTTCTGCAAGCTCATGCAGATGATCAACGGTTAAATTCATTCGTAATCCGTCTCCCGCAGTGAAAGCTTCTGATTGAATCAGCATAATATCCTGATAATTTTTCAGACGTAAATGATTCATGCTCACTTCGTTATTTTCATTTTTAAATGCAAATAATGAAGTGAATCCCAATAAATCTGTATACCAAGCTGCTGCTTTTTGAATATCCTTCACCATTAATTTATTAAACATCGGCATTAAATAAACATCCAAGCCGCCCACCTCCTTTCTTCGCTGCTAAATTCAGCATAAGCTATAACGCCGCGTAAATGTCAACAAGAAAAAGGCAGCCAGCATTCTAAATTATGATACACTAAATAAAGAAGGTCACTAGAGGATGAAAAGAAATGGAGAATTACTTAGAAAATTTACTTCAGTACATAGAAAAATAGGTTGAAAGTAATGATTGATATCTGTAATTATATTAGGGGCAAGTATAGAAGGGGAAAAAACTGCGGCTGCTGTTTGTTCATAGCGTGTAGATAGATTTCGCATAGATGGATTGTTGCTTGATAAATCAACGTTAGTAAGATATTTCTAGGCTTCTTTTACAGATTAGGCAGCTATTGGATGGCAAGGTATCATTAAGTAAAAGACAATAGTAGTTGAGGAGGGATGATGATAGATTTAGCAAGATTTTTAAAACAAAGGCGCAAAGATTGCTGTTTAACTCAAGAAGAAGTAGCTGGAAAAATATTAGTCAATCAAAAATCTATTTCAAATTGGGAAAACGGTAAAACAGTACCTGATATTTATAATTTAAGTGCCTTGGCTAAACTATATGATTTTTCCTTAGATAAACTATTATTGAAGGAATCGAAAATGATGAATGACATCAAAGTAATTGGAGATACACAGAGAGTAAAGTGCTGGCTGAAGCTGGCAGCGATTGAACTAGTAATTGGTGTGGCAAGTTTGATTGCTGTAACGAAGTATATCGGAACCAAGAATAGTTTAGGTGTTCTCTTGCTAACAGGCGGAGCTGTTTCCATTGGAATGATGGTGGACTCTATTTTAAAAGCAATACTAGTTAAAACTATGGATACAGCGAATCGTAAAAAAACATACTAAGAATGGATTTTGGTCAGTAATAAATAGTTAGGCACTTGTCTGTCTACCTCCGAATAAGGAATGTTCTAAAAGCAGCTTCTTCGGAAATAAACCGTACTATATTGAAAATGTGGAGACATTTTCGTATAGTACGGTTTATTTGTTGATGCAAAATACTTTTGGTCAACTCCTATATTTGTAATCAATGTAGTAGATTGGCTAACTGTATTTGAAAACGAAAGCTGTGTGCAGAAAAAAATAAAAAACTATGAAAAATAGAAAATAACTTCTTTGGGAACTAGTCGATAAACGTAGTAAAAGCCGTGCTTCCTTCAGTGATTTTTCCGGTTTTGATAGTAAAAAAGGTTTTCAGGTACATGAAAAATCATTGGTTTTTACGGCGAATCTGATTGGAAACTAAAAGATAGAATCTGAAATCCAATTTAATTAACGAGTGTTTTTGTTATTTTAAAATATTATTTATTCTTTTTTGTACTTAATAATTTAAATTTCTTTGTATTGTAATATCAATTTTATAGTACTGTTAATTGTACTATTTATAATCTTATATTAGTTGTTAGATTAAAATAAATATTTTTTGGAGTTTGCGAATAAAACAACAAAAGCGGTTATGCTCGATAAACGCTTTTAGTGTTATTGTTTTTATAACGGTCAACGTAAAATATGTCCTATTCATGTCGAAAAAGGAGATTGCTAAATTAAATCATTTAGAATAAACGTAGTTGACATGAACGAATATTTAATCAAGCATTTTCTGAAGCAATAGGAATAAAAGAAAATCATTTCTAGTTTTTAAGAATAGGAGGTTCTTTAAAGTGAGCTATTTGTGGGATTTTTCCTTTGAAGAACTTTTTTTGGCGGAAAATGGGAAGAACCTATTGAAAGAGCTGACTCATCGAGAGCAGCAATTGATTGGCGAGCTGTGTCAGATTTTTAAAGAAACAGCAGAGCAGAGCCGGCGGAGAATACAGCGAATTAATGCAGCAAGCTTCAAGGCAACCATTCCTGAGCTTATTAGAAATGACAGGATATTACACCTTTGCCTCATTTATAGTCTTGCAGTTCAAGAGCTTCCCTACATTAGACAGGAAATGCGTTTGCTGATTGAAAAGGAAATTGATATCTATTTTAAAGAAATGTATTGCTGTAGGAATGTTTATGGGTTCGAAAAGTATTCATTTATGAACCAAC
This sequence comes from Enterococcus sp. LJL51, assembly GCF_054871795.1. Taxonomy (NCBI): domain Bacteria; kingdom Bacillati; phylum Bacillota; class Bacilli; order Lactobacillales; family Enterococcaceae; genus Enterococcus; species Enterococcus sp. LJL51. Next base: position 244,595 of record NZ_JBTXLW010000004.1, on the reverse strand, counting down.
TTGCAGAAAGTTCAGCAACGCTTTTTTAGAGTAGTCAGTGACGGTTTTTTCCAGCTAAAAAAAGGAATATAGACATCTGTCTTTATTCATAAATAAAAAATTATTTGGAGGTATTATCTTATGAAAGTGAAAAGTGCTATCACAACTGCTGTAACAGCTGCAGCATTTGGAGGAATTATTTTAGGGGCGACTGCTTCTGCGCAAGAAGTGGATCGTCAGGATACAGAAGTTGGTATTGGCTTCGTTGATGCCCATATACCAGGAACAGAAGAAGGGGATTTACAATTACGCTGGGTGCCTAAAAAACTAGATTTCGGCAAGTACAATGATATCAATAAAAAGTATCAGGAGTTTGCGGAAGTTAGCGGCAACAGTTATTACGTCGTTGTTCGTGATACGCGTAAGGATGATTTAACAGGTACAGTTACAGATACAAATGAATGGGTTGTTAAAGCTCAGTTGGGAGAATTAACCGCGCTTTCAGGAACTACAACGAAGAAACTAGATAAAACAAAATTATTCTTTACATCAAAGGTTCACGGATATGATGGAGAAAATGATCCAAATACAGATGCAACAACAATTAAATCTGCTGGTGCTCATGCCACTGCTACAGGTAGTACTGCGCCAACTGCAGCAACAAGTACTGAGCTAACAGTAGGCGGTGCTTCAAAAGCATTATTCACCCAAAAAAATCAAGCGGCTTCAGCTGATTGGGCAGCATCTTTGGAAGATATCAAATTAGGTGTTGGTGGTAATGTTGGAGAAAAGGGTCTACATTATACAGGAACACTGACATGGACATTGGATGATACCATCTAATAATGAGCTGACAGCTGGGGACAGGTAACTGAGATGTCCCCTTTGCTGGATTTACGGAGGTTTTTAGCTTGATAAAAAAGAAGATAATGCAGCTATTGCTTGTTGTTCTGATTGGTATCATTCTACTGCCTTCTGCAATTATTGCAGAAGCTACAGATCAATCTGGTCAAAATAAAGAAGCTATTGGCTTCACTGTAAAACCAGTGCTGCCGAATAATCAAGTTGACAGCTCTAAAGGATTCTATTTTTTAAAAGTAGAACCTGGACAACAACAGAGCATTCAGTTAAGAGTGATTAGTACTAGGGAGGAAGCCCGAACGGTAAGGATTCATGTGAATGATGCAGTAACTTCAGCAGAAGGTTCAATTGAATACGGCATAGATGAACCAGAGCTGGATGAGAGCTTACAGTCTCCCATTTCAGAAGTTGTCACAGTACCAGAGTCTTATCGAGAAATAACTGTAGAGAATTTTGAAGAAAAGACAGTCCAGTTTGATATTGCGCCTCCCCAGGATGCTTTCACTGGAATTAAAGCAGGAGCCTTTCGTATTTTAGGTGTTCCGGAAGGTGAAGAGAAAAAAAAATCAGGTCTTACAGTTCAGACAGGCTACACAATTGGAATTGTTCTGACAGAAGATGCGGCGCAATATAATGCTGGTGGTAATCTAAATCTAAAAAAAACAGAGGTTATTCTTTCAAACGGCAGTAAAGTTATTGGTGTAACATTACAAAATGATCAGCCGAAAATCATTGAAGGGCTTGAACTGAAAGCGGAAATAATGAAAAAAGGTTCTACCAAAGTCTTATATAAGACGACAGGAAAAGACTTGGCAGTTGCTCCTAATAGCCGCTTTACTTATGAAGTGCCAATGGGGATTGATAACGTGACAGCAGGGAATTACACCCTTCAGCTCACACTGAAAAATGATGAAAAAGAATGGACATGGGAAGAAGATTTCCTAGTGACTGGTGAACAGGCAGCTTCGCTGAATGATGAAACGATTGACAAAATAATAACACCTTCATGGGTTTCACCAATGGCAATTGTATTGACCGTTTCGTTGGTTGGAACAGGCAGCTATTTGCCGTATCGACGAAAGAAAATCAAGAAAAAAAATAAAATTAGACGAAAGAAAAAGAAATAAGCAGGAAACGGAGGAAGGCGATGAAAGTCATAGTAAAGCAGTCAGTCTTACTGATGTTTATTTTGTTATCGAGCCTTTGCCTCATGATTCATCCGCTGACAGCTCTCGGGGAGTCAGTTGACAGCGGCGAGACGGAAGCAGGAATTGGCTTCAATACAAAAACAGTTGAAACTGCAGTCGAAGATTCAAGCAGTACACAGCTGCCCTCCAGCAACATTCCTAAAAAATACAACGGATTGAACTACTTCCCTAAAACGAATGAACGTCTGAATGTAGCTTTTATCCTTTCTGGGCTAGTGTTGGTTTTATGGGTAATGATACTAGCAGCGCATAAAGAAGAGGAGGGGCAGGCTTTATGAAAAAGGTTAACCATTTTTTAATTAAAGCATTTCTGCTTCTTGTATTAACAGCTTTCAGTTTCCTTATAGAAAATACTAAAGCAGCGGCGACAGAGCTGGATATGGAAGCTGAAACGGAGAAAGTGCTTGATGAGATGCAGCCTACTCAGGCCAGCGGCCAAAGTGGAAAACCTCAGACTCGAGCCGATGAGTATGTTACTATTCCTGACGATGTCTTGCGAGAGGAAATTATCTGGCGTTTAAACTATTATAACCATCTTAATTTGGTAGACAATGGTCCGTCAAACACAGTTACTCGGGAACAGATGGAGCTAATGACAAGTTTTTATTTTACTCGAACAGCTGGTAAGAGCATCACTACTCTTGAAGGTATCCAGTATGCTTTAAACATAAAGACATTTGATTTGACAGGCGGAAGAATAGTCGAAGACAGCTTCACCTCTTTGCCTGCAGGATTTAATAAATTAAAATTGGAAGTTTTCAAAGTCAATGAGGGAGCATTAACGAATATTGACGAATTGAAAAATATGACGACACTTAAAGAAGTAACGCTTAGTCATAATAATTTGAGCGACTTAACTGGACTACAGGGAACAACCAACCTTGAAACACTTGTTGTTTCAAGATACGCTGACTACTATGCGAATCAAATGGATGGTATAAAAGATTTTACTGGTTTAGAAGATAGTACAAAGTTGAAAACAATAATTTTTTCCAAATATGATGATGATGCAGGTCCAACAAGAGTAGCGCACGGGGAGTCTGAGCCATCTTATGATGGACATGGATTGCAATCATTGAAAGGATTGAATTGTGCTGATACACTGGAAACTTTGAATCTTGGCGGACACCCAGGATTAAAAAGTCTGGATGGTTTAGAAAATTATAAAGCATTGAAAGAAGTAACGTGTGTTGGTGGACCTTCTTATAGCGGAAGAAGACAGGAATATATCTTCCCGCCAGCACTTGTTAATGATAAGTCTTTAAGCGTAGAGGAAAAACTGATATTTGAAACTGATACGCATACTGAAATGTATCGTGTGAGAGGACTACAGGGAGAGCATGCACTTGATGCATTGAAGAGCTGTCCATCACTTAAACAAGTAAATGTTGCTAATCAGGCAATTGAAAGCCTCAACGGTTTAAGCGGTCATAGCGAACTAACCTATGTAAATGCTACTCGAAATCGAGTTTCTACATTGAAGCCTTTAGCAGATTGTCTGGCGTTGGAAGAGCTGTACATGGAGTTTAATCTTCTGTCGGATCTAAAGGGATTGAATCAATTAGATAAGTTGAGAAAGCTTGATTGTTCACAGCAAACTGGCGGTGCACGAACAACCAATGATTTTCAAGTAAACGCATATGTATCAAACTATGTCGTTGGTTTGTTGAAAGATATCACCGATTTAAACCCAACTAGCTTGGAAGAACTGCGTTGCTCCAACAATCGTCTTGTCTCGCTGGAAGGTTTAGAAGTGCCAGCCAAATTGAAATCCTTGTATGCGTATTCTAATAATCTATCTGATACAAAAGGACCTCTAAAAGGGTGTGTGTCATTAGAAGAAGTTCGATTAAGTAATAATTACTATAAAAGCTTTGCTGATATGGGCTTGCAGGATAGTAAAGATTCATTAAAGGAGCTTTATATTAATGAACAAGGCATAACCCCACTGACTAGTTCTATGACTAGCCACGCGGAGGGACGCTTGTTGTCAAGTCTGGAAGGCTTGGAAAACATGAATAAACTAGAAATATTTTTGGCAAATTGTAATTTGATTGATGATGCTAATATGCAGTTTTTACCCAGCACTCTAACCAACCTGCAATTCGATTACAATGAGGTGACTTCTGCGGGATTTGCTCATTTAGGAAAAATGAAGGATGGAAACTATCTTTTTAGCAGTCTAAAGACCCTTTATGCTGATTCTAATTATATTGGGGATGTTCGGCCAATTGAAAATTTACCAGCATTGAGCATTATATTGATGAGAAGTCAGATTATTCGAATACCCCAGCATGGCGGCACTATGACAATTATTGATGACAGTCTTTTTAGAGGAATCGAACTGGATATTTTAAATACAGAGAGAAACCTAGCAGCATTGAGTATCAATAAAGGACCGTTTGGCACCTGGCATTCACTGGATCATCTGTTCCCAGAATTAAAAGCCGGGACACCAATTGTCAGAATTCGGGATGATCAGTATGATTTGTACAACGATAGCACACTGGTTGGTTTTGAATACACTTCATTCAGTACAGGAGCAGGTCAGCTGAGTAATGTGTACATTGACGGTCGGATTATCTATCCTGACGTTCCTTATGATTTAGCGAATGAAGCGGTATTGAGTATTATTCCAGATAAAACAGAAGTGGAAGTAGGCGACACGGTTACTTGGACTGTGACGCTAAAAGGAGAAAACGATCATCTGTTGAGGAAACCAAGATTTTTCAGTAGCCGCAATAATACAGCCGGGATAGTCAATCATACCCTTGAAACAGCCTATCCAGACCCTGAATATAAATATGGGGTTCGCATTGATATTAACGGTGTCCACTTGCCATTGGGCGGTGGTGTCTGGGGAACCAGTGTAAGTGAGTTAAACAAAAAGGTTAATAATGATAATGTAGCGGTAATCAAAATCGTTACTAGGGTGGGCAGTGGTAATCCTGGTGACGAAGTGAAATTTACTTTCGGTTCATCTGGAGATAATTATACGCGAAAAGATTGCTCGGCAGCAGTTACGATTAAATCCAGTATTTTGGAAGAACTGAGGTTGATTAAGGTACCCGATAGATTGGATTTTGGTCGCAACAATCAATCTGAGAAAGCTGCTAAAGCCTACAATCTCTCGGAGCAGGACTATGATGCTCAAGATAAAACAGATGGGTTCTATCTACAGGTTTATGATTCTAACCAAGGCAGCAACCGCACTGCATGGCAGGTATCAGGCAAATTGAGCCAGCTAAAAAACAGTAGCGGTCAACCGCTTGAAACGAGCGGTAAACACCCAGTGCTAACCTTTAAGGAGATGTCCCTTGAAAAAGTTGAAAAAGACAGTGCAGGAGTAGAAAAAATCACCGTCATTCCAGACACGGATACATCAGCTCCTGCATACTTAAAAGAGCTAAGCTTCATAGCCGGTGGGGAAAGCCGTTCTCTCTCAACCGCTGATATAAATAATGGTGCTGGCACATGGAATATACGGATCCCCTTCCACAATATAACTTTGTCTGTTCCGGAAAATGTCAGTGGGAAAGCCGGTTATGAATATTCTGGGCTGCTAACCTGGACATTAGATGCTGTGCCGTAAAGGGCATTTAAAATTAGTGTGTTTCATTTGTGTTTCTTGTGTGTTTATTGATAGAAAAGAAAGAGGGAGGGATTATGGAGACAATTTATTGGGTGTATATTTTTGGTAGTATAGCATTATTGTCAGTCGTCTTGTTTCTGTTATTCTATGTGAAAGATATGGATTTTATGCGGAAAATGCGGTTGAAGCGTAATTATCTTGTACCAAACTGGCTGTTTTTACTTCTAGCGGTTGCAGCAGTTGGTTGTGTGGTTATTCTTTATCTAGATATCCAGAATCAGACTACAGCGTTGCTTCAGTAACAAAAAACTACTCATTTGCCAAGACTGGCAGCTGGTGCCAAAAGCAGCCGCAGCCTAGTCTTGGTTTTCACATAAACAGAATTGATAATCACTTCTGAATAGACTACTGTTATTTTTGTAATAAAGGATAGGAATGAATGTTGAGACAAATTTTAAATTAGAAGACTTCTACTAAGTAAGTCGTGATAAAATAAGGAAGAAAACATTCAATAAGAAAAGGATAAGATAGAAATGGTCTATTTTTTGATTGGCAACATGTCGTATTTAGAAGTAGCGTTCCTCTTTATTGTACAATTTCTACCCTTCAGTTTATTGCATATTTTAACAGTAAGATACTTATTTAAAGAGAAAATCTCCACTTTTATTTGTATTAGTGTGATGCTGGCAAGTGCGCTTTTCTCTGCTGTATATGGTTTTTTGATTTATCAAAACCATTTGGACGTTCTATTTATTCATGGTTTCATGATTATTTTTGTTCAGTCTATAGCATTTACAATTGTGTATTTTGTTTTATGGAAAAATGATTTGGAATTTCTGCTAGGTATGTTTTTATCTAGTCTATTTTCCATGTTCATACTTTCCATTTATCGTTTTATTTATCTATTTTTAGTTCAGTTCGATGAGTTGCTTTTGTTTTCCGATAAAATATTGAACATATATATATTATCAGCGTTATTAATGCTCCCTTTGGTAAGTAAAATTTATTTTTTTTTAAGAAAGAAATCAGGGTGCAACCTTTTGATTTTAGGAGTTAGTTATTTCTTTGTAGCAGTTTTTTTTAGTCTTCTCGAAATCGTATCAATTTGCCGATTTCCAGATGGAACAACGCATATTTTTGTTTCTGTTTTTTTCTTTGAAAGAAAGCTCTTTCTTTTGATTGCACCAGATGCGGTTGTTGTTCAAAATCCTTTTAAATACGAGTTGTCGTATTCGTGGATTTTACCTGGTCTTTTTATCATTGCTATTAGCGCGGTGCTGCTGCTATTTTTCCGAAATATTTATGTACAGCAGCAGCTGGCCGTTCAGCAGCAGCGGGAGGAAGAATTGCTGGAATATGTTCAGACAGTTGAAAGTTTGACTACTAAGGTTCGGCAAAGGCAACATGATTTTACCAATATGCTAATTTCATTGGGAAGCTACATCTATGAAGAAACAGAAAATGGGGAATTAAAACGCTACTTTGAAAAAATCTCTAGTGTCAATGAAGATGAATATAAGTTTTTTGCAGAGATGAGCAAAATAAAAAATCTCCATATCCCAGAGCTGAAAGCACTCATCTATACGAAAATGATGCGGGCGATGGAAGAACACACTGTATTTGATTTGGAAATAAATAAAGAGCTTCATGGTGTAAATATGGAAATGTTGGACTTAGTCAGAATTTTAGGGATTTTATTGGATAATGCATTGGAATCTGCAATAGAACATCCGAAGCCAACAGTAAGGATGTCTATTGTAGATGATGGAACCTCCATCATTTTTATCATTGCAAATACGACCGTAAATCAAAAAGCCTTAAGTATTATAGCAGAAGGTACTACGACTAAAGGCGGCTATCATGGATTGGGCCTGTCAATTGTGCGGGAGATATTGATTAAATATGAAAAACGGGTCTTTTTTTTGACTGAAAAAAAAGATGATCAGATTTTTCAACTATTCAAAGTAAAGAAAGAAGGCGAAACGAATGCCCATTAAAGTATATATATGTGAAGATTCCCCTAAGCAAAGGGAAGTAATTGAAAAAGCAGTTCTCTCCCATATTCTATTTTCGAAATCAATGATGTCTTTAGCATACTCAACAGATTCAGCAGAGGAACTCCTCAGCAGAATTGATCGGAGAAATGAATTAAATGTTTATTTTTTAGATATTGATTTACATAAAGGAGAAAAAATTAATAATGGGTTAGAGCTAGCACAAGAAATAAGAACATTTGATCCAGTAGGAGTGATTATTTTTATTACGGTTCACTCTGAGCTTACCTATTTAACCTTCCAGTACATGGTTAGCGCCTTAGATTTTATAGTAAAGTCACCCAATATAGATATTTCCAGTCGAATAAGAAAGTGTTTAAAGGTGGTGGAGGATCGTGCCGAGCTTGTTGCTAACGCCAGTGACTCTGGCATTCAATTGAGTACAAACAATGGCTTTGTTAATTTCTTGTTTTCAGATATTCTGTATTTATCAACAAATAAGTCGCATATTATTACTCTCCATAGCACAGACAATCAGGAATACCAAATCTATCATAAAACACTGAATATTCTTGAACAGGATCTAAAAGATCATTTTATTCGCTGCCATCGCAGTTTTTTAGTAAATAGTCGGGGAATATTCAGTATTTCCAAAAATTTCAGTGAGTTAATTATGAGAAATGGCGTTCAAATTCCAATAGCAACTAGAAAGAAGGCAATTGTCCGTAAAATGTATGAGCAATCCGTTCAATAAAGAATAAGAATCAAGCTAAACAGGTCAGAAGAAATTGTTTAATAGTATCGGCTGTTGTTTTACTGACTGTTTGAAGCTTAGAGAACGGGATGATGTTAAGTTGTTTCTCCATCCTCTTTTATAAAGAAGCGAGAAGCTTAGAAAGTTGAATACCAAATCTATAGACAGTGTTGGAGAATGCAATTAGCTTGTTTGATAAGGCAGTTTTTTATTGTCGCTAGGAAAATTTGAAGAAATTTAAAATAAATGTTTACGTTTACATTTATTTGTGCTAAACTGACGTTAATTAAACAGGCATGTGACTGGTAATGCAGGCAGGACCTAAATAAGTTGTTATCTTTTATATACTTTGTACGTGGTATATAGAAAATGTCGATTTATTTAGTTCTTGCCTGTTTTTGTATTTTGTAAGGCCAACAGAATACAATTATGTAGATTGAAAAAAGAAAAGAGGATAATCAAATGAATTATAAACAGACAGCAGCAGAGATTGTGTCCTTAATTGGCGGAAAAGAAAATGTTTCCCATCTGGAGCATTGCTCGACACGGCTGCGCTTTACTTTAAAAGATGACAGCAAGGTTCAAAAAGAACAGCTTGAAAAAGTGGCTGGCGTGATGGGGGTTAGACAAAACGTTCAGTGTCAGGTTATTATCGGAAATGATGTGGTAGAGGTCTATGATGAGGTCAGAGGTCTATTGGGAGAAATGAGCTTAGAAGGCAGCCCAGCAAAAAAACAGCAGAAAATTGGTTCAATTGTTCTGGATTTTGTTATTTCAATCTTCCAGCCGCTGGTTCCAGCAATTGCAGGCGGCGGGGTGCTGAAATCACTACTACTGCTGGCTTCTCTATCAGGTATAATGAGTGACCAAAGTCAAACCTACCAGATATTAAATCTGATTGGCGGTGCGCCGCTATACTTCCTGCCGATATTGGTAGCGATGACAACAGCGAATAAGCTAAAGGTCAATCAATTAGTTGCCGTTTCCGCAGTGGGTGCATTGCTTCTGCCGGATATGACGGCAATGCTCGCAGAAGGGGCAAACTTGTTCTCCTTTAATATTGAAAATATTGCCTATGCTTCTCAAGTATTTCCAGCCATCTTAACCGTTTTGTTTTATGCGCAAATGGAGAAGCTATTTACTCGATTCTCTCCAAAACCGATTCGGATTTTCTTCGTACCGATGATGAGTCTGGTGATTACCGTACCAATTGCTTTACTGATTTTAGGACCTCTGGGCTATAATGTCGGTACAGCATTCTCTTCCGTAATTATTATGATGTACGAACAGTTTGGCTGGGTGGCTACAGGGCTGCTGGCAGCAGTCCTGCCATTGATGGTAGTAACTGGTATGCATAAAGCAATGATTCCTTATGCGGTTTCTTCTATGAGTGAACTGGGTGCGGAGCTTTTATATCTGCCTGCTTCTCTTGCGCACAACATTGCGGAATCCGGGGCCTGTTTTGCGGTAAGTATTAAAACCAAGGATAAAAAGTTACGCTCTACGGCTGTTTCTGCAGGGATTTCTGCCTTGTTTGGAATCACAGAGCCTGCATTATATGGTGTAACCATTTTAAACAAGCGTGTCTTATATGGAGTTATGGCTTCTAGTTTAATCGGCGGAGCCTTTGCCGGCATCACAGCAATTAAAGCTTTCGCATTAGTCGGACCGGGAATTGCGAGTATCACGATGTTTGCGGATAAAAACAATCCAATGAATTTGACGTTTGCCTTCGCAGCGCTGGGGCTTTCTTTTGTAGCAGCCTTTATCTTAGTTCTGTTTTTATATAAAGATAAGGTTGAAGCTGGTGAGACAGAAAGCAAAAAAGAAAATTTCTTTGACGGCGAGTTGGCCAGTGCCGTTATCTCAAGTCCGGCAGTCGGTAAAGTAATTTCGCTGTCTGAAGTAAAGGATGAGGTTTTTTCTAGCGGTATGGTTGGTGAAGGTGTAGGAATTATTCCGGAAGAAGGTATCTTAACAGCACCTGAAGATGGGGAAATTACGATGGTTTTTGAGACCAATCATGCGATTGGTCTAAAGACAAGTAACGGAGCAGAGCTGTTATTTCATATCGGGCTGGATACAGTTCGTTTAGAAGGAAAAGGCTTCAAGGCACTGGTCAAAACCGGCGATCTGGTGAAACGTGGACAAAAGCTTGTGGAATTCGATTTGGAAATGATACAGGCAGCAGGCTTTGATCCAACGATTATCTGTGTAGTAACCAACAAAGATAAGTTTACTATTACTTCTTTTAATGTTGAAGAAACAGTGACTAATGATTCAGATATCTTAGCAGTGACACAGCTGGTATAAATAAAAAAGCCAATAGATTTGATAAAAAATAAATGATGTTCATCAGTAGAGGAGAAGAATACAATGACAAATGAATTCCCTAAAGATTTTTTATGGGGCGGCGCAATTGCTGCTAATCAGGTAGAAGGTGCTTGGAATGTCGGCGGCAAAGGCCTATCGGTAGCAGATATTGCTTCCTACAAGCCTCATGTAGACAACAAAGATTATGCAGCTCATATGCACATTTCAACAGAAGCAATAAACGAAGCGGCAGCTGATCAAACTGATAAATGGTATCCTAAGCGTAGAGGGATTGATTTTTACCATCATTACCAGGAAGATCTAGCTTTGTTTGCAGAGATGGGCTTCAAAACATTGCGTTTATCAATTGCCTGGACGCGTTTATTTCCAACTGGGGAGGAACAGGAACCAAATGAAGAAGGGGTTTTGTTTTATGAAAAAGTCTTCAAGGAAATGAAACGTCTGAACATTGAGCCCATTGTCACTTTATCCCACTATGAGATGCCTTTAGCACTTAGCTTGAAGTATAATGGCTGGGTAGCACGTAAGGTAATTGATGATTTTGTCCGTTTTTCAACAGTTTGTTTTGAACGCTTTGGAAAATACGTTAAATACTGGCTGACCTTTAACGAAATTGACAGTATTCACCGCCATCCGTTTACAACTGCAGGAGTCGTTCCGGATAAAAGTAAGGAAGGCGAGCTGGAACAGGATGTTTATCAGGCGCTTCATCATCAATTTGTGGCGAGTGCGCTGGTTACAAAAATTGCCCATGAAAAAATTCCGGGCTGTCAGGTAGGATGTATGCTGACAAAGCTGATGACCTATCCGCTGACGTGCGCACCGATTGATGTCGAGCTGACACTCAAGAAAAACTTGGAAAATAATTTTTATGCGGATGTTCAAGTGAAAGGGGAATATCCACGTATGATTAAACAGGATTTGAAAAAACGTGGAATAACCATTAAAATGGCAGCAGAAGATGAACAAATCCTTAAGGGGCACACGGTTGATTTTGTTTCATTCAGCTACTATATGTCGATGGCTGAATCTGGAAATCCAAACGCAGAGCGGACGCCGGGAAATACTGTTTTAGGTGTGAAAAATCCCTATCTGCCGTCTACAGACTGGGGCTGGCAGATCGATCCGAAGGGACTAAAAATAGCCCTGATTGAATTATATGACCGCTACAATGTTCCTCTGATGATTGTGGAAAATGGTATGGGAGCTGTTGATCGGGTAGAAGATGGAAAAATTCATGATCCCTACCGGATTGACTACTTTAAAGCCCACTTCCGCCAAATGAAGGAAGCCATCGATGAAGGTGTAGATTTGATTGGCTACACTAGCTGGGGACCGATTGATTTGGTGAGTGCCGGAACTTCACAGATGACAAAACGCTACGGTTTTATTTATGTAGATGCAGATGATGAAGGCAACGGAACGTATGAGCGGCTGAAAAAAGACTCTTTCGACTGGTACAAAGAAGTAATTGCAACAAATGGTGCCTCGTTGGCTAAAGAATAAAGAGATACGGAGGAAAACAAGTGAAATCAATAAAAAAGGTATTGAATTCCAGTGTTGTTCTCGTTGAAGAAAATGGTCAGGAAATGATTGCTCTTGGTAAGGGCATCGGCTATGGAAAAAAGCCTGGAGAAGAAATTTCCGGGGAACAGGTGGATAAGATTTTTCTACCTCTTGAAGAGAAGAAATCGGCTCAGATTTTGGATTTGGTTGCAGAGATTCCCCTTGAGTTTTTTGAAATGACACGGGATATTGTTGCTCAAGCTGAAAAAGAGCTGGGCAGAAAGCTCAATTCAACGATTTATCTGACGTTAACCGATCACTTGAATTTTGCAGTAGAACGGGCGCAGGAAGGGCTGAACATTGTCAACCGATTATATTGGGAAATTAAAAGCTATTATCCTAAAGAGTTTCAGGTTGGACAAAGCGCCTTGAGTTTGCTGAATGAAAAGTATCAGATTGAACTGCCGAAGGAAGAAGCGAGTAATATAGCCTTCCATTTAATTAACGCTCAGTCAGAGGACAGCGAGCATGGCGACGGCTTCAAATATGCTAAAATGATTGGCGGAATTGTTAACATGGTTCGCTATTCGCTGCAGCAGGATATTGATACAGAATCCGTCCATTACACGCGCTTCATTACCCATGTCCGTTTCTTTGTAGAAAGATACTATTCAGATAAGCTGTTGGATGATGGGGAAGAGGAGCTTTATCGGCAAATGTGGATTCTTTATCCTTCAGCGATGGAAAATGCGACGAAGGTCAAGGAATACATTGAAAAGGTTTATAAAACCACCATCCCAGATGAAGAAATTGTGTATCTGGGCGTTCATATCAATCGATTGATGAAGCATTCGATTTGAAAACATAAGGGAAAGAGTTTAGGCGATAATTAAATGCCTAAACTCTTTCTTTGTACTAATTTCGAATAACCGGCTTCTATGTTGTGACTCTTGTTTCGCTTCAATCCTCGAATTAGGAGTAGCCGTTGAAATTATTAGGAATAAGCGTTTATGATTCAAGCTTGCTTTTTGCGAATTGAATACTTAGAAAATGACAGTTGCCACAATCAAAAGTGGAAATCAGAGATGATTTCTGCTTTTTTCCACTTCCAAAGTGGAAAACAAAAAATTTAAGTTGAATTGAAAACGTTTTATAGTAAGTATAGAACAACAAGGAGGTTTGGCGATGCAGGAAATGAATGAAGTGAGTACAGAATTGGACTCGATGGCAATTATCCTACATGCAGGTAATGCGAAAAGCAGTGCCTATGAAGCGTTAATAGAAGTAAAGCAAAACAATCATGAATTATTTGATAATAAGTATGCTGAAGCAAAAGCAGAAATTAAATTGGCTCATAAGGCCCATGCGGAGCTGCTGCGGAAGCTGTCTTCAGAAGACAGAATGAAGGATGTGGATTTGTTGCTGGTTCATGCAGAAGGGCATTTATCAGCCACAGATATTGCTGTGGATATGATTGGCGAATTAGGTGAACTATATAAATGGAAGGAGACAGTAGAGAATGGATAAAAACTTTTTGTGGGGCGGCGCAACGGCTTCTTATCAGTGTGAAGGTGCTTGGAATGTGGATGAAAAGGCAGAATCAATGTGGGATTATTACCTTCATGAGGAAAATATGGAAAACGGAGATGTTGCCAGTGACCACTATCACCGTTATGAGGAAGATATTCGCATGATGAAGGAAGGCGGACAAAATTCTTATCGCTTTTCATTGGCATGGCCTAGAATTATCAAGAATCGTGAAGGAGAAATAAATCCGAAGGGAATTGAATTTTATCATCGTGTACTGGATGCTTGTAAAAAATATGGGATTGAACCTTTCGTAACGTTGTATCATTGGGATTTACCTCAGTATTGGGAAGAAACGGGCGGCTGGCTGAACCACGATGTCTGTGAAGCATTTGCCCATTATGCAAAGGTCTGCTATGAAAGCTTTGGTGATAAGATTGTAAACTGGACGACCTTTAACGAACCGAAATGGTTTGTAGTCAACGGCTATAAAATCGGTAATTATCCGCCAGGTTATCAAGATACTCAAAAAACGATGACAGCAGCTTATAATGTAATGTACGCTAGTGCTTTAGGAGTGAAAGCCTTTAGAGAAGGCGGCTATCCAGGTAGAATTGGCATCGTTCACAGCTATACGCCTGTAAACGGTGTTGATGAGACCATTGAAACAAAGGTAGCGATGCGTTATGCCGATAATTATTGTAATAACTGGATACTGGATACCGCAGCATTGGGAGAATTTCCTATTGATTTGGTTTCAGAGCTTGCCAGAAATCACGATATTAGCTTCATGAAAGCAGACGAGTTGAAGATTATTAAAGAAAATACTGTCGACTTTATTGGTTTGAACTACTATTCGAGAACCTTGGTAAAACCTTATACTGGCGGCGAAACACAGCTTAGGTTTAATCATACAGGGAAAAAAGGCGAAAGCAAGGTTTTAATCAAAAACTGGTTTGAGCAGGTAAAAGACCCGAACAATGAAACTACGGAATGGGATACGGAAATTTATCCTAAAGGATTGGAAGATGGTCTGATTGAAGCTTACAGCCGCTATAAACTGCCGTTATATGTAACGGAAAATGGGATTGGCGTAAGAGAAGATGTCACAGTAGAACGAGTCAACGATGACTATCGAATTGCTTTTATGAACGATCATATCAATGCGATTATGAACGCTATAGATAAAGGCTGTGACGTTAGAGGGTATTATGCGTGGGCGCCATTTGATTTGTATTCGTGGAAAAATGGTGTAGAGAAACGGTATGGGATTGTTGCTGTAGATTTTGAAAAGCAGCAGGAGAGAAAGCCAAAAGCCTCTTATTATTGGTTTAAAGAAGTGATTGAAAGCCAAGGGAAACTAATCAGCCGCAGAGAATTTGACTAGGGAGTGGAATGAAATGAAAAAGATTATGTTAGTTTGTAATGCAGGGATGTCAACAGGCATCCTTGCCAAAAAAATAGAAGCAGCCTCTGGCAACACCGTTTCCGTCAGTGCCTATAGTGAATCGGAGTATAAAGACTACTTGACAGACATTGACCTAGTTCTAATTGGTCCGCAGATTCGCTTTTTAATGCCTCAGATTGAAGCAGCCGTGGATGTACCAGTTCAGGCAATTTCACCAGTTAAATACGGCATGATGGACGGAAAAGGTGTCTATGAAGATATCCAGAAACTAATAGGAGGATAAAACGATGGGATTTAGTACAGTAAGTGAAAAAATGGATCGATATATATCACCTTTAGCCAATAAGCTAAGCCAGCAACGCCATTTAAAAGCAACCAGAGATGCCTTTATGTCCATGCTGCCGATTACATTATTCGGCTCTATTCCGATTATCTTGAAAGCGGCTCCAGTGACTGAAGATACAACCAATGGGTTTATACTGGCATGGGCAGACTTTGCTGAAAAAAATAGTATGGTGCTGAACTGGATTAGCGGCGTTACCTTAAGCGCTATGTCTCTGTTTATCTGTGTGGGCATTACCTATTATCTCTGCCGTCATTATAAGGAAGATATTTTACGTCCAATGATGTTTGCGATTGCTGGCTTTCTGATGCTGGTGCTTGAGCCGCTGAAGCTGGGATGGGACGGTAAGGAAGTAGAAATCAGCTTTCTTGATGGGCGGGGAATCCTGCTGTCCATCTTTGTCGCAATCGTCACAGTAGAGGGCTATCATTGGATGCGCAAGAAAAATATTGGCAGAATTAAAATGCCGGATAGCGTACCTGCTTCATTGTCGGAAACCTTTGCAGCACTGGTGCCGGGACTTATTTTATTGAGTTTTTTCTCGTTGATTTTTATCATCTTTCATTCGATGGAAACAACAGCTGTTAAGTTTTTATATGATATTATGGCACCGAGCTTTAAAGCGGCTGACAGTTTGCCGTTTACTATTCTAATTATCTTCCTGATTCATCTGTTCTGGTTCTTTGGAATTCATGATGCCGCTTTAGCAGGGATTTTAGGACCTATCCGCGATGGCAACCTTTCAATCAATGCAGCAGAAAAGATGGCAGGCACAGATTTATCTCATATTTTTACAACTCCATTTTGGACGTATTTTGTTATTATTGGCGGCTCCGGCTCCGTACTGGCATTGTCATTGCTGATGATTCGTTCAAAATCCAAGCAGCTGAGTACAGTTGGGAAAATCGGGTTTCTACCTTCAATTTTCGGTATTTCAGAGCCGATTATCTTTGGGACTCCGCTGATGTTGAATCCAATTTTCTTTTTCCCGTTCATTTTTACTTCTGTTTTTAATGGCATAGTTACGTATCTGTGTATGTCATGGGGAATTGTTGGTAAAACATTCGCAGTATTCTCGTGGCAGATGCCGGCGCCTATAGGAGCATTTTTATCAACCTTGGATTGGCGAGCTGTCGTTTTGGTCTTCGTATTAATTATACTGAATGGTCTAATGTATTATCCGTTTCTTAAGATTTATGAAAAAAATCTGGTTACGCTGGAAGCTGAGTCCACAGAGAAATCGGTTGAAGCGGAAGGATAGACGAGGATTCGTTGAAGAAAGGTTAGAGTAATTCTGACCTTCTTCTTTGTTATATAAAATAAAATTTATTTATAAAAAACATGCTTTTCTGTCAAATAAATTTAAAGGGAATCATTTTTAGATATTGAATCATCTTTAGAATATGTGTTATTTTATGGTAGTAAATGCTATACTTAAAAAACAGACTGGGGGAAGCTGAATGACTATTTCTAAGAGACAAAGTGAACTGCTGCAACAGTTAAAAGAACATCAGACAATGCTGACAGCTGACAGCCTTTCAAAAGCCTTAGGTGTTTCCTCAAAAACAGTTCGAAATGATATCAGGCAAATCAATACGGCTTTTCAGCCGCCGGTTATTGAGTCAAAGGCCGGCAAAGGCTACTTTTTAAATGATGTCAATCATCAGCTGGATAAGCTTTTAACAGAAGCGGAGCCTCAAAACCTTCAGTTTGAGGTTCTTAATCGAATCATTGATGCTCAGAAAACAGATTTTTACGAGCTGGCGGATGAATTTTATATGAGTGAGTCTACTCTTGACCGGATGATTAAAGCCCTCAATCGAGTGATTGCCGAAAGAGATGAAACGCTGTGTATTGTGCGTAGGCATAATCAATTATTGATTGAAGGCGAAGAGGAGCAAAAGCGACAGATTTTTAATATATTTCTTAATCAGGAAATTGAAAATCATAAGTTAAGTCTAGATAAATACGCGGACTACTTTGAATTTTGTGATTTAAAGGCATTATCCAGATTGATTATCACCTATCACAAAGAGAATCACTTTTCTATGAACGATTTTTCAACTATTTCATTCATTCTACATGTAGCTGTATTAATTGAAAGAATCAGTAAAGGAAGCTATGTGCAGGCGGATCGGCTGCGGCAAAGCGATGAGAAAAGCCGGCTGCTGGCAGAGCAGTTTGCTCAGGAGCTGCAAAAGAAAATGGCAATCACAATTCCGCCTCAGGAGATGTATTATATCGCCCGGTTGTATTCAGGCAAATTTATTTTGGCAGAGCAGACAAATGAACACCAGTTTACTGAGATTGTTCAACAATTATTAGAGAGTGTTGCCTTCAATTTTCATATTGATTTTTCTGCTGATGAGCGGATGAAAGACTATTTAGTGACTCACTTATCTGCTTTGTATAAGCGGTCTGTTCAAAAACAATATCTGACAAATCCATTGACAGAAGAGATGAAAAACAAGTTTCCTTTCATCTATAATGTGAGTGTTTACGCAGCAGCATTTATTCAAAAGACACTGGATGTTACCTTTCCTGATGATGAGATTGCCTACATTGCTTTGCATTTTCTTTCGGCTTCGGAAAATATCAGTTATGGGAAAAAAAGGAAGCTGTTGCTGATTTGTCCGTATGGTGCAGCTAGCCGCAGATTAGTGCGGAATAAGCTGAAAAAAATGACGAAATATTCAATTGAACTACTAGAATTATCTTCGGTGTTCGATTTGGAAACAGCGGAGATGGAAGATGTTGATTTAGTAGTGACGACAGAGGAGCTGACTTTGCCAAAAAAGCTTCCTGTCTATCAGTATGGGACCTTTTTTAGTGATGAAGATGTAAAAAAAATTCAGCTGCGGTTAGATGAGCTGCAGGATTCTGAGTCAATTTTACATAAGTTTTTCAAAGAAGAGCTGTTTTTTCCTGCTCAGAGTTTCAAAACCAGAGAAGAAGTCATTCGTTTTTTATGTCGGAATCTGACGAATCTAGGTTACTGCGAAGCAGACTATGAAGAGCGGGTTTTAAGCCGTGAACAGCTTTCCAGTACCTCCTATGGAAATTATTATGCCATTCCCCATGCGATTCAACGAAGTGCGCTGAAAAATGCGGTAACTGTCTGCTGTCTGGACAAGCCGATTGACTGGGGTGGTAATCGAGTCCGACTAGTGCTGCTTCTGGCGCTGAAAGAGGAACGGGACACTTCTTTTGAAGAGCTGTTTAGTCAGCTGGTTAAAATCTTGGACGAGGGCAGCTTTGTTAGGAAATTATCAAAGCAAACGAACTTTGAAGCCTTCATTGAACTGTGCCGTTAAACCCGAAAAAAACTACAAGTAAAATTAGTTGAGACAGGAAGAAATTTGATAACCCGCCGTAATCGAAAAATTATACAGCAGCTTTACGCTCACTGCATTGTTCTCACACTAAAGAGGCAAGACATGAGCGTTTTTTCTATATGTATCTAGAAGTACAAGAGCTAAAAAGTATTAATCTATTAGTGAGTATTTTCCTTTTTAATTGATTTTTGGATTGGATTGACAGGTTATCTCTGGTAGCATATACTTGTTTTTGAACAACGTTCAAAACGGTGTTCAACTAATTTTCTTTAGAAGGATGAGCAGAATGGAAGCAATTAGAATTATTCGACTGCCTAAGAGTAAAGCAGTCACAACTGGGTACGCATATAATGAAGAACCTTTTCAGCGAGGAGGTAAGCTGGAAGCCTTTGACTCTTTTTGGAGTGCCCTTGACAAAAAAAGAAAAGATAGATGGTATACCAGAGACTATTTAATGTATGGCCGTGAGCAGGACGCAATGATTTGGTACTATGCCGTTCCTGATGATTTTGAGCAGGATGTCTCTCCGTGGGAAATAACTGAACTGGAAGGCGGTTTGTATGCCTGTGCTTTGGCTAAAGCGGATAGCTTTGAAGATGAGCAGCGGGTTTTTGGTGAAATTAGACAATATATTGTAGACAGTAAAACGTTTGTTTTAGACGAACGGGAAAACCATTACGATCTCTGCACAGTGACAACTCCGCCTGAGGCAGCAGAGGTCATGGGATACAGTCAATTGGAAATTATGGTACCGATTCGCTTAGCCG
This sequence comes from Enterococcus sp. LJL51, assembly GCF_054871795.1. NCBI lineage: Bacteria > Bacillati > Bacillota > Bacilli > Lactobacillales > Enterococcaceae > Enterococcus > Enterococcus sp. LJL51. The sequence goes on along the minus strand of NZ_JBTXLW010000004.1, from coordinate 224,987 downwards.
CTGAAGTAGGGCATTCAGAAAGCAAGTCGTAAAAAGACCTGTGTGACAAACGACAATACTGGAAAATAAAATTGAAAAAATTATGAAGCTGTGTGCTGATAGTTTGAAAAAAGGCAGCTATTTTGGAGGTTCTTATGACTATTCATGAAGATGTAATAGAACGAATTATTTCAAGTGCCATAGCACTTATTCAGGAATCCGATGGAAATATTAAAACAGTGACAACAAGAATGATAGCTGAACGGGCCAACGTTGCAGTAGGGGCCATAAATTATTACTTTAAAACAAAAAACCAGCTAATAGAGATTGGGCTGCAGCGGCTTGCTGAAAAACAGCGCGAAAAATTTACATTCGCTAATTTACCTGTTGGAGATTTCGATAGTATCGTTCTTTGGGGGCAAGAGTTTGCAGATAGCTTGTTTGAAAATCCAGCAGTTTCAGAAATTGCTATTTTAGAAAACATGAAAAATCCACAGGAAATGGATGCTACTGCTGAAAACATCAAACAACTAGCGGCTGTTGTATCAGAAAATGGTAAGATGGATTCTTCTGTTTTTATCATCATTACTGTATTGCAGACAGCTTTTCTAAGAAGACATCAGAGTCGTCTGGAGCTTGGCTGTGATTTTATGGTAAAAGAACAACGGGATCGCTTTGTAGAAAAAATGGCAGCAATCTTTTTTTAGAATGAAAAAAGATAGAATAACGAGACTAGTAAACACGAATGAATAGTATTTTAGCAATGGGGAGTTCTGAGAGCAGAAGTCTCCTTTTTTAGTTGTACTGGGAAGCTATCGGCAGGGATTTCTACCAAACTTCAAGTATCAAGAAACCAGAGGATGGAATGAGAAGTATAATTAATACAATCAAAAATAAAAGGGAAGCTCCTCTATTATGAAAGTTGATTTCTCTAGGATTATAGATGCCGTATTCTCTAGGATAGATGAACAGAAAATAGTGAAATAAAATAGTTTCTCCTTAAGTTCAGTCTTTTGCCTGTTGTGATAAAGACTAATTTTTCTTATGATGGAGTCAAGAGATGTATTTAAGAAGATAAAAATGATAGGATCACCTTTTTAGAAACGATTTAACAGATAGCTTTTGTATATAGAAGCTTTAGCTAGGGATTGCTTGGAAACTATTAAGGAAATAAATGTATTTTTAGAGATTTTAGTGGAATTTTAAGCTAGGTCTTAGTCAATGTAAGGGGGATTGGAATGAAGATATTAATTATTGATGATGATCGTGAGCTATGTCGGTTATTGGAGCAGTGCTTAGAGGCGGAGGGCTATCAGGTAACTTCTGCTGCTGATGGAGAAACAGGCTTGGCGCTTGCCGAAGAAAAAGACTTTTCCTTGATTATTCTAGATGTAATGCTGCCTAAGCTAAGCGGCTTTGATGTATTGAGGGAGATAAGAAAAAAAAGTGTAGTGCCAATTTTAATGCTGACAGCTAAAGAGCATGAGTCAGATAAGGTCTCTGGTCTTCGGCTGGGTGCAGATGATTATTTAACCAAGCCATTTAGTATTCATGAGCTAGTTGCCCGTGTAGAATCTCAAATTCGCCGTTCGACTCAGTTTAATAATAACAGCCAGACAGCAGCGCAGGTGCTGGAAGTTGGCGCATTTAAGGTTGAGCCCAAATTCCACCGTATTCGATTAAATGAAAGTGTATTAGAGCTGACAGAATTTGAATACAAGCTGCTGCATTTTTTCCTGCAGTATCCTGAACAGGTTTTTACGAAGCAGCAGCTGTATCAGCAGGTCTGGCAGGAAGAATATTTAGAATCTGATAATACAGTAATGACCTGTATTAGCCGAATTCGCCAAAAAATCAATCAGGAAGCAGAGAATAAACAGTATATAGAAACGGTTTGGGGTGTTGGCTACCGGTTCAAACCAGAGGGGAGCTGACCAATATGACAATGTATCTTGCGGCCGCTGGTGTGATTCTTGGGGTAGGTTGTCTCCTGTATCTTGCAGCCTATCGTCGGAAAATGAACCAGCAGCTGGAACAAATTAATCGTGTATTGGCGAATTTAGCCAGTGAAAAAAGTTCTCAACAGAAAATTATTCTGGCTGAAAATGAACAGCTAGCCGATATAGCTTTCTCAATTAATCAATTGAATGCACAAAAAAATGAGCGGATCTATGAGCTGGAACAGATTGAACAGTCTCAAAAAAGCTTTTTAAGTCATCTTTCCCATGATATTCGAACACCGCTGACTTCTTTGATTGGCTATCTGGAAGCGTTGGAAGGAGGATATTTGGATGAGCAAAAGCTGATGAATGAGTATCTGCCCTTAATTCTAAAAAAAGCTCAGCAGATGCAGCGGCTGACAGATCAGATTTTTTTATGGTTTAAACTAGAGGACAGTAAAGAGACGCCGGTTGAGCTGGAAGAACGAAAACCTTTTGATTTGGGCGAGCTAACCAGAGAAATCGCTGCCCAGTGGATTCCCTTGTTTGAAAAAGCTGAAATAAACTATCAAATCGATATTCCTGAAGAGGCCGTCTATCTGTCGCTGGATGAGCTGGCATATACGCGTGTAATGGAAAACCTGTTAAAGAATTGCCTAATGCATAGTCAGGCTACAGCGCTGCATCTGTATTTAAAAGAAGATGAAAAGACTGTTTATTTGGGCGTTCAAGACAATGGTATTGGAATTTCCTCCAAGGATTTACCGTTTATTTTTCAAAAGCTTTATAAATGTGATCCGGCTCGTTCAGCCTCCAGCTCTGGTTTGGGACTGGCGATTACTAAGGAGCTGGTTAGTCGGATGAATGGAGACATCAAAGCTGTTAGTGAAGCAGGCTTAGGCAGCTTGTTTGAGGTTTGCCTTTCCAAGGATTCAGGTAATACAGATAGCTAAAATCAGTATTTATTATGATTTGAGTAAGAGGTCTGTAAGATTTAGGTGCTATGCTTGAATTAACAGGAAAGGAGCAAGAATTATGAGCAAATGGATGCTTCAAACCAAAAACCTGACAAAGCAAATAAATAATCAGCTCATTTTAGATCATGTGGATCTACATCTGCCGATTGGAAAAATTTATGGTTTATTAGGACCCAATGGGGCAGGAAAAACAACTTTGATGAAGCTGATTCTTGGTCTGCAGCGAAAAACATCTGGAACTATCGTATTTATGGATGAATTGTTGAACCATCACAACAGAGAAATCTATACCCGTTCCGGTTCCTTGCTTGAAGAGCCAGCCTTTTACGGAAATTTAACTGCCTATGAAAACTTGAAAATTTTTGCTGAAATGAGAGGCGTCGCACAAAAGGGTGCTATTGAAACGACGTTGAGAAATGTCCGTTTGGATCAAACCGGGAAAAAGAAGTTTCAGCACTTTTCACTGGGGATGAAGCAGCGGCTGGGAATTGCGGCAGCCCTACTCCATGAGCCAGAGCTTTTGATATTGGACGAGCCGATTAACGGTTTGGATCCGATAGGTATCAGGGAGATTAGAGAGATGCTCATATTTCTAAATCAGAAATATAAGACCACTATCTTGATTTCCAGTCATATTCTTTCTGAAATTGAACAAATGGCTGATACGATTGGTGTCCTGAATAAGGGACGCTTAGTGAAAGAGATCAGTTTAGAGGAGCTTAAAAGCAGCCGAAGAGATTTTTTGAAAGTTAGAGTCAATGATTTAAAACAAGCAGCGTTCTTGTTGGAAGAACGGTTGGACATTCATGATTACGAGGTGTCTGGAAAAAATTATCTGCATATCTATGCAGCAGAAATCAATCCGGCTGCAATTACTAAAATCTTTGTAGAAAGTGGAATTGCTGTCTCTGAATTGTCTCATCAAACCTTCCATCTCGAAGAATATTTCAATCAGCTTTTAGGAGGTGATTCGCATGCTCTCAGCCATTAAAACAGAGTTCCTAAAGCTGAAACGCAACTCGCTGATTATTGTCTGTCTCAGCAGCAGCTTCCTATTTACATTGCTGGCTGTACTAAAAGATGTGGCCTTTCCATCCGGAGTTGAACGAATCAATCAAGAAGACTGGCTGATTGAGATGTTGAGGATTAGTAATTTCCTAGTCATATTCTTTCTCAGCTCAATGGTTCTGGGTTACTTGATTCATCGGGAATATAGTGATCGAACCATTAAAAATCTCCTAGTTACAGGAGTGCCGCGGACAAAAATTATTGTCGCTAAACTGATTGTCTGGCTCCTGCTGCACTGCTTAATATATCTCTTTACCTTTATTGTAGTTTATCTGGGCTATCGCCAAATTTTTGATCTGCAGGATTTAAGCTTTGCAGACATTTCAATCAAGTTTCTGATTTCTACGGTGACTATCGCATTCGTTTTACTACCGCTAGGCTGGATAGGCGTTCGACAGAGACAGCTCTTCTACCCCACCATTTTGGTTGGCATCTTGCTGGCTGTATTGACTGTAATAGGAGTCAGCCTGCCGGGAAGCTGGCCAGTCATTATTCCTTGGTCTGCGGCATTTTCTCTAACAGCCATTGATTTAAGCGGAAGCGAGTTATGGATAGCTTGGCTGTCAGTGAGTACAACTGCCATTGCAGGGCTGCTTCTGACTATTGTTGCTTTTAAACGGCAGGAAATCTAAAAAGCTCATTTTTTGAAATGGGGAATGTGTTAATCGTATGAGCCAGCCGTTAAAACCGAATAAATACGAATCAGCCTCATGAGACAGACATCTATCATGAGGCTGATTCGCATGTATTGCTCGAGCGCTGAATGAGCTTGTTTAACTTTTCATAAGGAATCGTTTTGGCAAAGTGTGGTTACCTGGTGAATGAAGTGGTCGTATAACGAGCGTTCAAAGGTCCAGTTTAAGTCAGTTAACCAGCTAATATTGTGGTCATCATTAAAGAAGGGGTGAAGATAATTCCAGATTCTGCGGCGCTCTTCTTCCGGCCAGACTTGGGACCACAGCGTATCCCACTTGATATCGGGTGCTGATTTAAAAAAATAGTCTTCTGAATAGTTTTCAAAATCACCAGCGGTCCAAGTGGAATAATCCATATAGCCGGAACGCATCATTTTTTCAAAAGAATAGTTTTCTCGACTAACGTAGCCGATTTTCTCCCAACAGGTATGGTCTGCATAGTGTTTAACTTTTACAACAACAATTGTGCAGGAAAAATCCCAGTCATCTGGACATAATAATAACGGAATATTTCCATCGGCTTTATTTCTTAGCTGTTTTTGAATGTAGTTCGTTTCTTGAAGTGAGTAGAGCTTTTGATCCCAGACGAAAGACAGCTGAGTTATAACCTCATCCTTAGTGAGGTTATACAATAACTTCGGCAGAAGCTGTTCGTTGATTCGAAGCGTCTGATTATAGTGCCTGTTTGGGGTTAGCTCGATAGATGAGAAGACCATCAGTTCCTCCTTTTACTCAGTAGCCATTTTTTATTATTGTACCATTGAAAATAATCAAAGGGGTGTTAATTGAGGAAAGGAATAAAAAAACGTATACTTTTTATGAGCAGCTGTTTTTGTTTTTTGCTGGTAAAGAGAATAAGAGCTATTTACAGGTGTAAACACACTAATATCAAGGAAAAGCAAGGGAGGCATTTGGCTAATGTCTAGCTTCACGAGCAAGCGATTTTCAGCACTAAGTGCTTGAGAGAGGTTGAGCCAAAAGTGTTTAGCTTCGAGAAATAAGACGAATTATCCGAAAATAGCTTTTTATATTTTTGAGATAGTTCGGCTTATTTCCGAGAGAGCTACTTTTGGAACGCCGTTTATTCGGATTTTAGAGAAAGAAGAGTTCGGGCATTTACTTATGTCCCAAACTCTTTCTAATGAGGAGGAAGACGATGTATGCAATGGCTAAACGCTTGATTACCGAGAAGGATATCAGAAGAAAGATTACGATTCTGGAAAAGCTAATCAATCATCAGCAGTTGACAGCCAAAGAGCTGGCTGAGGAACTGCAGGTTTCTGAACGAACAGTCTTCAATGATCTTCAAAGCCTGCGTATGGAACTGCCGGAAGGCTGGCAGCTGGAGGCAGATGGTAATTCGGGTCTATCTCTTGTATCGGATAATTTAGGGACCGTTAATGAGGTATGGGAATTCTTTATGAAGGATTCAATAGGTATTTTAATTGTAAAAGAATTACTCACAGTAAAAGAGGTACCTGTTCAATCCTTTTTAAACGATAAAGGCTTATCCTACGAAACCTTGAAGCGGCAGGTGGGCAAGCTGAACAAGGCTCTTAAAAGTATTCATCTGCAAATTAATCTTTCTCAGTCTGCATTTGAATGGGTGGGGGAGGAATCCAGTATTCGGGTATTTTACCACCGACTGCTAGTGCCATTTACTCATGATAGCTTTTTCTTTGAAGACTACTCAATTCATGAAAAACATTATATCGATTTTTTGGCAAAGCTGGATAAAACGATGCTGGGTATATCAACTGAGCAGATATTTGGAACCTGTTGGTTTTTTATTAATACCATCCGAATCAAGGCGGGCTGTCTAATTGAAGAATTTCGCTTTAATACAGATGATATTCTTTTTACACTATATAAGGAAAAGCTAGAGCACTTGTATCAATTGGAAGGAATCCGGCTAAAAGGAAAAGAGCAGGAGCACTTCTATGCGTTCTTTTGTTTTTTGGAAAGCTGGAATTACAATGCTTTGACTGACCAGATGAGAGAAACACTGAAGGAAGCTTATGAATCACTGTTTATTGGCTGTGAGCAATTCATCCAGCGTTTTAGTTCCGCCTTCCAACAAAATAAGCTTTCAGACTCTTCTCTATTGGACAATCTGGTGCTTTTTCTGCTGAAATACTATGAATCCAAGCGCTTGTCTGATAAATTTTTACTGGAGTATCAGGAAATTCTTCTACTTAGTCAGGAACGTTTTCCGGCACTCTATCAAGCTGTTTACGATGAAATGAAGAAACAGGGCTTACTGGAACGGTTGCCTCATTCGGATTATGTTGTCAGTGTAGCAACCTTATTGGTACAGGAAGCGATATTTTCAGTAGCTCCGCGTCGGATTACAGCATATTTCATTTTTCAGGGAGAACCAGCTTGGAAAAGCTTCCTGCTACAGGAGCTGCAGGATATGATTGGCAGCCGGGTACATGTTGAAGCCTTGAATACAGATGAACTGGATGTGTCTCAAATGAAACCAGCGGATATCATCCTATCCAATCAGCCGTTGAAGCAGAACTATTCCCAGCAAGTTATTTATATTTCTTCTGTTCCTACCCAAAATGAGCTGCAGACAATCAGAGAGGCTGTCCAATATTTGTATTTATAAAGAGGTTATGAAAAGTGGTTAGCTTCAAGCACCAAGTAGGTACTTTTCATCATCTGTTCTGCTCAAAGAGCAATTACAGTGATTCTAAGCAATAAGGCGGAAATTCCGAAAATGACAGGAAACACGAAGGCAAACCATTCGCTGTTGACTGATTCCTACCTGATGTTCCACAAACTTTTTGCGAATTTTCACCTTATTGTCAAAGGAGTTACTTCTGAAACACCGTTTATCCAGGTTTAAGGGACTGAGGCATACTAATGTCACAGTCTTTTTTTGCTTTAAATCAGCAAACGTTTACCTATTTAAAAATGAAAAGGCCTAAATAAAGCTATTGACTTATCTGAAGATTTTTATGATGATAACTGTAGAATCTTTTATTTAACTACTTACTTAAAAAGGAGGACTTAGTATGAAGAAGCGATTAGGGAGTATATTGGTGCTTGCGGTAGTCGTTATTGTTGTTGTTTTCGTTCGAGGTAATAAAAGCCCAGTTCCTGCTGAAACTAAAAGGAGTTCACAGGAAAGCAGTCAGCTATCACCTGTTAAGGAAGAAAAACAGGTAGAATCCCGCACACTGTCTTTTTCTGAGGTAGACAGTGAAGGCATTCATCAAGCATTTGGTTACTTAACGACAGCAGAAATAATTGAATTTTTGCACCAATACAAGGATGAAGAGCGGATTGTTTTGCTGGATGACCATACTGTTCTTAAGGGGAGCGCTATCATAGAAGGCGTAAAGACAACCATAGAGGTTGATTCCGAAACAGATCCCAATGGAATGACTGTTGCCGATATTAAAGCCCTGTTGGTATCTCGGCAAGACGAATTAGATAAGGCGCTTGAGGAATATTTAGCGGAGCGATGAGCTTTTTAGCAGCTGCATATTCTTGATAGCAAAGAAGTAATTTTCATGGGAGACAATAGCATAAATACAGGTACAAGAGCTGATAGTTGTTTTTAATCAGCTCTTTTTATATGTAAAAATAATCTGTTGATTGTACGGTCTATTTGTTTTTTTGTTCGCAAATTAATAACTTTAAAAAATAAATTTATTTTTTGAAAATATTCTATTGACTTAAAGCATGGTTTCTATGATTATGAAGTTGTATGAAGAAATAATAAAGGTTTATTTGACGATTTCAAATTTGCATAGCCATAGTTTTAGTCATGAAATTGAAGAGGATATTAATGATAGTCACTTGTTTAGAGAATTATAGAGAAAGTTTAATTAAAGGAAAAGATTATTTAGTTATTGAGATTTACACGAATATTCGTACTCAAGAAATAGCTTATAGGACTTCTAATGAACAAGGTGTTTTAGCGATTTATGATCATAAATTATTTGAAATTAAAAAAGCCTTATTGAATGGGTATGCAATTAAAATCAACAATTTGCATACTCAAATTATGCTTGATGATTTGTTGGAGTTGGAAATAAAATCAATCAACTCAGAGGGAATATGGGATGACTATTTAGAAAGAAATAAAAAAACTATAGAAATTGTTCATCAAATAATTAAGAAACGTGCCAAAAATGAAAACATTGAAATTATAGAACCGATTGCATATTAAGATATGTGATAGTTCGATCTATTAGAAGAATAATATTGATTTAATGGTGTGATTTCTATCAAGAAGCCTAAGGCAAAAAAAGGTCAGGCTTCTTGGTTTACATATAGTGGAAGTGATATAAGCAATTTCATAGCAAGTGCCTATTTAATAAGGAATGAGAAACTAAATGTTTAAAAACAAATCCGATGATGTTCTATGCCCGCTATGTGGTGAATAGGGTGTTGAAAAATGCAGGGAAAATTCAGCGGTGAACTGATTTTTCGGTGATATGAATACTTAAGTATATATGATTTTTTTGGTGATTTAAATGATAAGATTGTTGTAGTTCCTTTAGAAATAGGGATAGTAGAGTCTAGATATACAAGAATGATAAGAATTAATGAAATTGAAAAAGATTCTGAAAATAAGGGGTACTTAAAACAAAGGATATGAAGCATTTGAAGGTTGAAATAGAAAATACCCAAACATATTTTTTTTATTTACAGTAAAGAAATATGAAGTCTCTAAAGTTACGTTCTATAAACTCCATTTATTTAGAGCTATGGATGAACAAAAAGTAGTAAAACGAGATTTTTGGAAAATATGACTTTAGTGAGAAAATGATTCAACAAATGAAAGAGCGATTATTGTTCGGATGTAGGATTGAATGATGAGGTAGGGAAAGGGAGATACATGCCTAAATTAGTAAATGAATATCAAGTACACGATTTAATTTTAGATTTTAATCTAGTAAAAAACAGCTCATTTATCTATAACCCGAAAGATGAAGAGTATCTTAATTGGATTCCGGTAGAGCTTAAGTTACAAGCCGGCGAAAATTCATATACCTATAAAAGAACGCCAACTTTTAGTTTAGAAGCGTTGAGGAAGTACTTTATAGGAACACTGGAAAAGGTTTTAAAAGAAAACGAAGAGCTGAATCAGTCATTTGTCGAAAAAGAACGTGAAACTTATCATTGTGGAGCAACGGAAGGGGAATTTTGGTTTGAGTTGGAAAATAGTTCTGAGGAAATAGAAAAAGAAATCATATATATAAGATTATGGTTGAATGTAGTCAGCATGACAGAACAAGCTACAGGGTATGATATTGGCTTTAGTTTTATTGTATTAAATCGGGATTTAGCTAAATTTGTAAAAGAACTTAAGCAGCAGGTGTATGATTTAACGAATGGCGATGTAGATATACCTGGTAGGTAGAGAAAGTAAAATCTAAAGAGTTCTGATATTTATTAGGGTTGCCCTATGAGAAGTCCGAGTTATCTGAAATCGGGCTTCTCAACTTACATAGTTTAAACATAATTAGCTATGTTGTTCGTTAGTCCCAAATATTATGAAGCAGAGCTTAGCTGTGGACTCCATTGGAAAGGCATCGGATTTTTAGAGGCTCTAGAAATAAGGTAGATATATATGGAAAACAAAATATATAAAGTCAATAATAAAGAATTTTCTGTGTTAAAGAATGCTAGGATAAAAAACAAAAATATAAAAATTGCTATTCTTAATGGAGAAGAGCTATGTAGCAAGTCAATGTTTATACAAGAAATGATTAGACAGTTTAATTTGCCAATGAAGAATACCAATAATTTTGATGGTTTTTTGGACTGGATGCGTGATTTAGAGTGGATACACGAACAAGAAATCGTAGTTGTTATTTATAATTTTGATAACTGTATTGAAGATTCTGGCAAGAAAGAGATTATAAAAATGTTTGGCCAGATGATTCTTCCATTTTGGGAAAAGGAAGTAGAAGAAGTAGTGATGGGAGGGAAAAGAAGAAATTTCAATGTTTATTTAGTAGATTGATAAATGAGTATGAGGGATTTTAGCGCCTCATATCAGACTACAACCAAGAAAATCAGCTACGATGTTATTAGGGCACATGGAGAGAGAGCCACACATTTGAAAGCTTGTATTGAAATTTAGTTATTATATTAGGAGAGTAGAATAATGCATAGCAACAATACAATCTTAAACCAAATACAAATTTTGCGAAATAAACCTGAAGAACTCATTATTGGGGATTTAACATATGTTGCCTTCTGTACTTATATTGAAGGGTATATTGATGGAATAAATCAGTTACTATCCTTTAATTTACGGGAAGATATTACAAAATACTTTGAGTCTAAAGGAAATATTCATACAAATTATTATTGGACAAATCAAATTAAGCATAGAAATGAAGAAAAAACAGATACAGAACTAATAAATATTCTACTTGATGTGACGGAAGAATATTTTATGGAAAAATTTAAATTTTGTAGTAAATTGAGTGCAAATGAAGTAAAAAAGAAAATATATAATTGGCTTGATGGGCTGAAGAATAGACCAAAAATGTACGTAGATGAAATTTCAAGTATACTACTTTATCTTGAGGCTTTTTTAGACGGGTTAAATGTTTATTCAAATAGAAATTTCAAATCTGAAATAAATCAAAGTAGTTGTCAAAAAACGAACCGACTAACGACTATTCACTGGACAGAAGAAATAAGTGAACTATATGATTCCAAAGATATAGCAAAAATATTAATCGAGCATATGGAGAAATATTTTAAAAATATTCATATTGAGACGGTTTTGCATTAGACAAGAACAGATGTAAGTGACAGTGATATGAGTTAACAAATGGAAACGTAGATATACCTAGCAAGTAAAGAAAATAAACTCTAACGAGTGCTGATGTTCATTAACATGGGATATCAATTTCATTACGCCGAGGCAGTGATACAGGTGGTTCGACATTAGAGATTACGTATTCTAAAAAAATATCTGGAAAATAAGATACAATTAGGAAGGCTTATTATGGAAAAATGGAAAGAAGTATTTAAGAATGAAATACCCAATGGAAATTACCAAGTATCATTGAATAATGGAGAACAAAGAGGATTACACATTGAATTAGAAAGCTTTACTCATAGAATAGCAATTGATTTTGGTGTTGTTTCAGCAATAAGGATGTTAGATGAGGGGACACTGCTCAATAACACATTCTACAATGAGTCTGAGCTATCAAAATATAAAGTAAATAATTTTTCTAATGTTATATATTTAATTGAAGATGGACAGTTTGGACGATTTGTAAAAGACAAGTGTAAAGACATGTACGATATTTTAAATTTGAAACATTATTTAATAATTACTTTGAATTATTGTATAGAAGTCATCACCCGATGGGAACCGGAAATTGAGGTGGAATTGATTTAAGATAAGATTGCTTAACTAGTTCTGATATTTATTAGGGTTGCCCTATGAGAAGTCCGAGTTATCTGAAATCGGACTTCTCGATTTACATAGTTTAAACAGAATTAGCTATACTGTTCGTTAGTCCCAAATATTATGAAGCAGAGCTTAGCTGTGGACTCGATTGGAAAGGCATCGGATTTTTAGCAGCCTAGCCTTTATGCTGGTAGTAACCTTCTTCTACCCGCCAACAGCAGTGACCTTTTCATCTAGTTTAGCGCCAATAATTTCCGGAACTTCGGTAATAATCAATCAAGGAGCCGTCACAGTATCCGTAAAAGAAGCATTGCAAGTAGCTGGGACGATAGCTATTGCGGGATTTGCTAGTCAAGGTGGGAATTCTTCAATAATTCTAATTATTACAAAAAGGGATTAAAAGATGTGCAAAATGATTGGATAGAGATTGAATCAGAACAATCAAAGGTGACGAGTGGTTCTTTTAAAAAATTTCTGGAATCTCAAGGACAAAACCCTAAGAAATGGGTAAAAGTAATGGAAAAGCGGGGAGCATCTGATGGAACAATATATCAGCGGCACTACTGGACTAATGGAAAAGATTACTACTATCACGGATCAGGAATAGAGGAATTTTTTCCACATTAAATTATTTGAATAGCAAGGGTGAAACTATGAACGAATACTCAAAAGTACTTTTGGAAAAAATACAACGCTATATGGATAAAGAGATTAGTAAAGATGAATTGGGAGAATGGTCAAAATATGAATATTATAAATTATTAACTGGTGACTATATTTATATCGATAAGTTAATCACATATAAATTCTTAAAAAAGCTATCGGAATTTCATATTGAAAAAGACGAAATAAAAGATGAATATCCAACAACTTTGGATGAAATAAAAGAAATTCAGGGAATTCTTCAAGGAAAAATAGATACCATTATAACAGGTTCAATCAGAATATTTCCTAAATATTTAGAGAAACATTTAGGAAATAAAGAAGTTTTGAAGATAATTTCTTGTAAAAGAAATGTTCAAAATACTTTAGGCAATAAAGAAAAGATGCAGGTCTATTTTGATCAGTTGACAGAAATATTTCAAAAAAAGAGAACTAGTCCGATAACTATTATCAATTTCTTGGAAGGATTTGTTTTAGAGTTAATTGAAAATCTATCAACTGTGTCAAATGGTGTATCTTCTTCCAATTTCAGTTTATATCTTAGAAAAGAAGACCGAAGTGAAGAGAAAAGAACTGATAAATTGCTGGATTTGTTAGCATGTATTTTAGGAGAAAAATCTTTTGAAGTCTCTATTATGTACAATCAAGGGATTCCTTATTTATCTGCTTTAGTTTAAAAAGTAAAAATAAAATTATTAGTAAAGCAAATTTTTGATTTGGTATATAATTTGTTTCGTAAAAAACCAGAAATTGGGGTGGAATTGATTTAAGATAAGATTGCTTAACTAGTTCTGATATTTATTAGGGTTGTCATGAGAAGTCCGAGTTATCTAAAATCGGGCTTCTCAACTTACATAGTTTAAATGTGATTAGATATATTATTAGTTAATAAGAAAATAGAGGAGTTTATTATGGATATTGTAAAATATAAATTAGAGGAAATACGAAAGTAGCCAGTGATTTACCTTGGCCAGAAATCATTATCTTTGCTTAAAGCTTTTCTTGATGGATACATGGATAGGCAAAATGATATAGAAGGAAATAATGCTTGTCATTTCTATGAAGGCTTTCAAGAATATATTCAACAAAAATACAATATTAACTCTTCTCACAATTGGTCAGATATTATCATTTTTTACTGTACTACAGAAGAGCAAGCCTTTGATAAATTTTATGAATTACTTGATGACTTTTTAATATAGGTGCAAAAGGATTGAATTAGGTAGATACATGTTTTATCAACTTTTCATTAACCTTTGAAAAAATTTATATAGAAGTCATCACACAATAAGAACCAGAAATTAACGTAGATTTGATTTACGAGAAAGTAAAAATAAGCTCTACTTGTTGGTTTGTGCGGTGGTCAATCGGTGAATCTATTTTGGTTTCCGCTATTTTTTATGGAGTAAACAAGGGGATTAAATATGAAAAATCAAGTAATACAAATACAAACAAAAGAATTTGAAGGTATAAAACCTAATATTCTAAATAAGGATAAACTAAAAGTAGCAATATTGAATGGGGAAAAAATTCATGCAATCGAGGATTTTGCTAGTCTTATGGTTGAAGAATTTGATTTACCTATGGACAATGTAAGAAGTTTAGATGCCTTTCTAGACTGGATGTGTGATTTAGAGTGGATACACGAACAAGAAATCGTAGTTGTTATTTATAATTTTGATAACTGTATTGAAGATTCTGTCAAGAAAGAGATTATAAAAATGTTTGGCCAGATAATCCTTCCATTTTTGGAAAAGGAAGTAGAAGAAGTAGTTAAAGTAGCTGGGATAACATAGGTATGGTGCTGTAGTTATGGATAAAAATGGAAGGAGCATTATGTCAGTAATAGGGGGAAATGCTAGAAACGGTGTAGTAAATACATTGCCGAATATAGATGAAGTTATAAAAATGATGATTAGGCAAGGTGGATATTCTACAATTCCTATGCCGTGAATAGTAGAAAGAAAGGGAAAAAGAAATGGCTTTAATTAAGAATAGACATTTAGGCAATCAAATTGAGTTGAAAATAGATTTACTTAAAAATGAATCTTTATATTATGAGCCTGAGGCGGAAGACTATTTAAATTGGTTTCCAATAGACTTTAGCGTGCAGGTTGAAGAAGAAATATATATGTTTAAGTATCCTCCAACATTTAGTCTAGAAGGGCTAAAACTATTTTTGAAAACGATTGATTCCTTAGTAGAAGAAAAAAAAAGAAGACCAAATCTGTCTTTAGAAGAGAAGTATACAGAGTTTGAGTGTGGTGCTACCGAAGGCGAATTTTCTATGAAATTAATGAACACTGTAGATCAGTTTGAAAAAGATATAGTGACGACTGAGCTTTGGATTAATGCTGCATATATGGACGGAAATCATCCTGGGTATTATAGAGGGTTTAAATTTTGGGTCTTTTTGGAAGACATAGCCCAATTTACCCAAGAGCTTAAACAACAGTTATATGAGTTGACAAATGGAAACGTAGATATACTTGGCAGATAGTAGAATCTAGAGGGATGTATATACCAAAATAGGGGGTAAAAATTGTGGATGCAGAAATAAAGAGAGGTTTTGACTTAATTAGTAATACTGAGTTTGAAATAAGTTTAGGAATGAAGTTTGATGTTCAATCTTTTTTAGAAGATAAAATATTTATAAAAAAACATACTTTTAATACGAATAATAATAAATATGAGTTAGAAGTTTTTCTTGCTTCTCAATCGATTCAAAGTAGAACAACTTTTATCGATAATTTTATATCTTATGTGAAATATAGCTATTTTAATTTGTTCTTTATCAATAAATACAATAATCGCTGGGAAGTTGATTACTATACTATTTCCAACAATGAAAGCGCAGCGAAGTTTAAGATAACAATTTTTTGATGAAGACGAGGTTTTGAATGACTAAGTTTAATTATAAGGAGAACCCATTATGGAAAAGTTATACGTTGTTGAATTTCAGTTTGCAGACCGTTCATTTTTTTGTTTGTGGTATACAGATGATACGGATGGGTTAATAAGTGAAGAAGGTAAATTAATTAAATTTGATAGTATTATTGAGTTGAAAGCATATGTGAAAGAGAAGGAACTATCACTTGGAACTGGCGTAACTACGTATAATATTGAACATTTAGAAAAGCAGCTTGAAAATGGACTAAAGCATGTGGATTGTGAAGAAGTCCTTTTATTTTGGAATATTTCATTAGATATCTCGAATTCAATAGCTTGCCCTTTTTTAGGAACGGATAATTTTCATCATATATACGAAAAATTATTTTATGGGAATAATCTTCCCGCTATTAACAGATCTGATGAAAAGTATGTACCTACATGGAGCGGTGAGGAGATGCATGATATCAAAAATGTTGTTTCTGATGGGGTTAGTATTCTAAAAAAAAGAATTGCTAGTATAGAATATTTGAAAAAATTAAATGCGGCTTATTTCAAAGGTTATTTTACAGGGGATAAAAGAAGCATTGACTTATATTACGAATAAGGAGGACTGCGATTGTTAAATCACAAATTTCATTTTTATGATGGACACTTTGATTGTAGCTGTTTCAAAGAGGAAGATTTTATCCGAATTTCCGACAAGCTGATAAAAAAAATAGAACCTTGTCTGAAAAACGATGAATTCATTGAATACTCCTCTGATGAAACGGTTTTTGGTCTAAGTCGTTACGGGACAGTATTGGACGAGCAAAATATTAAACGGCTGAAAGCAATTCTGACGTTGAACGCCGAGAATGAAGCTGAGTATAGAAAATTTATGAACTTTTTGAATGCAGCATTGGCTGATAAAAAGCAGGTATTACATTTGGATGGCAGCCCCAGTTACGGGGGCTTGATTCATAATTTTGCATTGCGGGATACGCTGTCGGAAGATGAAGATTTTTGGGCGTTTCGAAATGAAACGATTGATATTCAAGATCAATTTATTATGGAAAACTACAACGTATTTAAGAATATTGAGATGTATTGGCAGACGGCTAAGGAATTTGGACCAGGCTTTAACTACTATGGAATAACGGTTATCACGCCAGCAATAGCGCAACATTTTCTTGAAGTAATTGCCGATTATTTACATGGAAATGAATCTGAGCAGGCGGCATATTTTATCGGTGAAGAGTGGGATACACTGGAAAGTATTCTAAAAACTGCAGCAGCAGAAAATAAAATTATTGTTCATTTTGGAATATAAGCTTTGGATAATTCTGTATAAAAAGAGAAGCACCGCTTTTTTGAAATGAAAAATAGTCTGGGACATAACTAAATTCCCAGACTTTTAGTATGCTTAAATCCGAATAAATGGTGAGACAGTAATACATACGAGCACTGAACTGCGACGAGTAACCGCAGGAGCACAAGCAAAGTACTTAACTGCGACGAGTAACCGCAGGAGCAAATTCTTCGGCAATAAGCCGGAATTTAGCAAAAATTTGTGGCGCACCAGGTAGGAAGCCGTCAACATCGAATGGTTTACCTTCATGTTGACTGTCATTTTCGTAATTTCCTGCTTATTGCTTTGAATCACTGTGATTACTTCCTACGTAAGTAGAACAGATGCTGAAAAGTACCTACCTGGTGCTTGAAGCTAACCATTTCTGTCTCAAACTCTTTCCTTTATTAAAGGGAAGTGCTGAATATATCAAGTTCTTTTCTACAAGGATGTACTATCTTATTCTGAATGACTATACGACTGCTTCCTTCCTTTTCTTCTTCGCTATTTTCTTAGAAACAAACTTTTCTGCTTCAACTATCAGGAAAATGCCGATAGTGTTTAGTAGAATTGGCAGGTGCTGAGTGAGGGTCAAGCTAGTTGTGCCTAGTATTTGCTGAGCCATTGGTAAGAGCAGCACGGCACCTTGTAAGAATGCTAAACAGCCAAGAGAGATAAAAAGGGCCCTGTTTTTGAAGAGGCTTTTATTAAGAGACGGGTCAAGCAGCTCCCGACAGTTAATCATGTAAAAGGCCTGTGCCAGAACGATGTTTTGCAGAAGCATGGTCTGCTGAACAGCCAGACTATCTGCTTGCATAGCTAACAGATACGCCGGCACTGTGATGAGCAGAGAAACATATACAATACGGAATAGGCTGTAGACTGAAAGAATTTGCTCCTTTGGATTTCTTGGCATCCGCTTCATGATTTGCTCATGTGCCGGCTCAAAACCTAGTGCGTATGAAAGTGTAATGGTAGTTACCATATTTACCCATAAAATCTGTACTGGTGTCAATGGCAGCGGCCGATTAGCCATTAAGGCAAAAATGACGATTAATCCTTGTGCTAAAGCTGTTGGCAGGAAGAAATTGATGGTCTTCTTTAGATTATCAAAAATCCGTCTGCCTTCCTTAACAGCCCGTGTGATTGTCGCAAAGTTATCATCGGCCAGCACCATATCTGCTGCTTGTTTACTTACTTCGCTGCCTTTGATTCCCATAGCAATACCAATATCTGCCTTTTTTAAAGCAGGGGCATCATTGACGCCATCACCTGTCATACCAACTACTTCGCCGTTTTTCTGTAGGGCAGTAACGATTCTCAGCTTATGCTCGGGTGTTGTCCGGGCGAAAATATCGATTGCTGTGGCTTGCTTCTGAAGCTCTTCATCGGTCAGGTGATCAATGTCCCTGCCTTCCAAAACATGCGAGGTGTGACGCAGTCCAATCTGTTTGCCGATGGCTTGAGCGGTATCTTTGTGGTCACCAGTAATCATTTTTACAGAGATACCCGCCTGCAGGCTTTCTCTGACAGCCTGTACGGCTGACTCCTTCGGTGGATCAATAATTCCAGTTAAGCCAGCCATCGTCAGATTTTCCAGGCTTTCGTGGGAAAGCTCCTCATTCACTGGAAGATATTTTACAGCTAAGCCAAGAACCCGGCGGCCATTTTGAGCCATCTCCGCAGCTTCTTTTTCCCAGTAGCTTTTTTCTGAAGGGGTTAATTCCGCTTTTTGAAGAAGAACCTCTGGTGCGCCTTTGATATAAATAACATGGTTTTCTGTTGATGCTTCATGCAGGGTGGCCATGTACTTGTAGGAAGAACTAAAGGGAATTTTATCCAGCTTCGCCAGTAAAGGAGCTGAAAAGCTGTCTGCATATTTCAGTAAAGCCAGCTCTGTAGGATTGCCGCTCAACTCTTCAATGGTTTGCTCCTCATTGAGCTTTAGCTCCTGACAGTTGTTCATAATAGCAGCCAGCTGAGCTTCCGCCTGTGTTTTTTCCATATCTTTGGGCAATACCAGGTCAACGACGGTCATTTCATTTTTGGTTAGTGTTCCTGTTTTATCTGAGCAGATGACCGTCATCGCACCGAGTGTTTCTACAGCAGGCATACTTTTAACAATTGCTTTTTCCTGTGCCATTTCCTTGACGCCCATGGAAAGAATCATGGTAAGAACTGCCGGCAGACCTTCAGGAATGACTGCAACGATCAGGGCAATACTGGCGGAGAGAATCAGGTTCAAATCCATTCCGTATCTAAAGGTTGTAAAGAATACCAGAAATAAGATAAAGAAAATCAAGCCTTTAAAAATCTGTTTGTTCAGCTGATTCATTTTTCTAATTAGTGGTGTGGTCTGCTTTTGTACGGATTGTAGTGCAGCATTAATTTGACCAATCTCAGTTTTATCGCCAGTCTCTACTACGATACCTTTACCTGAACCAGCTTGAACGAGTGTGCCTGAAAAAGCCAGATTACTTCTGTCTCCTAAAGGCGTATCTGCTGGTAATTCCTCGGTTTGTTTTTCTACTGGTAAAGATTCACCAGTTAAGGCAGATTCCTCGATGATTAGCTCATGGGTTTCCAGAATACGGATATCTGCCGGGACGACATCTCCAGCATGGAGCAGAACAATATCCCCTGTAACTAATTGAGTAGAAGGAATGGTTTGTCGGCCTCCTTCGGACAATACGACGGCCTCTTGTCCCATCATTTGCTTTAAACCGTTCAAGGATTCCTCTGCCTTTCTTTCCTGAAAATAGCCGATTAAGCCGTTGATAACAACTACTGCAAGGATGATGCCCATTTCTGCATAGCTGCCGGTTATTCCCTTGAGAAAAGCAGCGCCCATTAAGACCAGCATCAGTAAATCGGTAAAATGCTTTCCGACTTTCTGCCAGGTCTTCAGCTGATTCTTTTCACTAAGAATATTTTCCCCTTCCTGCTGCAGCTTGTGTTGCCTTTGCTGCTTCGTAAGACCTGTGGTTGCTGCGTTTAATTCTTGTGTCGTTTTTTCTATTGTAAGATTATGCCATTTCATCATTTGTTCCCCCCTATAATTTTATATAGTCTGCCTACTTATTCTATCTAGGAAGCATAGCTTTGCTGTCCGATATAGAAAAATAGAAGTGTATTTGATTTGTTTAACAGAAACTATAGTTGTAGTATACGGGGATTATGTCTATTTTTTAGGTCAGCTTTTTCAGAGAGGTATGAAAAAATCTGTTTGGCTTAATAAAATGGTGAGAGGGCGGCTGTAAGAAGCGTAGGTAAGACGAACAGGAGTGGGACATAAAAATCTTCAACTTTTTCTACTCCTAAAACCTGAATAAACGGTAGTCTCAAAGCTGTCTCTTTGAAAATAAGCCGGACTACACTGAAAATGTGTATGGAACCATTTTTAGTGTAGTCCGGCTTATTTCTTGAAGCAAAACACTTTTAGCTCAGCTTTAATTTTCTATAAGATATTGAGCGGATTGCTGGCAGTAATCATAGAAGCGCTGGACTGCCGGTGTCATCTTACGGTCTTTTTTTGTAGCAAGATAAATATAGCGCGGCAGCAGTGTATCTGAAATCTGTAATTTTTTGACTGGGTAGGCTGAGATTGAAGGAATATCCGGCATAATAGCAATACCATAATCACAGCCGACAAATCCCAGAATACTATGGTCTTCCTCCGCTTCGAAAACAATCTTCGGTTTGATTTGCTGGGCTGCCAACACCTCGTCAATATAAGGGCGGATGCCGCTTTGCTTATTATAGTAGATGAAGGCTTCTTGTGTTAGGACCTTTAAGGAAACCTCATCTTTATCTGCGAGAGGATGTTTATTTGGAACGACAACGACAATTTCCTGCTGGACCAGACGGTTGAATTGTATTGATGGATCTTCAGCGACCTTGGAGCAGATGGCAATGTCAATCTCATCTATTTTCAACAGTTCCAGAATATCAAGAGAGTTTCCCTGAGAAAAGTTGAACTGAATTTTGTGGTTTTCTTCTATACTTAGAAAATCCTTGGTCAGCTGAGGAGCTAAAATAGACCCCATCGTATAAATAAAGCCCAGCTGAATATGTCCTGTCTGAGGATCCACCATTTCCTGAATGAGGCGTTTTCCTGTATAGAGTTGTTGGAGTCCGGAAACTGCATGTTGATAAAACAGCTTCCCGTATCTTGTAAGGTAGATGTTGCGGCCCTTTTTTTCAAAAAGCTTTGCGCCAAGCTCTTCTTCCAGCATGGAAATGGCGTGGCTGATGTTTGGCTGTGAGGTATTTAACTGTTCAGCAGTTAGGCGCATATGCTCTGATTCAGCAAGAGCGATGAAGTATTCAAGATGTCTCAGATTCATAATTGGATCACTTCCTATGTAATGATAAATGAAGTTTATCATTTGCTGGTCAAAAAAGCATTAGTATTTTTCAAAAAAATGGGTTATCCTATGTAATAAAAAGGAATTGAAAAAGAAAGTGGGATATAAAGTGAAAAACATCACAAAAGGAAGGGCTATAAACGGGAAACACCGGTACTTGCCGCTGGTTGCAGGCTTGTATTTTAATTATATTTTTCAGGGAATGGCAGCGATTATCATTTCCCAGAATATGTCAGCACTGGCGAAGCAATGGCAGGCTTCCACTGCTCAGGTAACCTTAGTTATCAGTGCCATTGGACTGGGCAGAATTATCAGCTTATATTTCTCTGGTTATTTTTCTGACCGCTTTGGACGTAAAAAAACAGTGATGATTGCGATTTTCTCATATTTTATTTTCTTTTCCGGTATGCTGCTGAGCACAAATTATCAAACTGCGATGGTCATTGCCTTGTTTGGCGGCTTCAGCAATGCCTTTTTGGACACTAGTACCTATCCAACACTGGTAGAGTCTTACCCCAGCGAGAAAGACAACAGCTCATTAAGCGTGTTGAATAAAGCCTTTATTTCGTTGGGACAGTTTCTGCTGCCGCTGATGACTAGAGTCATCATTACTGAGGAGCTTTATTACGGCTGGCCGTTTGTTTTATGTATTGTTTGTTTATTCTTAAATGTTATTTTCTTATGGTTTCAAGCATTTCCCCCATTGTCTACTATTGATTTGTCAAAACAAAAAGACGAGGAAACACTGGTGGAGGCACAGCAGCTCTGTACCTCAAAAGCCAGTTTTAAAATTGATGGGGTTGCATTGATGGCCTTCTCTTTTGTGTCCGTTTCAATGTTTAATATTTTTATCCTGTGGATTCCAACCTTTGCTGAGCAAACAGGAATTGCTAATCAGCAGGACAGTCTGACTTTTGTTAGTATCTACAGTATCGGTTCCTTTGTCTCCGTTTTTTTAACCTCTGCAATTGTTAAAAAGGGGGTTAATATTGCCGCTTTAATGGTTTTTTGTACAGGGATTACCGCTTTAGCGCTTATTTACATGAATCTATATCCAAGCTTTATTGTTGTTGTAATTGCCGCTCTCTGTGTAGGTGTTTTCGCTGCAGGAGGTATCTGGCAGCTAGGGCTAGCGCTGATTTTAGAATTTTTTCCGCAGAAAAAAGGAAGGATTACCAGCTTATACTCCTTGGCAACTTCGGTTTCCGTAATGATTACGCCCTACCTAACTGGAGTGATGGCAGAGAAGGATATTCAGCTAGTCTTCTGGTACGATGCCGTCCTGACGTTAATCGGATTGGGGGCAACAATAGTGATTGCTGTTCGGTATAAAGCGATGAATAAGGAAGGTCAGGTATTACAGATAAAGGTAAGTGAATAACTGAGGCGGATGTGATAGAGCTGTTCCGCCTTATGCCTCAAAACTACTTCTTTAGAAAGTAAGGTAGTTTTGGGTACACTGTATATTCAAGTTTTAAAGGAGGAGGCATGTGAATGTCACTTCTTTTTTTTGATTATTGATAAAAAAAATTGATTAATTATCAGGAAATAAAGTATTAGTTTTTATGGAATAGCTGTATTAAACTATAGGTGACTAGATTGTGAAACAATGAATTTGAAGAAAGAAGGACAACTATGGATAAGTATCAAGCAATTTTTGAACCGTTGACGATTCGGCGTCTGACATTAAAAAATCGAGTGATTATGCCGCCTATGGGGACGAATTTTGCCAACATGGACGGAACCTTTAATAAAGAACACTTATCATACTACGAACAAAGAGCCAAGGGCGGCACAGGGATGATTACGCTAGAAAATGTCTGTGTTGACTATCCAATGGGAACAAATGGAACTTCCCAGCTTCGAATTGATAATGACCAGTACATACCAGGTTTATGGAAGTTTAATGAAACGATGCATGCCTATGGCGCTGCTACCTCTGTTCAGATTAATCATGCCGGAGCTTCAGCATATGGGCTGCGTCTGAATGGCGTACAGGCTGTATCCTCCTCCAATGTTCCAAGTAAAACAGGTAATCCGGCGCCAAGACCGCTAACCGAAGAGGAAATTTATACCATTATAGATAAATACGCCGAAGCAGCTGCAAGAGCACAGAAAGCTGGCTTTGACTGTGTGGAGATTCATGCCGGACATTCTTATCTGTTGAGTCAGTTTTTGTCTCCTTTGTACAATAAACGTACAGATCAATTCGGCGGCACAGCAGAAAATCGGGCGCGATTTGCCAAGCTGGCTGTCGAGGCTGTCCGCAAAGCTGTAGGGCCCTTCTTCCCAATTTCGCTGCGCTTTAGTGCAGACGAGCTTTTAAAGGGCGGCAATACACTAGAGGATTCTATTGACATTTTAAACTATTTTGTTGATGACGTAGACATTTTAAATGTTTCTGCTGCTTTAAACGATAATTTACAGTACCAGATTGATAAGATGAATCTTGAAGACGGCTGGCGTTCTTATATGGCAAAGGCAGTGAAAGAGCGCTATCCTGAAAAGATTATTGTAACCTCTGGTAATATTCGCAGCCCGAAGCGGGCGGCAGAAATACTGGAAAATGGCGACGCTGACTTATTGGCAATGGGCCGAGGGCTGATTGCTGAGCCAAACTGGATTAGCAAGGTTGAAAGCGGTCAGGAGCACTTGTTAAGAAAATGTATTTCCTGCAACATCGGGTGTGCGGATCACCGCATCAATAAATCCCGTCCTATCCGCTGTACCATTAACCCTGACCTTTACTATGAAGATCAGTACAAGGAACAGCCGATAGAAAATCCAATGAAAATGGTTGTCATTGGCGGCGGTACAGCTGGCTTGGAAGCAGCGGCTACAGCTGCCGAGATTGGTGTGGAAGTCGAACTGTATGAGCAAAAAAGCTATTTAGGTGGTTTAGGGCATGAAATTGCACGTTTCCCTGACAAAAAACGAATTGATGATTTTATTATCTATTTGAAAAACCGCTGTGCGGAGCTGGATAACCTAACCATTCATTTGAATCACCGTTTTACGATGGAGGATATCCATGGAAGCAATCCAGATGTTATTGTAAATGCCACTGGTGCAACGCCATTGCTTCCGCCGATTAATGGACTGCATGAAGTGTTAGCGGACGAGAGCCGTCAGGTCTTTTCCATTTTCGATTTATTGAATAATATGGATAACTTTCAGGAATTTGAAGGCAAAGAAGTAGTTGTGATTGGCGGCGGAGCTGTTGGACTGGACGTGGTTGAGTACTATGCAGAACGCGGCGCTAAAAAGGTGAGTATCGTAGAGATGCAGCCGGAACTGGGCAAAGATCTTGATTTGATTACAAAGCTGGCGATGATGGAAATTGTTAGAGACTATGATGTTCAGGTTTATACATCAACGAAGCTTACTCAGGTAAGCAAAGATCATTTCACAGTAGAGCTGCCGAATGGTGAGATAAAAGAATTATTCTTTGATTTAGGTTTTGTTTGTCTGGGGATGCGGGCAGAAGCGCCGCTGCTGCCGGAGCTGCAGCAATATGCACTGGAAAATGAAACAGAATTAGTTAATATCGGCGATAGCAAGGTAGCAAGACGAATCATGGAAGGAACCAGAGAAGCCCGTGATATCTTAAAAACAATTGAAAAAGCAGAACGCAGAATGAGTAGAAGCTCAGCTGCAAACAAGGAACAGACATTTCACGTAGTCTAGGAATATACTGTCAGCAGTCAGCAACACTGCTGGCAGTTAAAAAATAAAACAACAAGTGAGGAACTGAGCATGACAGAAAGATTGGATGGACATACCTTATTAATTAGCTTAATCGCAACACCTATCAGACACAGCTTGTCTCCAACAATGCATAATGAAGCTTTTGCTAAGCTAGGTTTGGATTACGCGTATCTGGCGTTTGAAGTCGGCAATGAAGAGCTGAAGGATGCAGTACAGGGAATTCGGGCACTAGGAATTCGCGGTTCAAACGTTTCTATGCCAAACAAACAGGCAATTATCCCTTATCTGGATGAGCTGTCTCCTGCAGCTAAGCTGTGTGGAGCGGTCAATACCGTTGTGAATAAGGATGGCAAAGGCCATCTGGTCGGGCATATTACCGACGGTACAGGTGCGATGCGTTCATTGAAAGAAGAAGGTGTAGAGGTAAAAGACCAGATTGTAACGATGACAGGAGCTGGTGGGGCAGGAACAGCAATTGCTATTCAGGCAGCACTTGATGGCGTGAAGGAGCTGCGTATTTTCAATATTGAAGATGCTGCCTTTGAAAATGCCAAAGAAACGGTCAAAAAAATCAACGAAAATACTGATTGTGTTGCAACCTTAACCTCTCTAAAGAATCAGGCAGCATTTAAACAATCAATTGCTGAAAGTGCAATTTATATCGATGGAACAGGCGTAGGAATGAAGCCGTTGGAAAAGGAAAGCCTAATTAATGATCCAGAAATGATTCATGAAAATTTGGTCGTTTTCGATGTGGTTTATATTCCGAAAGAGACAAAATTATTAAAATTTGCCAAAGATAATGGCGCGAAAAAAGTAATCAATGGTTTGGGTATGATGCTGTATCAAGGGGCAGAGGCCTTCAAACTATTTACAGGAGAAGACATGCCTGTCGATTATATTAGAGAGTTATTATTTAAGGACTAAGGAGAGAAAAGATGAAAAACAAATATATGCCTACAGCGGTTGCTCTTTATATCAACTACATCGTCCACGGGATGGGTGTTTTGATTATCATGCAGAACAAGGATGCCTTGGCCGCTCAGTGGAATACCAATGTTGAAGGAGTATCCAGTGTTGTAGCAATGTTAGGGATTGGCCGTCTAGTCGCTATTTTGATCTCCGGCTGGCTGTCGGACAAGTTTGGCCGTAAACCGTTTGTGTACTTGGGGATGCTGGTTTATGTTCTGTTCTTTGTTGGCATACTATTCAGCCCAAGCGTACTAGTTGCAATGATTTTTGGTGTAGTAGCCGGAATCGCCAACTCTTGTCTGGATTCTGGTACGTATCCTGCGCTGATGGAATCCTTTCCTAAAACAGCTGGAACTGCCAATGTTCTGATTAAAGCGGCTGTTCAGATTGGTCAGTTTGCACTGCCGTTTATTATTGCTTTCTTAGGCAGCAGCGGCTTATGGTTTGGCTGGTCCTTTATCGTTTGTATTCTATTATTGGCACTGAACGCAGTGTTCCTGCTGAAATTACCATTTCCAGATGCTGATAATAAAGCAGAAGGTACTGCTAAACCAGAACCGGTTACTGCTACAAAATTCAAAAGTAAACCGAATATGAAAATTGAAGGTGTAGCGTTTGTTATTTACGGATTTATTTCTCAGGCAACGTTTTATCTGATTAGCCAGTATATTTCACTATATGGTGAAGAGGTGGCGTCGATGTCTGAAAATGCAGCGAAATTATTAGTCTCTTATTATTCTACAGGTTCTCTAGTATGTGTGGCGGTTACAGCTGTTGTTGCGGCTAAGGTTCGCCCAGTCAATCTAGTCCTGCCGTATACACTGATGTCGTTTCTTTCAATCACAGCTATGTGGCTGTTTCCTTCGCCAATGGTTCTAACAGTAGGGGCTGTCTTTGTCGGCTTCTTTGCAGCGGGCGGCGTTATGCAGCTGGGACTAACTGTTATGGGGGAAATGTTCCCAGCTGGTAAAGGAACAATTACTGGAATTTTCTACACATTTGGAAGTATTGCTTCTTTTGCGATTCCAGTAGCTGCCGGAAGAATTGCCAGCAGTAATCCGCGGGGAATTATGCTATTTGATACGATTATTGCCGGGATTGGATTTTTACTTGCAATCGTCATCTTTATCCGTTATCGTCAAACTATTGATACCAGCAGTACAGGTGCAGAGTTGTCAGCTGGTCAAACAAATGCAGAAGTGAATTAACACTGTTGTAGAAAGGAGCATTTACGTATGCAGACAGTAAAAGTAGGAAATGTGGTTATTGGTGAAGGTACTCCTAAAATAATTGTTCCTCTTGTTGGAAAAACAAAAGAAGAGATTATTCATGAAGCAAAACAGGTAGCAGCGCTGGATTGCGACATTGTTGAGTGGCGTATTGATTTTTATGAAGAAGTAACAGAAGCCGGGAAAGCAGCGCAGCTGTCAAAAGAAGTACACAGTCTATTAAATAAACCGTTATTAATTACTTTCCGTACAAAAAAAGAAGGCGGCGAGCTGGAATTGCCAGAGGCAGATTACTTTACTATTTATACGAACATACTTGAACAGGGGCAAGCAGACTTGCTGGATGTGGAGCTGTTCATGCCAGAGCGTGAAGTTGAAAACATAATTGATAAAGCACACAAGCAAGGCGTGAGGGTTGTGATGTGTAACCATGACTTCGATGCTACGCCAGAGAAAGCAGAGATTGTCAAACGTTTAAGAGCAATGCAGGATAAGGGAGCAGATATCTGTAAAATTGCAGTGATGCCCCAAACATCAGCAGATGTTCTAACCTTATTAGCAGCAACAGAAGAAATGAAGCGTTTATACTCTGATCGTCCGCTGATTACGATGTCAATGGGTGCTTTAGGAATGGTCAGCCGCGTATCTGGTCAGGTGTTTGGCTCGGATGCAACTTTTGGTGCAGCGGCGAAGGCATCAGCACCAGGGCAGGTACCGGTTAATCAACTAGCAGCAACTTTAGAGGTATTAAAAATAAAATAATTATCAGCAGTTAAATAAGATGTGGAGTCATCTGAGGCATTGAGAAGAAATAAGAAAAGTTATGCTATTTTTAGCGAACCTATCTTTTTGTTATAAAGCTACTTATGAAATGCTGTTCATTTCGCTTTAAGGGGGAAGACATAGAAATGTCACCCCCCTTTTTTTGCTTTGGATTGAATGAATAATCGAAATTCCTCAAAACTCTTTACGGAACGAAGCTCTGAGTAAACTTCAGGATAGTCGAAAAGTGATACTAGTGCTTCATAAATATCTGTAAAGCATTGCCTATCCAAGTCGTTGATAGCTGCCAGTAATATCACAAATACTTTGTGTCCATTCCAATTAATCCCATTTGGATTAATTAAAACAGCAATAGTTGTTTTTGCTGCATCCATATAAACTGAATGAGGAATAGCAATTGAGTCAAAAGCAGTAGAAGAAGCATTTTCTCTTTCCAAAACGTGAGGGTAAAACTCTTCTGTAACAATTCCTTCTGTTTCAAGAGAAAGACACATCTGCTTAATCAATGCAGCCGGCTGCTCTGCATTAGAATCAGTAAAAAAGAATTTTTTACTAAAGTAGGCATCAAAATTTTTGCTTAGAATTTGTTTTTTTTGATTTAATCGTATAGTTGCGATTTCGCTAATAAGCATGAGCCGTTGTTCTTCCGTGTAAAATGGAGAAATATTTAGTATTTTATAATTTCCGGTTTTTGGAACAGGCACTGTTGTAATTAGTAAATCAAAAGTGAGTGTCTCGCTTTCAGAGAGCTGAGAAACAACAGCTAGAATATTTAAATCATTACCAAAATGCTGTGAAAGCCTGCTATAGAGCTTTTCATCAAGCTTCATGTATTTAGGACATAAAACAACAGTCCTTATCTTTGAAAAATTCCGTTTTTGTCCTTCTAATTCTGCACCAATATGCAAAGCGATATAGGCGCTTTCGTCCTCTGTAATTTTGATATCAAAATGTTCGCTTAGCTGTAGAGAAATAAATATAGCAATATCATACACAATCGGATAATCCTTTTTTAATGATTCCAACATCGGATTTTTTAGGAACGAATCTTGTTTTGCTCTTGAGAATAAACCACTTAAATGTAGTGCAAACGGAACAATAAAACTTTCGCTACTTAAGTTGATGCCAAAAGTTTGATGGACATTATGAAGGATTGTATTCATCGCAGTTAGTATATCGGCGCCGGCAATCTGCTCCAGCTCTTTAATGTTGTTCGATGGAATGTAGTTGGCATTTGCTTGAAAAAGCATGTGTATTTCTTCTTTTTCCAGTTCATTCAACTGCAAATCAAAGGAGTTTTCCAGCTCTTCAATGAGACAGGTAACAAGCTGTGCTTTATCTTGCCTCAGCCATGAGCTGAACCAGTCTCTGGAAACCAAAGATTTTCCGTTTCGAACGGATTCTATCAGAATCAGCAGATGGAGCATCAAATTCATGAAGGAAAAATCATTTAGATGGTAGTTAGATTCCTTCATGGTAGCTTGGATAATAATAGATAGCTTAACCACATCTTCTGGAGCAAAATTCTGCTTTAAAATCTCCTGATTCATAAAATGATAAGGCATCTCTTCAAAAATAATATATGATATTAACCGCCGCTTCTCTTTTTCTTCCCCACTGATTTGAATCAAATCATTTTTTATCGCGAACCGTACATTATATTTTTCAAAAGACTTGTTCATCCGTGAAATATCCCCTTTTAAAGTGGAATAGCTGACATATAATTCTTCTGTTAAATCAAATGTATCCAGCTGCTGATGATCAATTAGGATTTTTTTTATAATATAGAAGGCTCTCTCTTTATAAGTTTGGGGCAAATTCCCTGTATCTTTTTTTTTGTTAAGCAGCTGTCGGGCGTAATCGCGGTTTACTGTATAGCCAAGATTTGACGAAAAAATCAACGGTTGACTGCCAGTATGATTTAGCTCAGAAACATAATTTTTGACTGTCCGTATAGAAACATCTAAAACATTCGCCAAAACTCTGGAGGATGTAGGTTGCTTTTGTTGAAGTAAAAAAGTTAAAAGTTGTTCCTGCTTTTTTTTCATTTGGGACAGTCCCTTTCTGATAAGTATCTTTAATTTAGTATAGCTGTTATGAAAGCGATTTTAAATAGAAATTTGCACTAGGGGAGTGCAAATGTTCAGTTGAGAAAAAGCCGGAAAAAAGAAATAATCGAGGTACAGAAAAGCAGCTGGTCAAAACGGAAAGCTGCTGAAAAATGGGAGGTATTAATTATGGAAACAATCAATATGATGCTTTGCTGTGGTGCGGGAATGTCAAGTGGTTTTTTGGCACAAAAAACGAGGAAAGCTGCCAAAAAAAGAGGGATATCTGGAACTATTGAAGCACGAAGTGAAAGTGAAATCGCTCAATATTTAGATTCTATTGACATTTTATTATTAGGTCCACATTACGCAGCATTCAAAGAAGAAATGACAGAGCAGGCAGCGCCTTACAATGTTGTGGTCGATGTTATTCCCCAAGATATTTACGGTATGCTGGACGGTGATGGGCTAATCGACTTTGCTATTCAGAAGTTAAAGGGCTGATTTTTTAGAAAAGGAGGAGCAATAATGAAAAAATTTATGGATTGGCTGGCAAATTCTTTTGCACCGAAAGCCAAGGTTCTAACACAAAAGCCTGCTGTCGCTGGACTTTCCAGTGCAATGCAAAAGTTAATTCCGTTCATCATGACTGGATCAATCGTATTTTTCTACAATGTTTTCCGTTCATACATTCAAGAACTGCCTGATCTTGGAAACATATCAAATTATTCTTTTGGAATGATTGGATTAATTGCAGCTTTTATGGTAGCAAATCAATACATGGAAAAATTCAAGCATCCCGGGTATTCAATTACTGCTGGAATTGTTTCAATTTGTTCTCTGATGATGAGTCTCCATCCAATTGCATCAGAAGAAGGAGTTTATGATATGGGACGCATTGGTCCTACTGGTATTTTAATTGGTGTGATTACCGGGGCGGTTGTCAGTGTCATTTTTCATTTTTACAGCAAGTTAAAGCTATTTCAAAACAGCGAGCTTCCGGACTTTATTATTGAATGGATTAATAACATCATTCCCATTTTTTTGAGCTTAGCATTGTGGTCAACACTCATATTTGGAATGAAAATTGATATTTTCCAAGTAATTTTAAGCTTGTTTGAACCGATACAGAACTTTGGACAATCTCTTCCGGGGCTGATTCTTTTAGTATTGATACCAGCATTTTTCTATTCTATGGGGATTTCTACATGGTTATGGTCAGCAATTCAAAACCCAATTTTTATAGCTGGGATTGCGGCTAACACATTAGCTGTTCAGCAAGGAAATAGCCCGCTAAATATAGTGACAAATGAGACAGTTTACAGTATTGGTCTGATTATGATGGGCGGGACTGGAGCGACCCTTACTTTGAATTTGTTAATGTGTTTTTCCAAAGCAAAAAAATTAAAAACCCTTGGACGTATCTGTATTGGTCCATCTCTATTTAATATCAATGAACCTATTGCTTTCAGTACACCAATCGTTATGAATCCTTTATTGATGATGCCAATGTGGATTAATTCAATTGTGGGAAGCTGCGTCGTTTGGTTTGCAATGAGAGGCGGTCTGCTCAATATCCCGTCTGAATTGATGCAGCTTGCACAAATTCCAGCACCGGTTTCTAGTGTAATTTTAACTAAGGATTTTCGAGCTGTTATTTGGTATATAGTACTGTTCCTAATTTATTTAGCCATTTGGTATCCATTCTTCAAAGTATATGAGAAAGAATTACTGGCAGAAGAGGTAAAAGCTGAGAAAGAAGCAATAAAGGAACAGACACAGGAAGTGACTGCTGGTGCAGAAGTAATTTCGTAAAATTGATGAGGTGAAAGTAGATGGAACATAAAAAACAAGTTGAAGAAGAAAATGAATTGATTTCAGTAGCTATGCAGATTATTCTACATGCAGGAAATGGTCGGACAAAGGCACAGGAAGCAGTGCAATGTGCGAAACAGAAAGATTTTGTCGGTGCAAGAGCTTGTTTGACTGAAGCAAAGAAGAATATCGTGTTGGCTCATCAATCGCAAACGGCAGTGATTCAAAATGAAGCAGCGGGTAAGAGTTATGAACCGTGTCTCTTATTCACTCATGCACAGGATCATCTTATGACTATTTCCAGCGAGGTGACAATGACTCGTGAATTGATTGATCTTTTTGAAATAGTAATAGAACATGAGTAGCTATAGTAAAGGGGGATAAAAGTGAAAAAAACAGTTTGGCTGGCAATAGCAGCAATTTTTCTAATAGCAGGGTGCAGCAGTGCTGCTACAAAAGAAACAACTGCCTCAAAAGATACAGAAGAAAAGACAGAAGAAATTAGGATTTATCTGGTTAGACATGGAAAAACCTGGTTCAACACGATGAATCAGGTACAAGGATATAGTGACAGCCCGTTAACAGAGACCGGTGAGGCTCAAGCAGCAGCAGTAGGCGAGGGACTAAAAGATGTTAAATTTTCATCAGCATTTTCTAGTGACTTGGCTCGTCAAAAAAATACCGCTAAATTAATACTAAATGAAAATAGTGCTGAAGTGCCTGAAGTTACCGAGCTTAAGGGCTTCAGAGAAAAAAACTTTGGTAGCTTTGAAGGTCAATCCAACGATGCGATGAATATAGCTGTAGCCGAAGCCTTAGAGTTAGATTATCCGACAGATAGTGATGAATTGTGGGATTTTTTAAAGGAAACACTGACAGAGCAGGAGTTGGCTGATAAAGTCGCTGAGGTTGATCCTGAGCAAGCAGCAGAAACTTACGGTGAAATGGAAGAACGCGCTGAGAAAGTAATGACAGAAATGCTTGAAGAAGCGCAACGCAAGGGTGGCGGCAATGTGCTCGTTGTCTCTTCTGGAGGGCTGATCCCCATTCTTTTAGAAGTAGTTGCTCCAGGCGAGTATAAAGGCGAAAAAATTGCCAATTGCAGTGTGACCACACTGACGTATAAGAACGATAAATATTCAATTGAAACAATTGGTGATACAACATTTATTGACCAGTTGGACTAAAGAATAGTCAGAAATCTGAAGCAGTCCGTTATTGACTCATCCTTCAGTTTTTTTATAAAAAAGATGAGGAGAAAATATAATGAAAAAAGAATTTCCAAAAGACTTCCTATGGGGAGCAGCAACTAGTGCCTATCAAGTGGAGGGCGGAGCACAAGCAGATGGTAAAGGGCTGTCTCAGCAAGATATCATTAATAAGGAGCGACACGAAATGTACGGCTTTGCTGATGCTTCTGTTGCCAGTGATCATTATCATAAGTATAAAGAAGACATTGCTTTATTTAAGGAGATGGGTTTTACAAGCTATCGTTTTTCCATTGCCTGGACACGTATTTTTCCAAATGGCGGCGATCAAGTAAATGAAGCTGGGGTTCAATTTTATCGTGACTTAATTGCTGAACTGAAAGCAAATGGGATTGAACCAATACCTACGCTGTATCACTATGACTTGCCTTGGGCGTTGGTCGAAAAATATGGGGGCTGGCTTTCGAGAGAAGTTGTTAAGGATTTTGAAATTTTTGCTAAATATGTCGTGAATGAATTTAAGGATGACATCAAGTATTGGATTACTCTAAATGAGCAAAGTATCATTGTCCAGTACTGGACACAAAAATGTTATGTTCTTCCTGAATATCAGAATAATAATCAATTGCGTTATCAAATTAATCATCATATGAACTTAGCACAGGCAACAGCAGTAAAATATATTCATGAGGCTGGCGGATTGGCTGGACCTGCCTTAGGGTATGCGCCGGTTTATGCTAGAACTTGTAAGCCGGAAGATCAGCTGGCAGCATTGAATGCCAATGATTTGAGAAATGCCTATTATCTAGATGTCTACTTTAAGGGGTACTATAATGTTGCAGCACTTAACTATTTGAAAGAGGCAGGGCTTGCACCTGAGATAGAAGATGGAGACGAAGCATTTTTTGCAGAGAATATTTCCGATTTCTTTGCAATCAATTATTATGATAGTCAGTGTGCACATGCATGTCCGGAAGGTGCTGAAAGAAGCTGGTCGGGCTATAATCTAAGCGGTAAAAAAGGCGAAATGTCCGGCTTTGAAACCCATCCCGGTTTCTACCAAATGTGCTCAAATCCTGAGCTTCGGACAACGGACTGGGATTGGGCAATCGATCCTATCGGCTTGGAATATGTCTACCGTGACCTTTATACACGCTATAAAATTCCTTTTATGATTACTGAAAATGGGCTTGGTGCTTATGATGAATTAACCGAAGATGAAAAAGTTCACGACGACTATCGCATCGACTATCTAAGAGAGCATATACAAGCAACGAAACGCGCTATGGATATTGGCGTAGAGGTTATCGGTTATATGCCTTGGTCGGCAATTGATTTACTATCTACAAGCAATGGTTACAAGAAACGCTACGGGTTAATTTATGTTGACCGTACTGATGAAAATGAGAAAGAATGCCGCCGTATCAGAAAAGATTCTTTTTATTGGTATAAAAAGGTTATTGCTTCTGATGGTACAGATTTAGATTAATGAAGCGAATAATACGGTATTTTGTTTCAATAGCCGGATCTTCCATAGTCGGTATTGGCGTAGGATTATGTGTACTTACGGGCTTGGGTGCGGATGCATTAGGTGTATTATGGGAAGGAATAGCTGATAAGCTGTCGCTAACAGTTGGACAAGCTTCTTTACTAGTGACTAGCTGCTGTTTGGTACTGGTTTTCTTTATTGATAAGAAGGAGCTGGGGCCGGCAACTGTGTTGAATCCAATAGCAACAAGTATTTGCACAGATTTAGTCATTCGTCAGGCAGCTTTTCCAGAACTAGCTTTTCCTTTTAAATTACTTCTTGTACTTATAGGAGTTTCATTTATTGGTATCGGATCAGGAATGGCAGCTGCAGCAAATGTTGGCAAAGAGAGCTATATTGCTTTGTGCTTTGCGTTGAGTAGCAAGCGAATGATTGATTTAGCCAAAGTTCGAATTGTGCTTGATTTAATCTGTTTTATAAGCGGTATGCTTTTAGGAGGCAAACTAATGTTGGGACCTTTAGTTGGTATTTTGTTGATTGGGCCATTGTTGAAGGTAACCAGTCAGTATTGCAGCATCAAATTAGCCGCTATTAAGGAATAAAAGTACTCAGCTGGCCAAAGTCAATAATGGGATGGAAGGGTTTAGTCATGAAAAAATAAGCTGAAACATCGTTTATCCGGTGTTAAGGGGCTGAGGCATACTAATGTCACAGCTCCTTTCAGTTTATTTTTGAAGAAATTGTTTCTGTATTCATCTTTAACCAAATGCATGGTGAGCAGGATTAGCTAAAAAATAGGCAAATATTTGTAATGGATGAAACAGTTTGGGGTTGCTTATTATTGTAGTTCTCTATGCAGAAAAAACTATAGAGAACTGTTTTCGGAAAAAAAGAAAGAAAGGTTCAAGTAATTTTGGGGTAGCAAAAAATTCTTATAGCTCTCCCTTAACTCCGTTATTGCCAAATAGAATAGGCAAATAAAGGACGAGGCAAAAGTGTTACATACCGGGAACTAAGCAAGTACTGTTCAATATCAGCTCGTCTCTAACTGTATTTCTCAGCACTAAGAAGACGCATATGAAAATTATCAAGAAACACTACAAGGAAACCGAGTAGCTGCTGATTGATACACATCTGGAGCTTCTCCTATTTTTGAGGTAGTTCATCTCATTTCCCAAAACTTTAACGCTTAGTTTTTTTAGCACTTAGAAAGTGATGCTAGCGGAACGAATAACCGAATTTTAGAGAAAGAAAAGTTGGGCATTTACTTATCGTCCAAACTTGTTAAGCCTATTAATTGAGCTCCTTTGAAAATGATGATATGTTATTTTCAAGGGGGGATTCACAATGATACAGGCATATAAAGAATATTGGAGCAATATCACAGTGATGGATGCCAGAGCGACTAGAGGGCAATATTGGTGGCCGCAGCTACTGAATTATCTTGTGTTGTTTATTTATGGTTTGCTGACAAATATTACTCAGTATTATAATTTTGATACGCAGGAGTTTACGAAATTAAACATTTATGCATTTATTTTTATGGGGTTGTCTTTTGCTGTCTGGCTAGCTAATTTTACTGTTCGGGCACGCCGTCTCCATGATACGAACAGGAGCAACTGGTGGATTCTACTGTATATCATACCGTTCTTTGGACCAATTATTATGTTTATCTTTTTAGTACTGCCAAGTAAGTCATTTTCCCGCTGGCAGGTGAACCAATCGGAATTATCCTAAGCTGTTTAGGCTAACCCATCTTCTGATGTAGCGCTTGTTATGGAGAGGAAAATTTATACCTTATGAAAAATTGTTAAACAGACTACTTGCAAAACTATTTCTGTTCAGGTAAACTGATTATCAATCGAATGATTCCCTCGGGGGAGTAACCAGCAGTAGAAGTATGCTGCGATAATATCAACAGTAAGTCGACCATGAAGATGGTCTTCTGGTATTGTATGAAATGGTGAGACCTGAGACAAGTAAAACACTACTTGTCTCAGGTCTCTTTTGATTTAGAAAGGGGAGAACATTGTAGGACTGCTGGAATCGATTCGTACAGAGTTTAAACAATTACTTTATTGGAGGAATTAGAATGACTGACAAACAAGAGCAAAAGAGTGCTTACCGACAGAGTCTGAGTACATTACTAAAAGAAACAGAAAGCAGCGAAAAAGGGCTGTCTTCAGCTCAGGTCAAATTGAAGCTGGAAGAAGACGGCTTTAATCAGCTGGAAGAGGCAAAAAAGAAATCCAGCCTGCAGCTGTTTTTTGAAACCTTTAAGGATGCGATGGTGATTGTTCTATTAATTGTGGCCGTTGTTCAAATGGTTATGGGCTCTTATGTAGAATCATTGGTTATCTTTGCTGTTCTGCTCCTTAACTCAGTGGTTAGTGTGGTTCAAACAAAGAAAGCAGAGGGATCGCTGGAGGCATTAAAAAGCTTGTCGGCTCCTGATGCCCGTGTATTAAGGGATGGACAGGAACAAACTGTGGCGGCAAAAGAGCTAGTCACCGGTGATTTGGTTCTTTTAGAAGCTGGAGACTACGTGCCCGCTGATGGACGGCTGCTGGAAACGGGTGCTTTGAAAATTGATGAAGGTATGCTGACAGGTGAATCTGTACCCGTTGAAAAAGAAGTAAGAGAAATTCAGAGCAATGTGCCGATTGGCGACCGAATAAACATGGTACACAGCGGAACCATTGTTACGTATGGACGAGGAAAGTTTTTAGTAACGGCAACGGGAGGACGGACAGAAATTGGCCAAGTAGCAGGGCTGCTGCAGTCAGCAGTTGAACCGAAAACCCCTCTGCAAAAAGGATTAGACGGCTTTAGTAAAAAGCTTAGTCTGGCAATTCTAGGTTTATCGCTTGTTATTCTAGGAATTCAGCTGGCTCGTTTGTTTTTAGGAAATAGCTCAGGCAATATGACTGAAGATATCGTTCAAGCCTTTATGTTTGCTGTAGCGGTTGCGGTTGCAGCAATTCCGGAGGCGCTGCAATCTATTGTAACCATTGTTCTGTCGATTGGAACGAAGACTATGGCAAGAAAGAATGCCATTATCCGAAAACTGCCGGCAGTGGAAACCTTGGGCTCTGCCAGCATTATTTGTACAGATAAAACAGGAACACTGACTCAAAATAAAATGACTGTGGTGGATTATTACTTAGTAAATGGACAAACGGGAACCTTTAATTCAATGCCTGATAGTTGGTCAGAAGATGAAAAACGGTTGATGGAAATTAGTGTTCTGGCCAATGATTCAGTCTACGCTGAAGACGGCAGCAAACTTGGTGACCCTACAGAAACTGCGTTAATCGATTTCAGTGAGCTGAGTAATCAGCCCTATCAGGAAATACGGGAAAACTATCCTAGAATGGCAGAACTGCCGTTTGACTCTGACCGGAAGCTGATGTCTACACTTCATACCATTGATGGAGAACTGCTATTAATGACTAAGGGCGGACCAGATATTGTATTTGCACGCAGCAGCCAGGTTTTATTAAATGGGAAAGTCGTTCCATTGACAGCTGAGATGAAGCAGCAGCTGCAACAGCAAAATGAACAGTTCTCTCAGCGGGCATTGCGGGTTCTAGCCTTTGCTTATAAACCGGTAAAAAATGAAGCGATTACGCTTTCTGATGAAAACGACTTGATTCTAGTCGGCTTGCTGGCAATGATTGATCCGCCTAGGAAAGAAGTTTTTCAAGCCGTCAAGGATGCCAAAAGTGCGGGGATTAAAACAATCATGATTACTGGTGATCACAAGACAACTGCTGTTGCAATTGCACAGGATATTGGTATTTTTTCAGAGGGAGATCGGGCGCTGACGGGTGCTGAGCTGGATGATTTGAGTGAACAAGAGCTGATTGCCATTTTATCATCGGTGACAGTCTATGCCCGGGTTTCCCCTGAAAATAAAATCCGTATTGTTCAGGCTTGGCAGCAGCAGGGTCATATCTCCGCTATGACGGGAGATGGTGTTAATGACGCGCCCGCATTGAAGCAGGCGGATATCGGGATTGCAATGGGTACAGGAACAGATGTGGCTAAGGATGCCTCAGCGATGATTTTGACGGATGATAATTTTGCCTCTATTGTTAGTGCCGTGGAGGTTGGCAGAAACGTTTTTGATAATATTAAAAAGGCGATTGCTTACTTGTTCGCTGGAAACCTGGGTGCAATTATTGCAATCATCTTCGCACTAATTGCAAACTGGGTAAATCCATTTACCGCACTGCAGCTACTGTTCATTAATCTAGTGAACGACTCACTACCAGCGATTGCATTAGGAATGGAAAAAGCTGAGCCAACCATTATGAATCGCCAGCCAGTCAATCCCAATGCTGGTATTTTCGCTGGGGGGACGTTGATTTCAGTTGCATATCGGGGAATTATCATTGCCTGCGGCGTAATCACTGCTCAATGGCTGGGAATGCAGTATTCCCCAGAGATGGGAGTTGCAATGGCTTTTTCAACCTTAATTTTAAGCCGTACCCTACAAACGCTACCAGCCAGATCAAATACTCAAACAGCGTTTCAGGCGGGTTTGTTTTCAAATAAGATGGTTCTACTGGCGATTGTGGTCTGTGGCGGATTATATAGTTTGACTTTGCTGCCTGGCTTAAGAGAAATTTTTGCGATTCCCGCTTATTTTGGATTCAATCAAATCATGATTTGTTTAGGGCTGGCAATTGGCGCAGTCGTTTTGATGGAGATTACTAAGCTAATCCTTAAGGCCATTCAAAAATAATAAAAGGCGTATCGAAAAAATGCGGAAGTGACAGAAGGATTCTGCCTTGAGGAAAAACACTGATGAGAAGAAAATTACCAAGAAGTATAGTGCGGGAATTGAGTAGAGGTTGAGTGATATCTTCCTGGAGCCGCTCTTATTTCCGAAGGGCACACTCCTGTTACTAGCTGCAGTTAAAGTGCTGCTTCCATTGTTAAGGGGCTGAGGCATACTAATGTCACAGCCCCTATTTATTATTATGGCGCATAGTAGTTGTAAGACAGAAGAGCATAGGGTACTCATAAAAAAACTACGGTTCGACAGAATACGAACCTGTCTTTTTTTGTGAGGGTAGAAGCTCATTTTTTTGAAAACGGAAAATGAGATAGAAGGAGAGAATCATGGAAAAGGCTCTGCCCAATGATTCACCAAGCCAGAAAGCTTGCGTACTTACTACTTGAAGCAGCAGCCAGGTTCCGCCAATTTTAATAAGTAAATCCCCAAGATTACAGAGAAGATATTCCTTCATCCGTAGACTGCTTCTCAAAAGACCTTCATTCATAAATTTGAAAACGGTCATCAGCAGTGATCCAGAAGAAAAAAGTAAATAGGTTCTAAAAAAATGGAATCCGGCTGAATGACTGCTGCTGTCAAAGAACAAGTCACAAAGGGGACGGGAAAGGAGGAAAAAAATAATAATGACAACACCCGAATAAAGTAGAGAAATCTTAGTTAAAAATGTATAGGTTTGTTTAAGCTGCGCCAATTTTTTTCCTGCAAACATCCGGGCGGAAAAGATGGACAAAGTCTGAGAAAAGCCTGAAATCACGATTCGAGAAATGGATAATACCTTCGTTACTGCTATAAAGCCAATGATGACTTCGTTGCCAAAAGGGTTAACAAATGCCTGAAGGAACATGGAGGAGACCGTAATAACAAACTGCTGAAAAATAGATGGAACGGCGATATGGCTTAATTCTTTTAGCTGTGCAAAATCCAGCACAAAGCTAAATTTAAAATAAGGATTTTTTCGGGATTTTTGATAAAGCAGTCGGATACTAACACACATTAAAAGACCTTGGGAAAGAATGGTTCCCCAGGCAGCGCCAGCAACGCCTAAATGTAGAACTTGAAGGAAGAAAATATTCAAAAAAACATTTAACAGTGAAGAAGATAAGATCAGATAAAAACTTTTATTTGCTTCACCTAAACTAATCAGCATTGCCCGGGAAATATCATAAACGTAAATGGAAGGAACACCCAGTAAATAGATGAGGCTGTAGCTTCTTGCTAGTGGAATTAGCTCTGTCGGAATTTTCAATAAATCAAAAAGAGAAGGCAGGGCAAAAACACCGATTACCGCTAAAAGAATACCTAGGAGCAGTCCAAAGGTCAAGATGTTCATTGTGCCTTTAGCGAGACTTCGTTCATCTTTTTGTCCGAGATAACGGGAGAAGATAATCTCTACTGCTAGTTCGATTCCGCCTGAAATAACAATGAAGAGTAGTACAATCGTACTAGCATTGCCGACAGCTGCCAGTTCAGCTGCACCTAGAAGCTGTCCAACAATGACCATATCGGCTGCGCTGTACAGCTGCTGAGTCAGCAGACTGCCAATCAGCGGCAGAGAAAAAAAGAAGAGTTTTTTATTTAAAGCTGTTTCAGTTGTTGACATATCGCTCACCTGCTTTATTATTGATATACTAGTTATAAGGTATACCCTAAGGGAATAGTCAAGAGGTGAGAAGAATGAAAGAGAAATATACTACTGGAGAGTTTTCAACACTATGCAGAGTATCTAAGAAAACACTATTTCACTATGAAAAGATTGGTCTCCTAGCGCCTGCCTTTGTTGATGTTAACGGGTATCGCTTTTATGGATTGTATCAATGCGATACAGTTAGTACGATTAAGCTGTTTCAAGAGCTGGGACTTTCATTGAAAGAAATCCGCGAAATGCTGCAGTCTGAGGATATGGAGCAAAAAGCGCAGCTTTTAAAAGAGCAGCAGCTTGTTATTGAAAATAAGCTGTCAGAATTGAAAGCAATGAATAAGCAGCTGAGATTTATGACCGACCGGTTCAATCATTTTCGAACAATCGGAACGGATCAATTATTTGAAGAACCGCTTGAACGAGAGGAATACTATTTTGTAGAAGATAAAAGCGGGCAGCCAGTATCCGTCAATTATTTGAATTATGGGTATCAGTATGGGGTGTTGTTTGAAGAGAAGGAACTGAAACAAAAGATGGCGGTTCCTAAACATTCCTTTATTTTTCAAAAGGTGAGTAAAAAGAAGAGTAATCATATCAAGCAGGCTGGAAGCTATGTCAGTATTCTTCATGTACTGAGCAACGAAGAAATTATGAACTGTGTTCCGGAATTTTTGAACAGAACAGCAGACTATCAAATGATAGGTCCGTTGTACCATGAGGATTATTGCAGCGAGCTTGCTGGTTATTCAGATAAGTTTGTTATTAAGCTTTCTCGAAGGCTCTCTTAGCTGTAAGTGGGCAGGCTAGGCAAATAACAGCAAATAAACAGCGTTGAACAAATAAAAAATGAATTATTTTTAGAGTTCTTCAGTATTGAAAAAAATAAGGGGAGACATCTGTCTGCCTCATCCCCTATAGTTAACAAACGGTGTACCAGAAGTGTTCTACCTCTTTGGAATAGGAAAAAACGCTTTTGGTACACCATTCAATTAAAAATTTTTATTGTTTTAAGTAGCTGAAATCTGTCAGCTCAGCATACGTATAATCTTGTTCAATCTGCCCTTTTTCCTTTGTCCAAGAAATGATTGCCTCAAACTGGTCTTTGGGAACTTCTTGCGCATACGGATATTTTTCGGACTGTGTATCTAGATATTTACTCATCGCATCCGGAAATTGATAGTCAGATAGAATATCTGCATATTCAGAGGCTTGATGGTCATTCATATAGTCAATTGCTTGATTGTACCCTTCATAAAAGGCTGCGATATCCTGCGGACGGTCTTTTAATGCGGTGTCCATAAATTGAATGGTTCCACCTTTAATTCCCTGAGCCTTGGAGCTGCCGAGAACGATAGCACCTTGATCCGCCAGCATGCTTGCCTGCGGCTCAGTATACACAGCGCCGTCTACTTGGTTGTTCAGCAGAGCTTCAGAACGTGCTGAGAAAGAAGGGATTTCCACGATTTCATAGGTGAAATCATCCATTTTAGCAAAATCATCCATGATATATTCCAAAATAAAATTCGGAACCAAGGTAACTTTTTTACCGCTAAGACCTTTCATATCCGTAATACCGGAAGCGGGAGAGGCCAGGATTTTAAAATCTTCTAAGATATCAGAAGTAATAGTCATATCGATGCCGTTCTTTTTAAACGTTGCCTCCGTCATCACATCACTGATTGTACCATCCAGTTCTTTTGCCTGAATTGCAACATTACGGTCATTTGGTGAAGCGAATGAGCTAATCTCTACGTTTAAGCCCAGTTTTTCAAAGAAGCCCTCTTCCTTTGCTAAGATAATCGGAATGGCCGACTCAGCAGGCAAAACACCAATCGTCAGTGTCTGGTCGGTAACTTTTGCTTCTGCGGCACTGGAGGAGGTACTTGCTTCTGTGTCTTTGTCATTATTACCGCAAGCCGCCAATCCTGCCAAGCTCAGCAGAATGAGTGCACTGCTCAAAATTTTCTTCATGCTTATTCTCCTTTAGTTTCCATCATTTTTTTAAAATCATTTAGCGACAGCGTATACGGAATCACATCGCGCCGCAGCTCTAATGGTGACGTTGCTTCCGTATTAATGCCGGGAATTGTTGTAAATGCTAATGTGTAATTCAGTTTTTTTAAGGAATCAACAGTCGTCTGGTCATATAAACCAAAAGGGTAAGCAAAGACATCTTTTAGATCAACCCAGGTATTACACTCAGCCAAATCTTCAGCAAAGGCTGCCGGTGTCTCCCACATGGGC
The DNA here is from genome assembly GCF_054871795.1 of Enterococcus sp. LJL51. Lineage (NCBI taxonomy): Bacteria > Bacillati > Bacillota > Bacilli > Lactobacillales > Enterococcaceae > Enterococcus > Enterococcus sp. LJL51. The sequence continues at coordinate 181,738 of NZ_JBTXLW010000004.1, read as the reverse complement.
CTAGAAAGCTCTCGACCTCTGCGCTGATGAAAATGATTCGTATGATTTGCATAAACGAACACATCCTTCATTTCTTCCAGCTCTGGCTTGCTTAATGCCCGCGAGACTTCTGCCTGATAAGGAGCAGGCTCATCAAATAACCAGCCGGTTGGGGCGAAGACAACCGCATTGAAGCCTGCTTTTTTTAGTACAGGATAAGCATGCTCTTTCAGAGATTGGAAGCAATCGTCAAATGTAAGTAAAACTGATTTTTCCGGTAAGGGCTGCTGCTTTTCATAAAAGGCTTTCACCTCTTCGATACTTAAGGTATGATAGCCTTGTTCCTTCAGATAGTTCATTTTTTCCTCAAATAGAGGTAAACTATCAAAAAGCGGCAGCGGCAGAGCGTCTTGATAGCCATCGCTAACTAAAATAGGACGGGGACTGTCTGTCAGTTCTTCAGCAGGCCGGACTTCATGGAATACAAGTGTTCTAAACACTAGCTTCACCTAACTTTCTTCAAAATAATACCGGATATAGTATACCACAGAAAGAGATAGAAGCTGTTGTGAGAATAGTCACAAAAGGAGAATGAACGTGGAAATCAAATTAAAAGAAATTGTTTTTGATTATAAAGACAAACGTGTGATTGATAAGCTAACCTTTACTTTTGAAAAAGGTCGGACCTATGCCTTACTGGGAAAATCAGGTATTGGAAAAAGTACACTCTTGTCTTTGCTGAAAGGGTTTGAAACGCCATTAGCAGGGACAATTCAGTATGATGGACTTACCGAAAGCAATATTGAAATTGTCTTTCAGGATCTGCAGCTGTTCCCTTGGCAGACAGTCTATCAAACAGTTGAAATGCCCTTGAAATTAAAAAAAGTATCAAAAGCAGAACGAACAAAAAGAGTAACTAAGCTGCTGGAAGAGCTGGAGCTGTCGGACCTTGCTAACTCCTTTCCCGGACAGTTGAGTGGCGGACAGCAGCAGCGAACGGCAATGGCTAGAGGATTGATTACGGAACCGGCTTTTCTACTATTGGATGAGCCGACCTCTTCTCTTGATCAGGAAACAAAAGAAAGAGCACAGGGCTTCATTTTGTCTGAGCAAAAGAAAAGAGGCAATACATTGATTACTGTCACCCATGATATAGAAGAAGCGGCATTTTTAGGTGAGACCATTCTGATTATGGATAGAGACGGGATATCTGTTCATAAAAATCCGGTTTTTCACTTAGTCAACCGGCGAGATTCTGTTGATTTCTATAACTATTGTATTACACTCAGAAAATTCTTGAAAAGTTGAATTTACTGTGTAAAATGAGAGCGGGTATAAATAAATCTTCACCTCTTTCTACTCCTAAAACTCGAATAAACGGAGGCCCAAAAGCAGCACCTAGAGAATTATATAATGAAAACTAAGGAAGAGTATAAAGTTAAGAAAAGTATGTATTTTATCGGTACAATTCTCACAGTAATCGGCATTACCTTTGGTATTTTGTTTAGCCAAAAAAGAGCAGAAGCAGATTATCTGAGCGATCAGTTGGCAGTCGAACAAAGTAATCGTTTGATTTTTAAAGACTTAATTTCTTACCCTGTTCAATCCTTTGAGAAAAAAGTTGATTCCGAAGATTTGGTATTTGCTTACATTGGTAATGCAGAGTGCCCGGATTGCTCGATTTTTTATCCAGTTCTGGAGCAGAAAATGAGAGAGTATCAGCTGGCAAATAAATTATTCTATGTTGAAGGCTCCTATCTGCGAGAGGATAAAGAAAAATGGCTGGCTTTTAAAGAAAAATACGAGTTTATGCAAACACCTGCATTTATTATCTACAAAGAACAAAAAGTCGTTAGTAAGATTGAATGGGATGCTTCAGAGGGGCTTTCAGAAGAAAGCTTTGAGAGTTGGCTGATTGACAACCAAGAAATCCTTGATGAAATAAAATGATTTTGTAGAAAGTCTAAGTGTTGCAATAGTAAAAAATTATTAGGAGGGATTATTAATGAAAAAAATCGCATTTGTTTTATATGCTAAGCAGCTGTTGAGCGTCAATTATTTAGGGGGGATTCCCAACACCTCAAAATTAGAAAAAAAGCTTCATGAAGCCTTAGATGATACCTATGAAATCACCTTTAAATGGGAAGAAGCTCAAAACTCTGGAAATGTTGATGCATTAGTTGTTCCAGAGCCTTTTCCGCCGATTGAAAATAATGAAAATATCCCGGAGATAAAAGTACCTGCACATCTGCTATTAGATAAGCAAGGGGATAAAATTAAGGAGATTATAGATAGTTTCTTTAAATAAACTATCCTTATAACAGGTTACTACGTTTGGCTACACCTTCAATACTGTTTAATTTAGTAAACAGCTTCCTGAAAGAGACGATAAATGATTGTCACATTTCAGGAAGTTTTTTTATATAAAAATAAGGATTTGACAGCTGCAATTTGAAATTTTTCATCCGTGGAGTTCGAGAAAAGGTCGACGATTTCCAGAAGAGTTGTTATGAAGTTTACGACTCCCGCTCTGCACTAATTATCAACGCATGGGTGGGGATTTGGAACACTATTTATTTGTATTTAGATTATAGAATGAAAATTGAGAAGGTCACGCACACATATTTAATTACTAACTAGGTAAGCATCTGTTCAACACTTTTTTGCTAAAACATTCTGGTGATTTAAAACAAACTGTATTACACTTTATGTGGCAATCGTTTTTTATTTGAAAAATGCTGATAGCAAATGACAAAAGTATCGAGAGTAAATAGCTAATGTAGATTTTTTACGGTACTTTCTTATCGTTTCGCATAGTAAGTGTGCTGATTAAAATCGATTGAGTGGATGTTGTTAAAGCTCGTAAAAAAGCCGCTAGGAGTAAAAATAGAAGCTTAAATAAAAGTTATAAGGAGATCAAAATGATCAAGCAAAGAGTAGGCACTAGTATATTTGGTATTGTCTCTATCGGTCTGCTGTGGCAGCTGCTGGCAGTCATAACAGGTAATCGAGCTGTACCAACACCTATACAGGTGATGAAAGAAATATGGGAAATAAAACAGCCGTTGCTGCTTCATGCAGGAGCTAGTGCAGCTAGAATTTCTGTGGCGCTGCTATTTGCTTTGATAGTCGGTCTTCCTCTAGGTATTTTACTTAGCCGCAGCCGCTGGTTCGGTCGTTTGTTCGGCCCCATCCTGTATTTTTTATATCCCTTACCCAAAGTCGCTTTTTTACCTGTATTTATGATTTTTTTTGGTCTAGGGAATCTGTCTAAAGTTCTATTGATTTTTTCAATCATATCGATTCAAGTGATTGTTTCAATCCGAGATAGTGTGAATCAAATTCCTGCAGGCTATTATCAGGTAATGGAAAACTACCATAGTACGAAGCTTCAAGTTTTTCAGCAGCTGCTTTTTCCAGCGCTGATTCCAGCTTTAATTTCGAGTCTTAGAGTAAGTACGGGTATTTCTTTAGCTGCTTTATTTTTTGCAGAGAATTATAATACTACGTTTGGCTTAGGCTATCTTATCTTGAGTGCATGGACAAAAATGAATTACGAAGAAATGTTTGCGGGAATTGTAATGATAGGACTGCTGGGCTTTGCTCTTTTTAGTCTTTTTGATAGCTTGGAAAGAAAAATGTGTACGTATAAATGATCCCAGTCTGTATGGAAATTACCGGAGGAATTAGTGAATGAGTAATTTAATCATTTTATCGGAAAATCAAGCAGAAAGCATACAACTGTCAAATGGCCTCACAGCTGTTTTATTAACGACCTTCGGGTTAAGTGCATTTTCACTAGCTGAAACAGCCGCCAAAAAGGGCTTAACGATTTCCATTTTAGAGAATGATCAAAGCTGCATCGGATTAGGAACAATTCTGTTGAAGCTTTCTGGACTATCGTGGATTGAGCAGTCCTTCGAAGAGGATAAACGTTTTTTACTGCAGGCAGTAACTAGCATAAAAAAAAGAATCGGCTGGAAAAGCTTAGATTATTGTCCATCAGAGGAACTGCTGTTTCCTGTAGTCAATCAGCTAATTGCTTTGCTTGAAGAACTGACAATAGAACAGATTACTTGGTTATCTTTTGAGGAGGAGAGTGCTCTGTCAGCAGCTGCGTATCCTACATGTCCCTACCACGGATTATTATTGAGTATTTATGGCTGTCATGCCTGCAATGATCAATAAATCCTGAGTGGGTAATAGAAAAAAGAAAGCATTTTTCCAAAAATATGCATAAATAAAATATGAGTATTTTATTATTCTTGAAAACGAAAATAAATAGTTTTTAGATAGATAAAATAATCCTCTTAGGTTTCCAAGAGGATTATTTTGTTTTCTTTATGTTATTTATTTTTTAGTCTTATATCTGGCTAGTGAGATATCTAATTAAGAAGCTATTGCTTTCCTTCGGCGGTAAAAGTAGAATTATAAGAGAGAACGCTCGTTTTTTTATTAATTTTGATTGAACTAAGGGGGATATGGAGTGACAAGGAAGGGGAAAATTGTTGTTATTTTAATTGGCTTTTTTGTGCTGTTGATTATTTCGACTGCCGGATTGGCTGCTAAGTTTTATTCAGATATTTCAAAGGCCGCAGGTAAGAGCTATGAAGAAGTGAAACGGCATGATAGCTCAAAGCGTGAAGAACCAGTTGATTTAAAACAGCAGGAGCCATTTTCGGTGCTGCTGCTAGGTATTGATAATGGGACTGAGGATCGTGTAGATCAGGGGCGGTCTGATACGATGATGCTTGTAACGGTCAGTCCTAAACAGAAACAGACGACAATCGTCAGCATTCCGAGGGATACGTATACAGAAATCGTCGGTAAGGATATGGAAGATAAGATTAATCATGCGTATGCTTTTGGCGGAGCAGCCATGTCTATGGCTACGGTGGAAAAACTGCTGGATATTCCAGTAGACCATTATGTCTCGATTGATATGGCAGGGCTGAAGGACTTAGTTGACGCTGTAGGCGGCATTCATATCAGTAATACAATAAACTTTACTCAAGATGGCTATGGCTTCAATATCGGTGAAGTCTATTTAAATGGCGATAAGGCGCTGGCCTATTCCAGGATGCGCTATGATGATCCTAACGGGGATTATGGCAGACAGGAACGTCAAAGAAAAGTGCTTGATGGTCTGGTGAGGAAGATTCTTACTATTTCCGGAGTTACCAAATATGGGAATGTACTAGATGCTTTAGGCGAGCATATGAGAACAGACTTGACCTTTGATGAGATGAAAACCATCGCATTTGATTATCGTTCGATTCTTAGTGCTGTAAAGCAGGATCAGTTAAAAGGAGAAGGGTTCATGCAGAACGAAATTTCCTACCAGCGTATTACAGAAGAAGAATTGACACGGGTTCGGAATGAGCTGAAAAAGCAAATGGAGCAGTAACTAGATTGCTAAGAGTCTAGTTTTAGATGACGAAGAAAAATAAAGTAAGGTAATTAAGAGAGTGATAGTCAAAAAGAAAAATGAAGTGAGGACTAATTGTTAGATTTTTAAATCTGGCTGGGGACGCACTTCGTAAGCTTTTGACTGTTGCTCTTTTTTAGTTGTATTTTATTCAATACTCATTTATTGAGATGATTGTTGAAGGCTTAAATCTAAGGTAAAGTTTAAGAGTAGAAAGAAAAAAGGCAGGTTGCATAAATGATTAAAAGAAATAGAATTTATTACGGCATAGGCGTACTCCTTGTGATGGGAGCGGGATTATTTTCACGGCGTTTTTCCCAGCTGTTTCCAGCATTTGTCAATCAGTATTTAGGCGACAGCCTGTGGGCACTAATGATTTTTTTAATAGGATGTGTCTTTTTTCCTAAACAAAGAAGGTTCGTGTTATTTATAGGAGCGCTACTTTTTTGCTGGTTGATTGAAATCAGTCAGCTATATCAGGCTGATTGGATCAATACAATTCGAACGACTACTTTGGGGAGTTTGGTTTTAGGTCACGGCTTCCTTTGGTCGGATATGCTGGCGTATACGCTAGGTGTTGGTGCAGGTACTCTAATTGATGGGCAATTGGGAAAACGAAAATAATAAAGAAATTGATAGAGATAAAAAAGTTATTGGAGGTAGGTCAAAGGGAAACAATTGATTTATAACATTGTAAAATGTTTTTTTTGGTAATTTTCTGCGTGGTTAAGCAAACTAAAAATATTTTTAGTTTATTTTAAAATAGCTCTTGAAAAGGATTTTTAATGAAGTTATGCTTTATGAGAAGGCGCCTTCAATCAAAGGAGGAATTCGGATGAAGCATGAAAAAATAACAAATTTAAGAGAATTAATCAATCAGGAATACGGAAATACAGCAGGTATTATTGTGCAGAAAAATGACGAAAATGTATACGAAGAGTATTTCAATGAGTGTACAGCTGAGAGCTCTCTTCATGTTTTTTCTGTAACTAAAAGTATTATTTCCGCATTAATTGGCATTGCTGTAGAAAGAGGTTACATTAAAAGTATCGATCAGAAAGTACTGGACTTTTTCCCGGAATATGTAGTTAAGGACGGGGAAAAAGGAATACAACAGATAACAGTGAAGCAGTTGATGACGATGACTGCACCTTATAAGCATCAGACTGAACCTTATACAGAGTATTTTACTAGCTCTAGCTGGGTGAAATTTTCTTTAGATTTGTTAGGCGGTCAAGATTCACAAGGGACGTTTCGCTATACACCTCTTGTGGGACCGGATATTTTAACTGGAATTTTAATAAAAGCAACTGGAAAATCTGTACGAAGTTTTGCAGCGGAAGCTTTGTTTGCACCTTTGGGAATCTCAGTAAAAAGTGACGTGGTTTTTCATAGTCAGGAAGAACAGCTTGCATTTTATGAAGCACGGAATATCAGTGGCTGGGTGGCAGATGCTTCTGGAGTGAATGCTGCCGGCTGGGGGTTGACGTTAACCACTACAGATATGGCAAAAATCGGTCAGCTTTATTTAAATGATGGTGTCTGGGAAGGGCAACAGATTATACCAGCCAGCTGGATAGGGGAAAGCACGAGAGAGCATAGCCGCTGGCTGGAGCCGAATCTGGCTTACGGCTACCTGTGGTGGGTAATAGATGAAGCAACTCATAGCTACGCAGCAATGGGCGATGGCGGCAATATCATCTATGTTAATTCCCGCAAAAACTTGGTGATTGCGATGACGGCGCTCTTTATGCCGGAAGCCAAGGACCGCATTGATTTTATCCAAAAATATGTGGAACCAGCTTTTGAGGAATAATGCTTTCTGCTGATAGAATAAAAGCTTATTGGCGGAAGTATAGGTAAGTTCGCCATTTATTTGAAGGTTAATGAAAACAGAGAGAAGGATATTAATAAAATCCTTTTCTCTGTTTTATGTTGTCAAAAGGGAAGATCAACAACCAAAGTTTGCCAGTCCTTCCCCGCATGCTATTGAATCTTTGTGGAGAAAAGAGTCAGAATCATTGTGCAGGTTTCCTCAGGTGTTAGGTAAGAATAGCGTTTTAGCCAATTTTCGATAAGCCCAATTGTTCCGTCAACGAAATAAGTGAAGTACAAATCCAGCCTGTCAGGAGAGGAGTCAGCAAAGATATGCCGAAATTGCTCAAAGGCTTGGGGACGCACCCGTTCAAGTATGGAACTGAGCAGCCGGCTTTCATTTTTACCGCTGAGAATAATACGAACGGCATCCTTGTTTTCACTTAAAATAGTTAAAATAGTGACGAGCCAGCTATCCAGAGCCTTTTCATTGATTTGGATGCTGCTCATAATTTCTTCAATCAAATTGTTCTCAATTTGCTGAAACAAATCATAAGGATCAGAATAATATTTATAGAAGGTGCCGCGATTGACATCTGCTTGTTCACAGATTTCTTTAACCGTAATCCTTGATAAATCTTTGGTTTGCAATAAAGCTAGAAACTCTTTGCGGATGACTTTTTTTGTGTATAGTGTCCGGCGGTTATTAGGGGTACCAGCCATGTCAATCCCTTCTCTCTCTTCTTAATTATATGAACATATTTTTCGAATCTGTCTATTTAATGACAAAATTTTAAAATTTGAGGCTTGCTCCAAAAGTACACAATGAGTATACTAACATCATGTTAAAAAATCAACATCATGTCTATTTCATGATGTGTTAAAAGAGGGATACCTAAATGAGTTATGTTGAAATAAAGAATGAATATCGACGATACAAAATGGGGGAAACGGAAATCGTAGCCAACGAAGACCTTTCTTTTTCTATTGAAAAAGGTGAGTTAGCCATTATTTTAGGACCTAGCGGTGCTGGCAAATCAACAGTTTTAAATATTTTAGGCGGGATGGATTCGCCGGATGAAGGTCAAGTAATCGTTGATGGAACAGATATTGCTCAATTTTCTGATAAGCAGCTGACAGCTTATCGAAGAACAGATGTCGGTTTTGTCTTTCAATTTTATAATTTAGTGCCTAATCTGACAGCCAAAGAAAATGTGGAGCTGGCCACAGAGGTGTCTCCAGCAGCATTAAACCCGGAAGAGGTGCTGGCCCAGGTTGGCTTATCTCATCGACTAAACAATTTTCCTTCACAGCTCTCTGGCGGAGAGCAGCAGCGGGTTTCTATTGCCCGGGCTTTAGCAAAAAATCCTAAGCTGCTTTTATGCGATGAACCTACTGGGGCACTGGATTTCGAGACAGGGAAGCAAGTCCTGAAGCTGTTGCAGAATGCCAGTAGAGAACAAGGAAATACAGTACTTATCATCACTCATAATTCCGCATTAGCGCCAATCGCAGATCGTGTGATTCGCATCAATGATGCGAAAGTCCGCTCAATCGAAACCAATGATTCGCCGATGTCGATTGATGAAATTATCTGGTAAGGGGCTGAATAGGAATGAAAAACAAAACATATCTAAAAGCTGCTTTTCGTGAAATAATAAAATCCAGAGGGCGCTTCATTGCGATTATTCTGATTATTTTTCTAGGAACACTTCTATTTGTGGGAGTGAAGACGACTGGACCGGTATTGAATACTTCTGGAAGCCAATATTTCGAAAAGCAGCACTTATCTGACTTACAGATCCTATCCACTGGCGGATTGACTGCAGCCGATGAAGAACGACTAAAAGGAATTTCTGGAATTGAAGTAGAAGCAGGAAAGCAGTTTTACTACGCAGAACCCGAAAAAAATGAGGTTGTGCAGATTTTTTCCTATGATAAAGAGCAAAAACAAAATCAGCTGGTTGTCGTAAAAGGACGGCTGCCTCAAGTGGATAAAGAAGTTGTGCTGGACAGTGCGGCTGAAAAATCAGGTTATAAAATTGGCGATAATTATTTAATTGATGATTCTGAACAGCTAACTAATAAGGAGTATACAATTGTTGGTTTTGTAAATTCCCCATTGTTCATCAACACGACTGATCGGGGCATGACCACGATTGGTGATGGAAATGTAGATTTTTTTGTCTATGTGCCAAAAGCCAATTTTGCAGCGGATATACAAGCTGTTTTATATCTGTCCTTTGATAATGTTAAAGGGTTAAACACTTATGAAAAAGAATATAAAGAGCAAATGCAGAAAAATCAGGAGCTGATTGAGAAAAAATTTTCCGGTCGACCTGAAGCCCGTCTAAAGGAGCTGCAGAATTTAATTGAAGATGAGCTGACACCTGCCAAAGAAAAAATTTCAGAAGGAAGAACAGCTCTGACAGATGCGCAAACTCAGCTTCAAGCTGGACAAGATGAGCTGGATCAACAGAAACAACAGCTGGAGCAGCTGCCTCTTCCTGAAGAACAAAAGACCGCTGCGTTACAGCAAATTATCACTGGACAAAATGAGCTGGATGAAAACAAAAAGCTCTTAGAAGAACAACAGGAAGAGCTAACTCAGGCAGAAGCAAAGGTTGCGGAAGGTGAGCAGGAACTTCGGACATTAAAAACGCCTACCTATTTCTATAATCAACGTACAGAAAATATCGGTTTTCAAGGATACGGCGATCTTTCTGACCGTATCGCAGCTATTGCCGATGTCTTTCCCGTCTTCTTTTTCTTTATTGCTGCGCTGATTACCTTCACCACGATGACTCGAATGGTAGAGGAAAATCGAAAAGAGATTGGGACTTTAAAGGCTTTAGGCTACAGCAAGTTTGAGATTTCTAAAAAATATGTCTTATATGCACTTTCAGCCTCGATTATTGGTGTACTATTAGGCGTTGTTGTTGGAACCAACACCTTACCGCGAATCGTGTTTGAGCTTTCCAGCGATCAGTATAATTTTAAAGATGTTCATATCTTTTATGAAGCTGTGCCTGTTATTCAGGCTAGTATTGCGTTTCTGTTTGCAACTTTAGGCTCTGCTTTGCTCGTTCTGCTGAAGGAATTAACTGAACGTCCATCGGCGTTGCTGCAGCCTAAGGCACCGAAGCCTGGTAAACGAATTTTTCTAGAATACATCACTCCTCTCTGGTCTAGACTGAGCTTCAATCAAAAGGTAAGCTATCGGAATTTATTCCGCTATAAGTCCCGAATGGTCATGGCAATTATTGGGATTGCTGGTTGTACAGGTCTTATGGTAGCTGGTTTTGGGATTAAGAATTCATTGGAGGCAGTAACTGATAAACAGTTTGGTCCAATCATTGATTATCAGGCAGTAGTCACCTTAGACGATGGAAACACAGACGAGGTAGAAGCAGTGCTTGATAAGGAAGCCAAAATTACTTCTTTTATGCCGGCTGTTAATCAGCTGCTGGAATTAAAAAAAGCAGGACAAGCGACACAAAGTGTAACGATGATGGTGCCGGGAGATCAAGCTGATTTTTCAAAATATATCCACTTAAGCAGCTTATCCGGAGAAAAGCTTTCTCTGCCGAAAAGCGGCGGAATCATTTCCGAAAAATTGGCGGAGCTGTTTAATGTAGAGGTAGGCGATGAACTGACTTTCTTTGATGAGAATCAGGAACCTGTTAAAATCAAGGTTGCTGGAATCACACAGAATTATTTGGGCCATTTCCTCTATGTTTCTCAAGACTACTATGAAACAGCTGTCGGTCAGAGCTTTGAAAAAAATGCTTTTCTTTTAAAGACTAAAAAAATGACAGTAAAAGAAGAAAATACCTTAGCAGGCAAGCTATTGGAAACCAAAGAGGTACAGAATACCAGCTTCCTGTCCAGTCAAATTGAGACGCAAAAGGGCATGATTGATAATTTGGATCCGGTGGTTCTGATTTTTGTAGTACTTTCAGGCTCCTTGGCGTTTGTCGTTCTTTATAATTTAACGAATATAAATATTTCAGAACGAGTTAGAGAACTCTCCACAATCAAGGTTCTGGGATTCTTTGATAAGGAAGTAACGATGTATATTATTAGAGAAAATATTATTTTTACATTGTTGGGAATCGTCGTTGGATATGGGATTGGGTATGTACTGACCGGCTTTATTATTCGTCAGGCATCCATGGAAAATTTGATTTTTCCACTGGTTATTCATTGGCCAGCCTATGTGATTTCTGCTGTATTAACCATTTCTTTTACAATTATCGTGATGCTTGTCACGCATTTCAAGCTGAAGCATATTGATATGATTGACTCCTTGAAGGCAAATGAATAGAAAATAAGCATAGGAGAGACCGGCTATTTCTGAGAACATTGGAAGAATAGTCGGTTTTTTAGTATGTGATGCAAGATTGTGACAAACACCCCTCTAAAGAGCTTCCAGCGTGATAGTAAAAAAAGCCGCTTAAACTGTTTAGCTGAAGTTGTTTTCTCAGCCGCCGCATCAAAAAGTTTAGGAGAAATCTTTATGAAAAAGGTTAACGAAAATTTGTCACACACACTGTGGAAATATAAGTATCGTTTACTCGTTAATAATTTAGGTTCATTTTAGTTATAGTGATGGGATATAAGCTGTTTATGTTGAAGTTTTTTAGTGTAATTTTTAAGTACAAAATATCGATTCTAAAAATGAAGATATGCAACGAGAAAGGAATGTTTGAATAAGAAATAGAATGATAGTAAATATGGTTAATGTTATACTTACATAGTAGAAAAATACCAAAAGAGTACAGAGATTCAAGTGTTTTCACAAGCTTTCCAGAAGCGGTTAGTTATGTACAGATTTCTTGATACTTAAGAGAACATTCTATCTATTTTCTATTGAAGTTATTTGATTGACGAGAACAGAAACTAATACTATGAAGGAGAGATAGAGGATGGAACAGAAAAATTCTTCATTACATATTGCAATTTGTGATGATCAACACATTATTTGTGAAGCATTAGCCCATCTGGTGGATATTGCTTTTTTAGGCACAGATTATGAATATTCCTATCATTCATTTCTTTCAGGAGAACACCTCTTAGCTCATCTGAACAGTGGTAATCATGCTTTTCAGGTGTATTTGCTAGATATTGAAATGGAGGGGATTGATGGTATGAAAACTGCCGAACAGATTCGTAAGAAGGATAAAGATGCAGTGATCATTTTCATCACTAGTCATGTGGAACGGATGTCTCAAGCATTTCATGTACTTGCATTTGGTTACTTGGTAAAGCCGTTAAATGATGAATCTGTTATTGCTACACTTCATTCTGCCATTCGTCTATTAAGGCAAAGAAAAGCGATATATACGTATTCCCTACGGAAACGAATTTATTCAGTCCCGCTTGCCCAGATCGAATATTTTGAAAGCCTTGGCAGGAAAATAGTAATCCATATGTCAAATGGGGAAAAAATGGAATATAATGGCTCGCTGAAGGAGACTATGAGCAAGGTGGAAGGGATTCCTTTTGCTCGAGCACATAATTCTTTTGTGGTCAATCTGGAGCAGGTTGCATTATTGGAGAGTTGGCAGGTACAGCTGCAATCAGGTACGAAAATTGCTATCGGCAAACGATACCATGCGTCCTTCCATTCTGGGTATCGCGCCTTCATACGAGGAGTGTAAAAAAGATATGGCAGTTTTTTTTGATTATTTGCAAGGAGTGACTTTTGGAGCATTTACAATGTGGACCTTTGATTTTTACTGCAGCATTTTTTTAGTCCGGAAAAAGGAGTGGCGGCTTAGCTGGATTATCTTGATTCTTTTAGTGACTGGTGCAGTCAGAAATCAAATCGGGATTTTTCTGAATACGAATTTTCCTATTTACAGCTTTATTCGCGCTCTCTTAGCCTTATCTAATACGTATATTGTGATTGCGATCGTTCTTCTGTCGTTTTATGGGAACATGAGAAAAAAATTTTTTTTGGCAGTACTTTTCTTTATCCCAATCTTTACTTCTGAAATACTTGCTAGTTCATTTATGTTGTCCATTTACCAAACGAACATGGGTGATATCACTTTGGAGAGTGAACTGTTTAGTCTAATCAACATATTAGCTGGTGTTTTGTGTTTTATGTTTGTAGTTGTTATTCGGATAACGTATCGTAAATTTGATTTTAAGGTGGTTGCAACTAGAACCTATCCGTTGGAACTGACTGTTCCTATTTTAAGTATGATAGCCTGCAGTTATCTGCTGCAATTCGGTTCATATATCTTTTCTTATATCGGTTTGATATTTTTGGCCATCAACGTGATTGCTTTGCTGGTGTATATACGACAAGAGCTGTACTATAAGCAAAATCAGAAGTACGCTTTACAGCGGCAGCTTGACAGCTTTCGTGATGCACATTATCGAGAATTGGAAGCTCATCAGAATGAAATCCGTGCTATCAGACATGATATCAAGAATCAGTTGATTGTTATGAATGCCTATATGAAGTCCGGATTAATAGAGAGAGCCGGTGAACAAATCAATACATTGATTGAACAGTTATATGAAAATGAAGGTTATTTTTTTACAGAGCATGTTGGTATCAATGGGCTTTTGACTGCCGTATGCAAAAAAGCACAGGAGGCAGGGATTACCTGTGAGTTTGATATCAATTTGCCTCGGGAAATCGAAATTGAAGATACCGACTTTGCCGCTTTATTAGGAAATATATTAGATAATGCGCTAGAAGCTTGTTATCATTGCGATAGTGCATCTTATATCAGACTTGATATGGTAAAACGAAACAATGTAGTGGTTCTATGGTGTGAAAATAGCATAGATGGTCAAGCAATGACGCTCAGCACACGCAAGAAGGATTATACAAATCATGGTATTGGCATGAAAATAATCCGACGAATTGTAGAAAAATACAGTGGTGATTTGCAATATCGCTTTGAGGATCAACGTTTTGTCTTGGAATTTACGTTATTTTTGTAGTGGAAAAAGAAGATATCTGTTTAAAAGCCATTTAGAGGAAGCACTCCTATGAGATTATAGGACAAGTAAAGCTTCTAGTTTTGTACTCAATGATCGAAATTAAAAATAACCTATTAAAAGAAACAAATTTTTCAGTTGAGCAGCTCGTGTTGCTTAACTGTTTTTTTATTTGCAGGTCTGAGACGGGAAAGTATGAAGGAAGCTTTTTGCTGGATGTTTATGACAGGAATCCCCTCTGTTTATGTCGATTACTGCAAATTGCTTTTTTTGCTATGTTATACTACTACGTACTAAAGAGCCGCTAAACTCAGCAATCTTATAAGTAAATTATCCGCTCAAAACGTAAATCATTGTAGAAACAGTTACTGAATAAAAAACTTGTTTTTACCTGGGGAAGGGAGTAGTTTGATGCAATCGATTGAAATGAACCAGGTCGAGAAAAATTTTGGCAATATCAAAGCTATCAATGGGTTGGATATAACTGTACAAGAAGGTCAGGTATGTGCATTTCTTGGACATAACGGCGCCGGCAAAACGACGACACTGCGGATGTTGTTAGGGCTGGTTCGACAGGATAAAGGGAGTATCTCTGTATTTGGACTAGATCCGAGAAAGAATGGTGATCAAATACGCGCGATGTGTGGTGTTCTAAGCGAAGAGGTTGGGTTATACGAGCCTTTATCAGTCTATGATAATTTGATGTATTTTGCAGATATTTATGGTATGCCTTGCAACGAAGCGAATCTTCGTATCAATTCGGCTTTAGAGCAGTTCGGAATTGCTGACAAGCGTGATTTGCCGGTCAAGGGGTTTTCTACAGGGATGAAAAAGAAGACCGCACTTATCCGTGCCATGCTTCATCGTCCACGACTGCTAATGCTGGATGAACCCACTAATGGCTTGGACCCGGAGGCTACTTTGGAATTACGTGAGATGCTCAAAAAACTTGCAAAGGAAAGTGGAGCGACTATTTTACTCACCACCCATAACCTTTCTGAGGTTCAGAAGATATGTGATCGAATCATTATCTTTCGACATGGACGTAATATTTTTACCGGTGACATCGACATACTGGAAAATGATCCGAATTATCAGAAAAATGGCACTTTTAATCTTGAAAAGCTGTATTTGGCACAGGAAAGTGGTATGAAAACATGAAAGTTCTATCATCGGTAATGCGTACCCAAAGAAAACTATTTTTCAAAGACAAGGGATTGTTGATATTTTATGGTCTAAGCATACTGGGGATTGGCGGAGTATTTCCTTTATTTTTCAAAGAGCTTGCGTTGCAGTTTACGCTTGCAGTTTTTATGTGTGTTACTATGCAAAAGCAATGGACAGCTGAAAGTATAGCAGGAGAACGAGAAGCTGGAACATTGGAATCTGTTATGACTACTCCTCTATCTACCAGTGGATTTTTACTTGGTAAAGCCTTGTACAATGTCATCTGTGCGCTTGTATATGCTGGAGCTATGGGAGTATGTATCTTTATCGTTCGCAGTTTTTCCGATACGTCTCAAGAAATGACACCTGTAAGCTGGATAGTCATTCTATGCGGCTTCTTATTTGTGATACTGGTTGCTGCGTTTTATGGCGTTTTATGTAGCTCAAAAGCAGAAACAATTCAACGAGCTGGAAGAAGGCCAACAATTTTGTGCTATGTGTTTTCGCTCTTTTTCGTTATTTTACTGACAGTTTTAACGAATCATGAAATCAATCAACCGAGGGGGCTATTAGTGATTTCTATCGGCTTCTTTTGTTCATCTGGAGGTGTCATCCTATACTCGGTTTTGAAAATCCTCCATATAGACAGACCTTCGATTATTGAAATTGAGAAACAGTCAAAGTATGAAATGATAACGATTTCAAGTAGGGGTCGCAAACATTTGGGAGATTCTCGAATACGTAATCAAGTAGAAGCCGTTTTTTTCCATGAGCTACATTACCTGAAAAGCCTAAAAATGCTGCAATTTCAATTTGGGATACTTACCCTATGCCCGGCAGGATTACAATTAACAATGTGGCTTATGTATGGGCTCAATGATTTGAGTTATTCTGTCCTGTTGCTTATTTTGATTATGCCTCGGATACCTACCAATTTGATTGCCTATTCGATTGGCGGAGAAAAGGCCTATAATACTGGAGAGACAATCCTTTCTACTCCTGTATTGGTGTCTGCTCTGTTTTGGGGCAAAGCGATAGTACCATGCTTTGTATCCATCGTGATGTTGTTGGTATCTGCAGCACTTCATCTGATTGCGGCAAACCTATTTTCTGTGATTGAAGGGACTCAGCTTTTATTTTACACGCCCAGTCAGCTTGTGCTGCTTATCGGTGTGGGGCTTGCGACTAGCTTTAGTATGGTTTTAGTATCGACCATTTTAAGTTTGAAAGCTAAAACTCCCCGAAAAGGTCTATACTACTCTACTTTTTTAGGTTTCGTGTTCTTCATGCCAGCTACAGTCATTAGTTACCAAACGAATGCCAGTTTAGGATGGTCACTTGTCTACTTTATTGTCCTACTATTTGTGAACATTTTCCTATATAACCGAGTCAAAAATGTCAGTCGTGATGAATTGATGACAAAATTATGATTCATTTTGATACTGATAAGCCGATTCGGAGATTCTCTATGTTGTCAGGGAAAAACGGCCTTCTAATCGTGTGGAATTAGTAAAACGTTCTAAAAAAGGAGGTTTCGAAAAATAACTGTGACAGTTGTGGTCGATAAATATAGCAGGTGTATAAAAATGGTAGGTGGTGAGGGGTGAAAAGGTAACAGAGCAATCGAAATTAGGGCTATTCATTTGGGGAAAATATTGGCTTCCACTGTTGTAATTATCAAGGAGAATGGCAATAAATCTGCTTTTTGATAAGTTTGAAGAGGTTAAAAAGCAGTTTAAATAATATTTAAAGAGGAGTGTGGAAATTGACGGTAAAAAAGAAGTTGATCCAAAAGCATTTAAAGAGACTGTGTGAGGATATTGGTGCTCGTCCGACAGGCTCAGAGGCGAACAAAGCAGCGGTAGCCTATGCAGCAGCGGAGCTTGAGAAAATCGGGTTTGAAGTTACATTACAAGAATTTCCTTGTCTAGCGTGGAAAGACGAAGGAGCAAGGTTAGAGGTCGATGGTGTGGTAGTAGAAACCATAGCTGCAGAATACTCGTTACCTTGTGATGTAGCAGGTGAAATTGTATATGTGGATACGATAGAAGGTCTGCGAGCAAGTGAACTGCATAGAAAAATTTGTATTATGAGTGGCGAGCTGTGTGAAGAACCGCTTATGCCTAAAAGTTTTACTTTCTGGAATCCCGAAAAGCATCAGGAAATTATTCGGCTGCTAGAGCAAAAGGAACCATTAGCAATTATAACGGTGAGTTTTTTACCGGATGTTGCAGTGCCAATCATTCAGGATGGGGATTTCAATATTCCATGTGCAGCTGTAAAAGGAGAAAGTGACCACATTTTGCGAGAAGCAACGTTTGCGAAACTTCAACTTTTTACAGAGCGTAAAGAATCCAATGGAAAAAATGTAATTGCTCATTATGGAGAGGGACCTCAAAAAATTTCATTTTCTGCACACATTGATACAAAACCTAATACACCAGGTGCGTTAGACAATGCCAGCGGGGTGGCAGCATTGTTAGTACTGGCTTCCAGTGTAACCAATATAGTAACTCCATATCAAATTGAAATTGTCCTATTCAATGGTGAAGATTATTACTCTACACCTGGTGAAAAGGCATACATGTCGACTTATTTGCAGGAACCAGATAAATTCATCTGTGCTTTCAATGTAGATGGTCTGGGAATGCAGGATAGCAAAACCTCTTATTCATTTTATGAATGCGGCGAAGAATTTGAGAAGCTTGTTTCTTCCTTTGCCCGTGACTTTCCTGATGTTGAGCAAATTGATCCTTGGCCGATGGGAGATCACATGTTATTTGCTGGATGTGGTATTCCAACAGTCGCTGTTACTGCATCAAATATCTTCATGCTTATGGAATCAGTAATGCATACACCAGCAGACAATTTGACCATTGTTGATAGTGATAAGATTGAAGCAGCTGTGAGTTTTCTTCTGGACTGCATTTAGAAATACGCTTTATTGTAAAAAATCTAATAAAAAAGAAAGAAGGAATGGCTATGGAGTGCAGAATTGAAAAAATGGACGCTTTTCGAGTTGTGGGAGTTAAGTTGACAACCACTACAGAAGGGGGAAAAGGCATGAAAGATATCCCTGTTTTTTGGGGAGAAGTGATGGAGCAGAAACAGCAGATACAGCTAGCTACTCTAATGGATACCATACCTTCGGGACTTCTAGGTGTAAGTGTCTATAACAGTGATGCAAACGATGCCAGAGTATTTGACTACTTTATTGCCTGCGCAACATCTAGACCTGTTCCGGAAGGGATGGAGGAGTATACAGTTCCTGCTGCTGAGTGGGCCGTTTTTCCTTGCTCACGAGAAAACATGGATCAAGTACAGGTAGATATTTTTAGTAAATGGATGCCAGCATCCGGCTATCGCGGACGAAATAGCGGATATGAAACAGGATATATCGCAGCGGGTGCACCCGATATCGAAGTTTATACCCAAGAGGGGGATGTTGAAATTTGGGTAGCTGTAGAAAAAATATGATTTTTCACAATGAGTAATAAAAATGAAGGAATATAATGCTCATTGCTTGTTCGATATTAAGTCATTGTTTGAGAACTGTAGCAGAGAAGGTTAGGGAAAAAGATATGTGCTTCAAGCAATAAGCCGGAATATGCGAAAATGGCTATACACATTTTCGCATATTCCGGCTTATTTTCGAGGGAGCTGCTTTTGGAATACCATTTATTCGGTTTTAAGGATGTCCAAAGTCTGGGATTTCGTTTATGCCCTAGATTAAGATGCTGAAAAGTATTTATTTGGTGCTTGATGCTAACCGTTTCTGTCGCAACCTCATGTTTTTTTAGTATGAATAATATGAGATGAGTTTCTTAATCGTTTCTCGAGAAAAAATCAAAGCAATATCATAAAATCTATTTTGAGTGACTATCTGCACCGATCAAAATTATAAAGTATGTTAATCGTTTTTGAAAGAACGGGCCGCGTATGAAAGAACAATTATATACTTTTATTCTGTTGGTATTAAAAAATTCAGTCTGTTTTTATCTGAGAGAAATCCGCAAATAAATATTAAGCACAAAATAATGGATTTTCAAAAATGAGCGTTTGTGAGAGGATGATTCTTAGTGCATTTTGACCATTTAGGATAACTCTTGGTGAATATTCTCAGAAACAGACGTTTTTTAAGAAAATAAAAGGTTCTCTCAAAACTGAGATAGCCAAAAAAGTTTATTGAAGAGAACGGGGTTAATTTGAATTAATAGTAGAGTATAGAAGTGTGATTGTCAACGCTGCTAGTAAACTAATCTGGGGGAATTTGAATGGATGTATCCGATTTCGACATTGAGTTAACAAGCGGGATTAAAAATTATGATATTGCTATTTATGATATTGCTATTAAAGAAGAGATTTATAAACAACCAGTTATTTTTCATGAAGTCCTTGGTTTGCACGTGATTTACGACTTCAAATATGATGGCTGTTGGGTTGTTGTTCAAAAAATAGATGTAGAAAACAATTTTTCTAAAAGCGAACGGTAAAAATTCCTGAAGCTGAAAATAGTTAGGCTTCTCAGAAGGTAGATATTGATAAATACTATTTATTTTTGAAATAGTTGAATATTTTTGTTATAGCTGTAGTAATCGCCAAAACAATGAGCGGAGAAATAATTTCGCTTCTAATAAAAGTAAAATCCATTTTCTGTATGATTGGAAGAGCAAAAAAAATAAAATAAATTGAAGGCGATACAATCATACTAACTAGGCTCAAAAAAATTAGGTCTTCATCAGGAAGAGTATTATGTTCAAAAGTTATTCGGACAAAAAAAGCAGAGATGAGTCCAATAGCTAGTACAATAATGTAACAAAGCAATAACGACTCAGGCATAAATTTAAAGAAAAACAGAGAAATTAGTATATTACATTGGAATGCTAAAGTAAGATCCTTAAATGACTTTGTATGGATTCTGAAAACAGGAGAAATAATAAGTGAATTAGAAGCAATAAAAGTCATTATTGCTGTAAGTGTAGAAAGCATATTCCAGAGAACTAAGGGTTGCTTGTCAGCGAATATATCACTAGTTAGTATAGTAAGATAGATTGTTGAAAATGCTAACATGTCTAAAACTACGTTCATAATCTTTTCTAACTTTCTCATAATGTTCTCCTTAGTGTAGTATTTACTACAATATAACAAAGTTTAAACATTAGTGGAATACTTTTTGTCTATAATTATTTGTTTAGCATTAATAAATATAATTAAGAAAGAATTTGAAAAGAAGAGTGAATCACAAAATCGTTAGAATTCACAAAAAGGATAAATTGGAGGAATAAAATTTTGGAAGATAGAATACGAGAGTTAGAAATTCAAGTGATGGGTTTGTCATTTATGAATGAGATGTTGATGGATAAAATAGGTGTTACAACAAAAGATATTCAGGATTTTGCAATAAAATGTTTAGACAATTTAGATAGTAATGAAAAAAATACCGATTTATATTACTCACTTATGGGATATACTTATCAGGAGAAGGCGGTTGAAATGTTGAAAAAAGATTTTGAGAAATCTTCAACCAAAAAAGATTGAAAGAGAGGTTAAAAAATGGATTTTGTCGTAAGTGGTCAATATTCTTCCCCTAAAGTATTATTAATCCATGCCATGTTAAACGATTCAACTTGTTTCGATGATTTAGCAGAAAAATTAAAAGAGAAATACTGTGTCATTAGACCTACGCTAGATGGTCATGATGGAAATACTGAATTTTCTAGTCTTAACGATCAAGTTAACAAAATAGTACAATACTTAACTA
This sequence comes from Enterococcus sp. LJL51, assembly GCF_054871795.1. Taxonomy (NCBI): domain Bacteria; kingdom Bacillati; phylum Bacillota; class Bacilli; order Lactobacillales; family Enterococcaceae; genus Enterococcus; species Enterococcus sp. LJL51. The sequence continues at coordinate 160,625 of NZ_JBTXLW010000004.1, read as the reverse complement.
AGTATAATTGTTGTGAATTAGAGTTCATAATGGGTTCGTCTTTAGGTGCACTTGTTGCATTAGGTGTTTCAAGAGATTCAACGATTAAAGTAAAACAAACCATTTTAGACGGTATTCCTTTTTTTAAATTTGGAAAAGTGATTAAATCCATAGCTAAAGTCATTTTCCTCCAGATATGGAAGAAAAGTAGAAAACAACCAGATTATATGACAAAAAAATTTGAAGCTTCTTTCCCCGGGAGAGGTGAGAGGATGGTGGAAATCACCAGTACCATGACAAAATCAACTATAGAAAGATTAGTAGAAGCCTGCTATAGCAATGATTTATTTGTTCTGAATAAGACTAGTCAAAAAAATTTTCATTTTCTGTTTGGAAGTAAAGAACCCGCACGATTTAGTATCCGTAGAATTAAAAAAACTGGAAATGTAGATATTCAGATTTTTAATGGTTATGGACACTGCGAGTATATAAATAAATATCCAAATGAGTATATAGAAAAGATTTTTTCTATTTTAAAGCAATTTCCCACGCAAGAATAACTAAGAATTTTTTGTATCACTCATACTAAAAAAATACCCGTTTATAATAAATAAAGAATGAAAGATTTGGGAGGTAGACCAAGGATGGCTGTTACTATCAGACTTGAAGAAGAAAAAGATTATAGAATTGTGGAAGAAATAACCCGGGAAGCATTTTGGAATTTATATGTTCCAGGAGCTTTTGAACATTATATCGCGCATAACATTCGCAAACATGCTGACTTTATTCCAGAATTGTCCTTTGTCATTGAATTAGATGATAAAATTATCGGCAGTATTTTATATACTCGGGCGAAGGTTGTGGCCGAAGATGGGACGGAATATCCAGTCATCTCATTTGGTCCGGTTAGTATTTTACCGGAATATCATAGACAAGGGTTTGGACGTATGCTGATTGAGCATTCCATTAACGAGGCGAAAAAACAGGGCTTTAATGCCATTATCCTTGGCGGCTATCCGTATCATTATCAGCCATATGGATTTATCGGCAGTAAAAAATACAATATATCAATGCCTGACGGTAAATTTTATACAGGAATTATGGCTCTTCCTTTATATGAAGGAGCATTAGCAGGAATTAGCGGCAGCATTCACTTTTCAGAGTCGATGTATCCGGATGAAGCAAAGATGGAGGATTTCGACAAAACATTTCCGTCTAAAGAGAAAAAGGTTCAAGCGAGTCATCAGGAATTTGAAAAAGCAGCGACAGAGATAGACAATAATTTATATGATTGAGTAGTTAAATCAAAAAGCTTTAGAATCTCTCATGTGTGGGAAATTCTAAAGCTTTTATTATGTTGACTGATTGTAATTAAACAATCAAAATAAATGAGGATGAAAGCATAAGGCATAGTTAATTCTTATGGCTCAAAAATCAGTTGTGGCATTATCGTTTCCCATAAATCCCATATAAAAACATATCCATGATTTCATCTGTATATGGCAGGATTTTGTTATAAATGCCTTGGTCCTGCATCGAGGTAGTTAATAACTGCATGTACAGCATTAGCGCTGGAACAGATAAATCTTTACTAATCATCCCTTCCCTTTTGCCCTGTTCAAATAAAAGCAGATACAAATCAGTTCCTTTTTTCAAAAAATCCTTCATGGCAGGATTATTCGGTTTGCTGTATTCGGCCATCAGGGCTTCATAAAATTCAGGATGTATTTCTTTAGAAACCTGATTCTTGGTAAAAATCAAAAAATGCATCTTTTCTTCAAAGCCTTTATCAGAATGGACCATATGAAAAAAATCTTCATACATAGTATTTAAGTAAAGAAAGCAGGTTTGTGTTATTAGATTTTCTTTTGAATTAAAATAGTTAAAAATTGTAACCGGTGAAACCCCTGCTTGTTTTGATATTATCTGCACGGATGTATTTTTGAGCCCCTCAGATAGAAATAGGTGGAGAGCTGTTTTTAGAATGCTTTCTTCTTTTTGCTTTCTTCTTTTTTCAAAACCGTTCATCTAATCTGTCAGCTCCTTTACTATTGATATAATCTGTTTCAAGACCGCATGAAGCTTTAGCGTTTGCTGTAGATTCCAGATAAGTCTTAATTTTAATATAGAATATTATTTGAATTATTTCAATGATTAGAATACATAATTTGTTGCTAAAAAAAGTGAATCGGCGTATATTATGAATTATTAATAGTATTATAATTCATAATTAAATGGTTAGTGTTAGTGATGAAAGAGTACAGGAGGGGTAAACGTGACTAATGTTATTGAAATGACCAATGTAACCAAGCGGTTTGGACATTTTGAGGCGCTAAAATCTGTTAGTTTAACGGTGAAGCAGGGAGAAGTGTTTGGTTTTATTGGTCCAAATGGCGCAGGAAAATCTACAACGATTAAAACCTTGTTGGGAATTATTAAAGCGAACTCTGGTGAATCCAGTGTATTCTCAAAGGATTCTTGGAAAAATACTGTTGAAATTCATAAGAATCTCGCCTATGTACCAGGAGATGTAAACTTGTGGCCGAATCTGACAGGCGGTGAGGTTATTGACTTATTTATGTCTCTACAGGGGCGGCCAAATCCGCAGAAACGGGAAGAACTAATCAGAAAATTTGATTTGGACCCAACCAAAAAATGCCGTACTTACTCAAAAGGAAACCGGCAAAAGGTGGCTTTAATTGCAGCATTTTCTAGTGATGCAGACTTATTTATCCTTGATGAACCCACCTCTGGCTTAGACCCGCTGATGGAAAGGATTTTTCAGGAATGTGTAGAGGAAGTTAAGGCACAGGGGAAAACAGTGTTGCTTTCCAGCCATATTCTCTCCGAGGTAGAACGGTTGTGCGATCGTATTACGATAATTCGGGAAGGGAAAATTATAGAAACGGGTTCTTTAAATGAGATGAGGCATCTAACAAGAACTTTGTTGAAGGTAGAAACTAAAACGGCTGTACCAGAGCTGTCGAAACAGCCTGGTGTTCATGAGGTTACCGGAACAGAAACAGCATTCAGTTTTCAAATCGATTCTGAGCGGTTAGGTGAAATGATTGCATATTTGGCTCCCTTTTTAGTTGTTAAACTAGAAAGTACGCCCCCAACGCTGGAAGATTTGTTTATGAGACATTATGAGGATAAAGACGGCAAGCTGGAAGGGGATCGTTAAGATGAGCATCTACTTTTCAGGCTGGCTGAGATTACTGCGGCTGAACTTGCGCAGAGACCGCTGGCAGATTGGCTGCTGGCTGTTGGGATTGGCTGGTTTATCAATCACTGTAGCGGCAGCCTTTCCAGAGCTGTTTTCCACTCAAGAGGAACGGCAGGTAATGGCTGAGACAGTGAAAAATCCGGCCATGATTGCGATGATTGGCCCAAGTGAAAGCTTAGATAATTATACTCTCGGTGCTATGTTTGGTCATGAGATGACCTTGCTGATGGCTATTGCAGCGGCAATTATGATGATTCTGCTAACTGCAAGGCACACAAGAGGTGAAGAAGAGGATGGCCGGCTGGAAATGATTCGGGCTCTTCCTGTTGGACGTTTGGCAACCTTGATAGCTGTTTTTGCAGAAATGGTCATTATTTCTTTTTTTATTGCAGGAACTAATGGTGTTGGTGTAGGACTGCTGGGCATTGAGACCCTGCCGATGAGTGCTTCTATTTTATATGGCGCTGCGTTGGCCGGTGCGGGTTTGGTGTTCTCTGCTGTAACAGCGGTATTTGCTCAGCTGGCAGAAACCAATCGGGGAACAGTTGGTTTTTCCTTAGGTATTTTAGGTGCCGCTTATCTCTATCGGGGTTTTACAGATTTGAGCAATAAACAGCTGTCCTGGCTGTCGCCTTTGGCTTGGGTTTATAAGACTGAGGTTTACGTGAACAATAACTGGCTTCCGATCGTCTTAAGTATCGTCTTTGCACTCTTGGTATTTGGCTTAGCTGCTTATCTTAACAGTATTCGAGATTTAGAAGCAGGCTTTATTCCTCAAAGAGCTGGTCGAAAACATGCTGGCAGATTTTTGAAAAGCAGGATAGGCTTCAGTCTAAGCTTGATGAAGACCACACTAATCAGCTGGGGTGTTGCTCTTTTGATTGCTGGGGCAAGTTATGGTTCATTTTTCGGTGATTTAGATAGCTTCTTCCAATCAAATGAAATGCTGGTTATGCTGCTGCCGAAGAACAGCAGCTACTCGTTAACTGAACAGTTTATGACGGTATTAATGGTCATTCTTGCTATTTTGAGTTCTATTCCTGTATTAAGTGTGGGGTTGAAGATTTATTCAGAGGAAAAGAAAGGTCGTTTAGAGCAGCTATTTTCAAAAGCAATAACTAGGTATCAGCTGTTTGGCGGGTATTTAATCATAGCTGTCGTTGCTTCAGTAGTCATGATGGGAGCAGCAATCACAGGTTTGTATATAGCCTCCAGTAGTGTAATGACGACACCAATTGCTTTAAATGTGATGCTTCAATCCGGTTTTGCTTATCTGCCTGCTATCTGGTTTGTTCTTGGAATGGGTGTGTGTTTAATCGGTTTTCTGCCAAAATGGAGCAGCTTGATTTGGGCATATCTGGTCTTTTCATTTTTTGTTGATTATCTTGGCAATATGCTGAATATTCCTGAGTGGGTTAACCGTATCTCTGTATTTAGCTATATTCCAAGAATACCAGTTGATTCTATGGATTGGTTCCCTTTGCTGATAATTTGTGGAGCAGCAGCAGTGTTGACAGCTGTTGGTCTTGTTGGCTATCGTCAGCGGGATATTAAAGGATAATAAAAAGAAGAATGGGTAACGGAACAGGTGTGCCGCAATCATCCTTTAGCTGGCGAGCTGTAGCTGGATTTTTTCGGTGAAACAGATGATTATGTTGAGAATAGAGAAGATGGTACACTTGGCATGAAAATAGATTCAGACGATAAGAAGTGTGTGGGGAGTCCGATTATGTTTGTCTGCACTTCGGGAAGAATGGTTGTCTTCAAACGGCTAGCTAATCTTTAACGAAGGTAAGAATCCTTGTACCCAAATCATCTTTCGATTAGGGGAAGGTGAAAGATTTTCAGTGAATCCATATGATTTTTCCTTGCACAAGCTTTGACTGGAGTATGCAGCAAGAGATGTCTAATACAATCAAAAGAAAAGAAGGAGTGATTCATGATGACCCATAAATTTGGCAGCTGCTTATGGCTGAAAGAAAAACCTCAGGAAACAGCGGACTTTTATTTATCGGTTTTTGAAGATGCCCGTCAGACAAATATCAGCTATTTTGTAGATGATCTTCACGGAAGCAAAGGAGATATTTTGACAATTACTTTAGAGCTAGGTGGTCATGAATTCTTTTTACTAAATGGCGGACCTGATTTTACTCCCACACCAGCAGTCTCATATGTTGTGACGGTAGCAACGGAGGCTGGACTTCGTAAGCTGTGGGCGCAGTTAAGTGCTGAAGGAGACGTTTTAATGGAGCTGTCAGAGCTTCCCGGAATTGGTCTTTTTGGCTGGACTAATGACCGGTATGGTTTTTCATGGCAATTAAAACTAGCGAAAGGCAAACAGACCATCACGCCAGCACTTTTGTTTGCTAATGAACTGTATGGAAGAGCGGATGAAGCAATGACCTATTGGTTCGATGCTTTTGGTCAGGGGGAAGTTTTGTCCAGGGTGCCGGATAGTAATGGCAATATTCAGATAGCGGAATTTCAACTATATGATCAGCATTTTTATAGTATGGATAGTGAAGTTTCCCATAACTTTGGCTTTTCAATGGCGAATTCCTTCTTTGTTTATTGTGAAAATCAGAAGGAAATTGATCGATTGTGGCAGCGTATTGCTCTAGATGGTGCTGAGTATCCCTGTGGCTGGATGCAGGATAAATTTGGTGTTGCTTGGCAAACAGTAACAGAAGATATGAATCAGCTTTTTGATGCTGCTGATTTTGAAAAAGCCTATCAGACAACGATGGCTATGTATGAAATGAAAAAAATTGATATTGAATTATTAAGAAAAATCCACCGGGAAGCGTAACGCACGACGGGGGAAAGAGGAAATCCGATGGTGTTGTTGACTTCGGATTTTTTTCTTTACACCAGTTCCTAGAAACAGACTACCTGAAATGATATAATTTTTAAAGTAGTGTGCGGCTAAATAAGGCTTGAAAAAAAGCCTACAGGAGCCTGTTGTAGAATAAATATAGATGCTATTGAAGCTGCGGAGAGAAGGTGGCGGTTATCGATTTAGATACAATGTGTCGGCAGGTTGAAGAACGATATCAGCTGTACAAGCCGATAAAAATGACTGAAGCAGCCTACGCCAGCTATCTTTTCAGATTAGTTGAACTAGAAAGAAAAATAATCGAGCAGGATGGTTGGGACGAGCCGGCATTGCGGGCCTGTATTTTCTGGTTGAAGAAAAAGGTCGAAGAAGTACCCGAAGAAGCCGAAACACTTATTCAACAGCTGGAGCTGGAAGCTAGGCAAATAGGGACAGTTGGTTATTCCCGGCTATTTTACGGAAGTCAAAAGGGCAATCGGGAAAAAGTTCGGCTGCTGCTGCGACAGCTAGGCAGTAGGATGGATGAACATAATCAGCTGCAACTGTATGGAACCCATAGGATTTCATTGAGTATAGCGCCCCACAGTCAATTTTTAGAGGAGCTGGCTGCGTGTGTCAAGAGAGGGTATCCCTCCGGGCTGCTTGTAGATGCAGATGAAGGAACTAGTAAAAGGGAAATTCAGATGGTTCATCAGCTTCGACATTATATTGACCGGCAGAATTTATTTTATATTCGAGCGAATTATACAGGAGAAACGGATTATGATAAGCTGCTGAGCTATGCACGATTAGAGAGACAAAAACTTATCTACAGAGATACGGCCCGTTTTCATAATCGAATGAGTCGAAGTCAAGTGGCAGCTGTTTCAAAAAAGTATAAGAAAAACCAAGTAGCGAAGCAGGCTAATGCTAAAGTGAAAACTGCTAATGGGTTATCTGAATTTATTATTCATGTTGAAACAGGTGAATTTATTTCTCAATGGAACCAGCTTCGAACCCAAGATGGCTTGCCTGTATTTATTGAACAGGCTGGCGCGGTAACAGGAATTAGGCATCAGCTGATTGATAGCTCGGTGAGCAGCTATGACTTGAAAGGCCGCTCTGGAAAAGAGATTGCGGATACAGAGTCCTTCAACTATGATTCCGGTTTTCTTGATTGGCTGCCTTGGCGACGCAGACATGAGCGCTATGACATGAAGCCGGGCGGACAGGAAAAGCTGGACAGCGATATACGAAAAAGAGCTAAAAAGGAATGGCCCTTTCCCAAAAGATACCGAGAAATCTACTGGAGCGAAAAAAGTATTTTCCGGCAGATAAAAAAAAGTTAGAACTAGTGTTTATTGGAATAGAATGTTTGAAAGTTATATGGAGGGACAAGAATGGAAAGAAAAATGTTGATTGAGCTGTTGTCAGAGACATTGTTGTGGGAGATTGTGTCGCTGCATGCAGAGGAGTTGGAGCGTGTGAAGCCGCTGTTGAAAACTCTTGAGTATGTCGATCAGAAAAAAGCGGCGGCAGTCAATCGCTCTGAGGTTTTCCATACAGATAGTTTTGAGGTGAAGTCATGGGGCGTAGAAGGAACGAAGCTAATTATGGATTTTGAGATGCCGTTTGTTTTGTCTCTTTGGCAGGAGGAAGAGTGCTTGTTTCGGTTGAGTGCTTCTGCAGCAGGAAGCTGCATGATTCCAGATGTGGGGAGTTGGGACTGGTCTAAGCTGGACTGGGAAAGCTTGGATAAGCTAGAGATGCTAAAGCATGCTCACTTAGTCGATATAACAGGCATGAGATATACGAATGTTGAGTGTGATGATATCAGTTTGTTCTAAAAATATAAATCCCGTAAAAGATTTAGGTATTGCTGCCATTTTCAAAATCTTTTGCGGGATTTGTATATGTTTCGGACTTTAATAAATTTTAAGAATTATTCTTGTTAGTACGAAACCGCAGTTTGACAGGGTTTTATCTTTTTTTGTAATTGAAAAACAATAGATTTTTATCGATTATCAATAAAAATCTATTGACCAACAGTAAAATGTCACTTATGATAAATGTACCTGAGGGAGGGAATAATGCATGCATTGGACTGATAAGCAATCAATCCGGCTATCTGCGTGGTGTATCTATATTTTGGGGCTTTTGATTCTTTTGGCTATGGTTTTCATATCTGTATTTATTGATATTGTTATTCCGGACTATGCCATCTCAAGAGATAACCGAATGTTTTTCATACTCACGTTGGAGATATGTCTGGCAACAGGTTTAGCTATCCTGTTTTTGCTGTACCAACTGATTCAAAACATTGATAACAATCAAACCTTTACTGAAAAAAATATTAAGCTGTTGAGAGGAATTAGCTGGCTGTGCTTTTTAGAAGCCTTGTTCCTGCTGGTTTCAGGAAGCTATTACTATCCTTGGTTTTTTGTAGCCGGGCTAGCTGCTTTTGTTGGCGTTATTGTAAGAATAATTAAAAATGTGTTCTGCCAGGCACTTTTAATTAAGGAAGAGAACGATTTTACAATATAATGCCGATAATTGTAAATATTGATGTAATGATGGCAAAACGAAAGATGAGTGCCGGTGAACTGGCAGAGAAAATTAATTTAACACCAGCTAATCTTTCGATTTTGAAAAATAATAAGGCTAAAGCAATACGTTTTAGCACGCTGGAAGCCTTATGTCGGGCACTGGATTGTCAGCCGGCAGATATCTTGGAGTATCGAGAGGATGAATGATTTATGGAAATGGGTCATGGAAATGAGTTGGAGGAAGAGCTGCAGGAGAAGCCAAAGCCGACCCTTCAGTTTGAAACGAAGGACATTATCTTTAGTGTAGTAAGTATTTTGATTGCTTTCTTCGCATTGGAAATGATTGTACAGAATCGAGGAGGCGTCTGGGTAACGTTGTTGACGGGCATTTTTTGTCTCGCTGTATTTATTTATGGTAAATCACAAAAGCTGACGATGAAATGGTATCATTTCGGCTTTATGGCATTTAATCTATTGTTGGGGATCTCATTTTCACTGTTTGAAAATAAGCTGCTGCTGGGAACAAATGGGCTATTTCTCTTTATGAGCTGTATGTATTGGGTGTTAGTATTATCTGGTTCCAGAAGGACAGGGCGTTTGGATGATCAGCTGATATTTGACTATCTTGATGGCTTTTTATTGCGGCCTCTGAAAGATTTTTCTGCCAGCTTCTCCATCTATCAGTCGATAGGGAAAGGCAATAAGAATTTGAAGTATATGCTGGCTGGAATTGCTGTCTCGCTGCCGGTAGTATTAGTTGTTGTTTCCTTACTGGCAGGTGCAGATACGATGTTCGATCATTTTATCTACCAGCTGGTAGGGAGTATTTCAGAAAATGTTATGGAAAATTTAATTACCTTTATTTTCGCAGTTCCAATTGGCTTTTATCTGTTTCTCTGTATTTATAGAAACATGAAAAAGAGTCAAGTTCGTCATTTTGCACTGCCGCTGCTTAAAGGACCTGATGTTCTGTTCTGGACGATACTAACAATCTTTATTTCAATTTATCTGCTCTTTTTCGGAACTGCAATTTACGGATATCTTAGCTTCAGTAAAGGTTCATTTGCTGGTCAAAGCTTATCCGATTATGCTAGAGAAGGCTTCTTCCAGCTACTGGCAGTTGCATTGATTAATGTTCTTATATTTGGTGTGATTAATATGTTCAGCAGCAACTCAAAAGGAATCAAAGTTGGGCTAACACTAATTGGTGTTGAAACACTTGGACTGGTTGTACTGGGATTGGCGAAAATGAAGCTGTATATTGATTCTTTCGGATTGACTGTTTTACGCTTTAATACTTCGTGGTTTATGCTGCTGCTGTTTGTTTGTGTCTGCGTTTTTATCGCAGCGTTATGGCAGCAGTTTAACTACCTGCGTCTAATTGTCCTTTTATTAGGCAGCTGTATGTTGTTTTTCAGCTTTCGCAACAGCGGTAAAGAGATTATTAACTACAACTACGAGCACTATCAGCAAGGGAATTTATCAGAGTTAGATGTCAGTGTTTTTTATACACTAGGAGTTGCCGCTGTTCCTGATGCGGTAAAAATCTATGAAGAGACTGATGATGTGTATTTAAAGGAAGAATTGGAAAATTACTTTTGGATGATGAAGGCGTATGTTGAGGACACACCAGGAAAGATTAATCTCCAGCGCTCACAAGCAATGACCTTAATTGAAAAAACATTGAGTTAACTATCAGGCGAAGCTGTTGAACAATCCTGTAAATTTTGTTAAAGATTCTAGTGAAGCTTTTACAGAGTTTATGTTGGAAAATGTTTAGCAGCTTTTTTTGTAAAAAGCATATTTTTAGAAGCCAGTTGACGGAGTAAGATATAATAAAGAAAAAAGGAGGCAGGGTTATGGAAATTAAAGCGGAAGTGATTATTTCAGAAAAAAAGGTGTGTATTCAACTGCCGGAAGCTCTGGGAAAAATAGTCATTAGTGAAAAGGTTAAAAAGAAATTAGTCATAGACGAACCTGCAGTTTATGTTTTATTAAAGGATAAAGCGGTCGTTTCAATCGGTCTTGCTGAAACAGCAGTGCAGGCTTTAACTGATTACAATCAAAGTATTTTGTTCATCCCTCCTGTCTGGGATGTGGAGCCTGATTATCTAAAACAGTTTTTACTTACGGTGGCGATAGAGAACGGCGTTTACTCAGGAGAAGAGCTGGAAACCATCAAAATTCCTGTGAATCATGAAAAGGCATTAAGAAGCTATGTGGAACAAATTTCACTGGTATTAGAAAAATTTGGTGTTTCTTTAAATAAGAAAGTCGAACCTGAAAAAGTAAAGGCGAAGCCTGCGAAAGCACGTCACCGCTGGACTAAGGAAGTCAGCCAGATAGAGTTCACAGTAGCATTTCGGGAAAGTAAAGGAACGGTTTTCTGGCAGAAAAGAAATGAGATGCTGTTAAAGGCCGGAGCGATATTGAAGAAAGAACCTGAACTAAACAAAGATGGTTCTTTAGGTTATAGTGGGAAATATGGAGAAAAGCTTCGAGCGGACTATCAGGATAAAATTAAAAACTTTAAAACAACCGAAGACATTGTTTTAAAAAGTGTGAATGAATTAGGTCTGTTTTTATATTTCGGCGGAACCAATGGCTGGTTGGAACTAAAGGATGCTGACGGGAAAACGATGAATGAATGGACCGTGGTTGAATAATGAAAGATGAGATTGTGACAAAAAGGATGTGCCTTAAAAAATTGTATTTTTCATGTACAATTTTTTAAGATACATCCTTTTGTTTTAACCTTTTTTCGACAATAAATACGTAGAGAAGCGCCGGCAAAGAGTCGCCCCGCCTCCTCGACAGCCTATTTAAGAAGCAAGATACTAAACAACGCCAGAATTGCTGGTCCGCCTTGTTTGATAATAATTGATTTTGAACTGGTTAATCCGCCGTAAATAGCAACTGTAATGATGATGATTAGAAAAACAGCAGCCATTTCAAGAGGATTGCTGGAGAAAAATATGCTATAGAGCAATCCAAGTGCCAGCATGCCATTGTAAACACCTTGATTTTTCAATAAGGTATTGATGGTTGTATCTCTTAGCTGTTCAGTTTTTACATTAAAAGTTTGCGCTGTTTTTGCTGAAGTTGTAGCAAGTGTTTCCAGATAGAAAATATATAAATGTTCCACTGCCACAAGTCCAACTAAAAGCATTGAAATCAGAGACATAGCTTTTCCTCCCTATTTCCAGTCGGTAAATTTCTCAGGTGATAATCTGATTGATTCATAGCCTTCTTCAGCAGCCTTACCAATAGAAAGAATCATAACCGGTACGTAGCGTTCAGAATCCAAATCAAAAGCAGCAGCTAGCTGATCTGCTTCAAAGCCGCCAATCGGATTTGTATCATAGCCATGTGCTCTGGCCACGAGCATTAACTGCATTGCTAATAAGCTGCTGTCGATTTTTACAACATCATTCATTTTTTCTTTAGAAAAGCTTTCATAATAAGGTAAAATTGCAGCCAGCTGCTGATCACGAACCTCAGCCGGCATTTTTCCTAAATCAACAGCAGTATCATAAATTTCTTTTCCATAGCTATAGCATTCTAAATCACCAAAAATTAAAATCATTGCTGAAGAAGTATCATTTTGATTTGTATTAAAACGGATTAAGGGCTTTAGCTTATCTTTGCCTTCCTGTGATTCAACAACCACAAAGCGCCAAGGCTGCATATTAACTGAAGAGGGAGCAGTAGCAGCTTCTGCCAGCATTTCCATCATTTCCTCTTTCGATATTTTGACCGCTGGATCATAGGCCCGAATAGAACGGCGGTTTTTTAGTAAATCTGAAAAATCATTGTTTTTAAAAGTTGTCATTTCTTTTTATCCTTTCTTTTTTGAAATCATTTCTTCAACAGCTTCTGCCTGACGGTTAAAATCAGTAAGAAACTGGATAAATGAACACATTTGCTCTGGCGAATAGTCACGGAATAAGGAATCAATCAGCTCAGACTTATTTCCTGCGCACCCATGAAGCACGCTTTTTCCCTCGCTAGTTAGATACACTAAGACTTCCCGGTTATTTTCAGGATTTCGTTCTCTGGATATATAGTTCTTTTCCTCCAGAATTTTCAGATGCCTAGCAACAGCAGCTTGATCAATCCCTAGCTTTTCCTGCAGTATTCGTTGAGAAACAGCTTCTTTTTTTGCCAGCTGCAGCAGTAGTTCATATCTCGTTAAGCTAATGTTCATCTGAGATTCAAACAGATGAGTGATGTGCAAATCCGCCTGCTTCAGAAGAAAAAAGATTTCACTGTAGGCTGCGTTTTCCATCATTTTCTCCTCCTTTTTAACGAATGACTAGTCAACAGTTGATGAGTCATATTATAGTCCAACTTACTTTTAAGTCAAACATTTAGGCTTGCGTACTCTTTGATTTTATTGATTAAAGATGAAATAATGGTTGTTAGTAAACGCTCTCATGAAAAGTGGAATAGTTGAATATAATAGAATAAGAAGTTTTCAGAAATTTTCCTTGACCTTTTCTAAGAGAATGTCGTAAAATAGTTAGGCAACGAACTATTTAAGAAGGAATGAATTATGAGTAAAAAAACAGCGTTACGAGTCAAAATTGTAGCAAATGAGCTGAATCGAAAAGTTGCGGAGCTATTAAAGGAAGACGGTGAACCTTCTTCCGGAATTCAGATGCGTATACTGAATTTCATTGACAGAAAGAACCATAAAGAAGAGCCTGTTTATCAAAAGGATATTGAGCATGAATTTGATATTCGTCGCTCTACAGCCAGCGGTATCCTGCAAAGAATGGAAAAACGCCAGCTGATTGAACGTCAGAGCTGTAAGGATGATAATCGTCTGAAGGCTATTTTTTTGACGCTAAATGGTCAGATAAAGGTAAAGGAAAATATCTGCAAGCTGGAAAAATTTGATAAACAGCTGATTCAGGATATTTCTGAAGAAGAGCTTGAAACATTTTTCAATTTATTGGAAAAGCTATCCGATAATTGTAAAAAAATAGAAATTGGGGAAGGTAGGCGAACTACATGATAAAAAAATTACTTGCTAATGTAGGTGAGTATAAAAAAGAAAGCATCATCACTCCGATTTATGTGACTGGTGAAGTTATCTTAGATATTATTATTCCTTTAGTCATGGCGATGATGATTGATAATGGTATTGAAAAAGGCGATACGAAAGCAATTTTGATGTATGGCGCGTTATTATTCGTATGTGCAGTTATTGCATTGTTTTTGGGCGCGATGTCCGGCCGTTATGCAGCCGTAGCGTCTGCTGGTTTTGCAAAAAATTTGAGAGGCAATTTATTTAAAAAAATTCAAGGCTTCTCATTTTCCAATATTGACCGGTTCTCAACATCCAGTTTGATTACACGGATGACAACAGATGTAACCAATATTCAAAATGCCTATCAGATGATTATTCGTTTGTTAGTAAGAAGCCCGTTGATTTTCATTTTCTCATTAGCGATGGCTTTCAAGATTAACAAAGACTTATCTGTCATTTATTTAGCGGTAGTACCATTTTTGATTATTGGGCTGGCACTGGTCATCTATTTCGCCCATCCGATTTTTGAAAAAGTTTTTCGGATTTACGACCGTTTGAATAATGTGGTACAGGAAAATCTACAAGGAATTCGAGTAGTAAAATCTTATGTGAGAGAAGACTTCGAAGATAAAAAATTCAAAACAGTATCAAAAGATATCTACAAGAATTTTTCTAAAGCTCAAAGTATAGTTGCCTTCAATAACCCTGTGCTGCAGTTTGCAGTGTATACCTGTATGCTGCTGATTTCATGGCTGGGGGCAAAATTTGTAGTGGGCAGTACGCTGACAACAGGAGAATTGATTAGTATGTTTACGTATACTATGCAGATTTTGATGAGTCTGAACATGCTTTCCATGGTTTTTGTTATGGTCATTATAGCCCGCACTTCTGCAGAGCGTGTCACAGAGGTTCTGTCGGAAGAAAGTGATTTGAAGAATAATGCAGATCCATTATACGATGTACCCAATGGATCAGTGACGTTTAAAGATGTTTGCTTTAGCTATGCCAACGATCCGGAAAAGCTGGCGTTGATGCATGCTGACATGAGCATCAAGCCTGGTGAAGTCATCGGGATTGTCGGTGGAACAGGTAGTTCGAAATCGACTATGGTTCAGCTGATTCCCCGATTATATGACGTGACCAACGGAGTTATTGAGGTTGGTGGTCATGATGTTCGGGACTATGATTTGAAAACACTGCGGGATCAGGTAAGTATGGTGCTGCAGAATAATGTACTATTTACTGGAACGATTAAAGAAAATCTCCGCTGGGGAAATGAAGATGCTACCGATGAAGATATCATCAGAGTCTGTAAAATTGCCCAAGCTGACGGATTTATTCAGGAGTTTCCTGATAAGTACGATACAATGCTTTCTCAAGGCGGAAACAATGTGTCAGGCGGACAAAAGCAGCGGTTATGTATTGCCAGAGCACTGCTGAAGCAGCCTAAAATCCTAATTATGGATGATTCAACAAGTGCTGTCGATACAAAAACAGATAGGTTAATTCGAGAAGGAATGAGAAAAGAAATTCCGGGAACAACAACCTTTATTATTGGTCAGCGGGTTTCTTCTGTTCAGGATTCCGACAGAATTATTGTAATGGACAAAGGAATGATTAATGCAATCGGCACACACGATGAACTATTGGAAACAAATCCGATCTATCAGGAAGTGTATGAATCTCAGCAGAAAGGATTTGGTGAAGATGATGAATAATCCGAAAAAAGGTGCACGCGGACCACAACAGCCGCTGAAAACACTAGGCCGTCTGTTTTCTTATATGTTTCAAAAATATAAGTTTCTTCTAATTCTAGTGATTGCCTTCATCCTGATTAGTACGTATGCAAATGTACGTGGTTCTCTGTTCCTACAGGTCGTTATTGATGATCATATCACTCCGCTTTTAGGACAGTCGAATCCAAATTTCTCTGGTCTGCTGAAGGCTATTACAACAATGGCCTTTATCTATGGCATCGGAATTTTATCCAATCTATTTTATAATCTGATTATGGTTCGAATTAGTGAAGGAACACAAAAAGAAATTCGTGATCAGATGTTTACCCATATGGAAACACTGCCGATTGGTTATTTTGACTCAAATTCTGATGGAGATATCATGAGTCATTTTACTAATGATACGGATACGCTAAGGCAGATGATTTCACAAAGTATTCCTAATCTGCTGGCAGCGGTTGTCAGCTTTGTCAGTGTCTTTATTGCTATGTTCACAATCAGTGTTCCGCTGACGTTAATCGTGATTGTCTCAGTAGGTATCATGATTCTAACCATTCGGACAATTGCCGGTCGAAGTGGCAGATACTTTGGTAAGCAGCAAAAAGATTTGGGAAAAGTAAATGGTTATATTGAAGAAATGATGCATGGACAAAAAGTTGTTAAAATCTTTAATCATGAGCCGAAGGTTATTGAAGAATTCAATGAAATCAATGAATCACTTCGTGAGAGTGCCACACAGGCCAATAAATACGCGAACAGTCTAATGCCGATTATGATGAACCTGTTGAATATTCAGTATGTACTGCTGGCCATTATCGGCGGGTTATTCTCAGTCTATGGTATTTCAGGCTTAACGATTGGGATGATTGCTTCCTTCCTGCAGCTAAGCCGGTCATTGAACATGCCGATTAGTCAGGTCTCTCAGCAAATTAACTTTGTTATCATGGCACTGGCAGGTGCTGACCGCATCTTCAAGCTAATTGATGAGAAGTCAGAAGTTGACGATGGGTATGTAACCTTGGTTAATGTAACACGTCAGGAGAACGGCGCCTTAGCAGAAAGCCAAGCCCGGACGGGACTATGGGCTTGGAAGCATCCCCATGAAGATGGAACAGTTACCTATACAGAGCTGACAGGGGATGTTCGGTTTGAAGATGTATCCTTTGGTTATGTAGAAAATAAAAGGGTTCTAAAAGATATTCAGCTTTATGCAGAGCCAGGTCAGAAAGTAGCCTTTGTGGGTGCAACTGGTGCGGGTAAAACAACTATTACCAACCTGATTAATCGTTTTTATGATATTCAGGAAGGAAAAATCCGTTACGATGGAATCAATGTCAAGAAAATTAAAAAGCATTCTCTGAGAAGATCTTTAGGGATTGTCTTACAGGATACACACTTGTTTACTGGTACGATTCGAGAAAATATTCGTTATGGAAAACTTGATGCTAGTGATGAGGATGTTGTTGAAGCAGCTCAGCTGGCAAATGCAGAGGTCTTTATCAATAACCTGCCTGATAAATATGATACAGTCATTACCGGAGACGGAGAAGGCTTGTCACAAGGGCAGCGCCAGCTTTTAGCTATTGCCCGGGCAGCGATTGCTGATCCGCCGGTGATGATTATGGACGAGGCGACTTCTAGTATTGATACTAGAACAGAGAAGCATGTTCAGGCGGGGATGGATCGTTTGATGAACGGGCGGACCGTTTTCGTGATTGCCCATCGTCTGTCAACCATTCAAAATTCGGATGTTATTATGGTAATGGACCATGGTCGAATCATCGAACGCGGCAGTCATGATGATTTATTAGCTGAAAAAGGTGTTTATTATCAACTATATACTGGAAAAGTTGAATTAGATTAATGTAACGTGAAAAAGGAACCGTATAAACCATCGTTTTCTCTAGAAAATAAGATGGCTTATACGGTTTTTCTTGTTAGTATTCTGTTCTGATTAATAGGAGTAAAACGTCCTGTTCCCTATGCAGAAAGAGTATGAGTAAGATCCCCTCAACTCATTTTTCTATACGCTATTCTTTCAGCTTTTGATTTAGAACGATTAGTTTGCAGCCAATAGCGCATCGATATCTGCGGTCATTTTTAGCGGATTAGTTTGAGGTGCATAACGCTGCACAACTTCGCCCTGCTGATTCACCAGAAATTTGGTGAAGTTCCATTTTATCGCACTACCCAATGTACCGCCCGTTTCTTCCTTCAAATAGCTGAACAGAGGCAACGCCTCTTTCCCATTTACCCGGCACAGCTGATGCATCGGGAAGGTTACTCCATAAGTTAGGCGGCAGGCTTCCGCAGCCTCCTGACCATTTTCAAGCTCTTGTTTAAATTGATCGGATGGGAAACCCAGAACAACTAAACCTTGATTCTTATACGTTTTATATAATTCTTCCAGTTGTTCAAACTGAGGTGCCAGTCCACATTTTGTTGCGGTATTTACAATAATTAGGGGCTGACCTTTATAGCGGTCAAGTGAATAGGTTTCTCCGTTTTCAAGTGTTGCTTCAAAATCATAAATGGACATGCAAATCCCTCTTTTCCTGTATCTGTCTGTGTAATTCCTGCAAAAGCTTCTATTGCAAGTTTTTATATTATCAGTATAGTACGAAATGAGGAATAACACACGGTAAACAGCTCACTTGCACCTTTCAAATGTGAAGAAAAGTATAGCTGGTTTTGGCGTAGTAGGGCTTATCTATTGTAATTAGAGCAGCTTCTAAATCGTTTGCTGGAAGCTGTGTTTCAAAAGTAATACCTGCATATCTCGGATAACAGCGCCCGTCAATGCTAAAGGCAGGTTGTTCCTGATTAAAGGTGAAAATGACTGCGGCCGGCAAGGTCGTTTTAATGCGAACGGCTCGGCCGTTTTTTTTATGCCGAATTAGTCCCTCTTTTTTCTCTCCCAGTTTAAACGTTGTATCCAGACCACCGTAGGCTGCTAGATTACTTAGTGATTTTCCTGTAGGCTGAGTAAAATCCCATTGGCTGTTGGTCGGAATAGATGAAAGTCCGGAAATCAGTTTTTGCTCATTCTCCAAATAGTAAGCTGTACTATCTAGGTAAAGTGAATGGCTTTCGACAGAGTCAAAGAGATTGCCGTTCAAGTTAAAATAGATATGATTAGTTGGATTAAAAAAAGCTGTACGCTCTGTACGAGCGGTGATTTCCATAGTCAGCTGTTTTGATAATGTTAGAGAATAACAAACTTCAGCCTCCAACTGATTTTTCCTATCAGAAAAAGAAAAAATAAGCTGAGCAGTATCCTCTGTTTGCTGAATGGTGTATCGCCATAGCTGCTTATCATAACCCGCTGTTCCCCCGTGAAAATGCAGCGGGGCTCTATTTTGTTCTAGGCTGGTATGACGAGGATGATATCGTCCTGCTAAAGGAGCGACAACTGCTCCTGAATAGGTTCGCTCTTTTATCCATTCCAACGGATTGTCAGGTATTAATGTCACATTTTCATAGTTTTTGTTCTTATCTGAAAATTTTATTCCATAAATAGCACTCCCTAAATTGCTAAAGGTTACAGAGAACTCATCTTCTATTGAAAAGCTAATGAAATGAACGTCTTCGGTGACTTTTACTTTACTTATCTGGATCATGTGGTCAGCCCCTTTCAAAATTAGTATAGCATATTTAAGAATATTTTTTTCATAAATGTTGACATTTTTTGAAAATATTGTATTATGTGTGTAAGCGCTAACCTATTAAGGAGGAATTTCAGATGATTCATGTAAAGGATTTGAAAGAATCTTACGATGTCATTGTTGCAGGAGGAGGGATGTCTGGTGCCTTTGCTGCAATTGCTGCAGCAAAGAATGGAGCGAAGGTACTAATCATTGATCAAAATGGCTATTTTGGCGGAACGTTGACTGCGAATGGTGTTGGACCAATGATGACATTTTTTGCAGGCGAAAAACAGGTAATTCAAGGATTAGGGGAAGATATGGTTCAACGTCTCGTGAAGCGGGGCTACTCGCCAGGACATGTGTTGGATTCAACGAATTATATTTCCTATGTTACGCCTTTTTCTGCAGAGGGTTTAAAAATGGTGCTGGATGAGATGGTAACGGAAGCTGGCTGCGACGTGCTTTTCCATACGTACCTGATAGATGTTGAGCTAAAAGAGAAGGAGTTGACAAGTCTTGTTGTCTCTAACAAGGACGGCATTTCAAGAATTCATGGAAAAGTTTTTATTGATGCTTCAGGAGATGCTGATTTAGCAACACAGGCCGGTATTCCTTTTCAGCTAGGTAGAGAAGCAGATAACGCCATGCAGCCAATGACAATGAATATGAAGGTCTATGGTGTGGATACAAAGGCTTTAAGACAGGCAGTTTTGGCTGAACCGGAAAAATTTCCACGCCTGAATAGAGATCTCAATGTGATGAAAAATACGGAAATCCTATCATTTGTAGGGTTTGATGAAGAATTCAAAAGAGCCAAGGAAAATGGTGAAATCTCTATTCCAAGAGAGGATATTCTCTTTTTTGAAACAGGCACACCGGGAGAATTCATTATGAATACTTCTAGAATCATTAATGAAAGCGGTGTATCTGCTGCAGGCTTGACAAGGGCGGAAATGTTGGGAAGAGAACAATGTGAGGAGCTTTATCGGTTCCTTGTAAAAAATATTCCCGGCTTTGAGCAGGCCCAGGTAGCCTACACTGGACCAAGCGTTGGCGTTAGAGGCACCAGACAAATCAGAGGAGTTTACACACTGACGAATGAAGATGTGCTGGAAAATAAAGATTTTCAAACAGCAATTGCACATTCCGGTTATCCGATTGATATTCACAACCCTAAGGGAGAAGGAACAGTATCTGTTCACAGTAATCAAAATGAAGAGCTTCAGGATCATGCATTTAACAGAGATGCCTTCAATAGCTATTATAAAATTCCTTATGAAATCATGATTACGAATGAGTTAGATAATTTGATTGTAACCGGACGATGTGTTTCAGCTTCCTTTGAAGCGCAGGCGGCAATCCGCACGACGCCGACAATGACTGCCATCGGACAAGCAGCCGGGACAGCAGCAGCACAGGCCGTTAAATGGGGGCAGTCAGTAAAGGAAATTGATATTCCGAAATTACAGGATACATTAATTAAACAAGGAAGCTATATCGAAAAATAGGAGGAGAAGAGATGGAAACAGTACAGTTAATTGGTATTTTACTTGTGTTTTTAGTAATGGTCGGCTTAATGATGACGAGGAAGGTGCCGACAATTCTTGCCCTTCCTATTATGGCAATAGCTATATCTTTTATTGCCGGCATTCAGTTTATGTCGAATGACGGGGAGCAGTTTACGATTGTAAAGGATGTTCTGGAAGCTGGTTCGATGCGGATGTCAACAGCTATCTCCGGATTGATTTTTGGATCACTGTTCGGTAAGGTGTTAAGCAAAGTTGGCGTAACAGAAACAATCATTAAGAAGGCAGCGGAGATGGCAGGAGATAAAGCCCTGCCGATAGCTTTGTCCTTCCTGGCAGTATGTTCCGTTATTTTTGCTGCCAGCAACGGCTTGGGAATGGTTATTTTGGTTGGAACGATTATTATCCCAATTATGATTTCAGCGGGTCTGTCGCCAATGGTCAGCGGGATTATTCTTTTGCTGGCAAACGGGATAGGAGTGACTTTCTCCGTATCAACACTAGCAGTTTATATTGATGTATTAGGGTTACCGCTGGAAACAGTAACTTCTTATTCCTGGCTGGTCGGCGTTCCGCTAATCATCGTATCTGTCTTAATGGTATTTTACTATATCAAGTTTCAAGGGAAACGCCGGAAGGCATGGGCAATGCCTGTAAAGCAAAGAAATAATGGACAGGTTCGAAGCATAGCCCTGATTTCACCAATTATCCCAGTCGTTTTAGTATTTGCCTTTAAAGTTCCGTTGGTTGCTTCCATTATTATTGGTATTGCAGCGGCTCTGCTATTAAGTACACCAAAAAATCCGATTCATGTAGTCAGCAGCTCCTTTGTTGAAGGGATTCAGGATGTAGCTGGTGCGGCTGGTCTGATGATTGGCATCGGGATGCTTTTAAATGCAGTAATGTCTGTTGAAGTTTCACAAATTCTGCAGCCGGCGATTTCCATGATGATTCCTAAAAATCAACTGATGTTTATTCTAGTCTTTGGCTTGCTGTCGCCGTTAGCTATCTATCGCGGTCCATTAAATGTTTGGGGTCTAGGCAGCGGGATTATTTCTTTACTGGTTGCCGGCGGTATGAATCCGATAGCAGCAATGGTAGCATTGCGCTTAGATAGTAATGTTCAAGCTGTCTGTGATCCGACAAATTCACATAATGTCTGGGTATCAGATTTCACAAAAACAGATGTCAACGAAGTCTTGAAGAAAACAATTGTCTGGATTACTGTATCCACAGTCATTGGATTGATTGTATCTTCATTCTTCCTATATTAAGAGACGGTTGGAAGGGATTAGTATGAGTAAAAAAGTAAGAATCGGTATTGACGTAGGCGGTACATTTACAGATGCAGTTGCCATTGATAATGAAACCTATGATGTGATTGCAAAATTGAAAATTCCTACTACCCATGAAGAGGGCGTAGCTCAGGGGATAGTTACAATTATTCAGAAGCTTTTAACAGAAAATAAGATTGCGCCGGAAGATGTAATGTTCATAGCTCATGGGACAACACAGGCAACAAATGCACTTCTTGAAGGTGATGTTGCCAAGGTTGGAGTTATCGGGATGGGCACAGGAATGGATGCCCGAACAGCCAAGAAAGAAACAGCTATTGAGCATATTGAACTGGCACCTAACAAGTATCTAAGCTCTGAGCATTTATTCATTGACTCAGCCAAATTAAACAATGAAGCGATAGAAGCGGGTATCCGCACATTAGTAGGAAATGACTGCCAAGTAGTTGTGGCCAGTGAAGCCTACTCGGTAGATGATCCGGAAAATGAGCTGACTGTGATCAAAAAGGCACAGGAAATGCAGCTCTATGCGACAGGCGGTCATGAGATTTCTCAGCTTTACGGTTTGAAAATGCGGACGCGGACAGCGGTAGTTAATGCTTCGCTGATTCCCAAGATGATGCAGACGGCAAACATGACAGAGGATGCGGTCCTAAATACTAATATTCAGTCCAATCTGATGATTATGCGTTGTGACGGCGGTGTGATGAGCATTAACGAAGTGAGACAACGACCGATTTTAACTATGCTGTCTGGACTTGCGGCTGGTGTAGCTGGTGCACTGATGTATGAAAAAGTCAGCGATGGCATTTTCTTTGAGGTTGGCGGTACAAGTGTGGATATTTCGGTCATCAAAAATGGAAAAGTAATGATTAAATACGCTCAGGTTGGCGGACACAAAACCTATCTACGTTCATTGGATGTTCGGACGCTGGCAGTTGCAGGCGGTAGTATGATTCGGGCAAAAGGTGGGAAAATCATTGATGTAGGTCCTCGAAGTGCCCACATTGCCGGGCTCGAATATGAATGCTTCACAGATAAAGAAAACTTGGCTGACCCTGTTATTGCATTTGTCTCCCCTCGTGAAGGAGATCCCAATGAATACGCAGTGGTTCAAAGCAGTACCGGAAATACCTACTCTTATACATTAGCTGGAGCGGCCAACCTATTGGGCTATGTTCCAGCAGGAGACTATGCAGAAGGAAAGCGGGAAAGTAATCAGGCAGCCTGGGAGGCGTTAGGTGCTTATCTTGGCATGTCGGCAGAAGCAGCAGCTAAAGAAGTTGTACGCTTGGCAATGGAAAAGCTGGAGCCGGTTATCGATGAACTCATTGACGAATATGAGATGGACCGCAGCTTTATTACCTTAGTTGGCGGCGGCGGCAGCGGAGCTATCGTTGTACCTGCACTGGCAGAACATTTCAATTATAAATGGAAGCTGGCTAAGAATGCGCCTTATATTTCTACGATTGGTGTGGCGCTGGCTATGGTACGGGAACAGATTGAACGGTCTGTTAATAATCCTACAGAGCAGGATATCAAAAAAATCAGAGCAGATGTCATTGAGAAAATTATTCAGTCTGGTGCCAATGAAGAAACAGTAGAAGTCAATATCGAAATTGATTCTCAGCGAAACATCGTTCGAGCAGTGGCGACGGGGGCAACAGAGCTAAGGCAAAAAAATCTCGGAGCAGCAGATGTTACTGAAGACGAGCTGAGACAAATCACTTCAGAAGCTTTAGGTATTGATGGAAATACAGTGCAGAGGATTGCTCAAATTGGCCGCTGGAATTTGATGGATGCTTTAGTCGTTAAGAAGAAATTCTTGTTTAAGAGTAAACAGAATAATGTTTGCGTAGTGGATCGGGAAGGGGTAGTGCGCTTTAAACGAAGCAATGCCCACTATCTGACTTTCAAGAAAAATCAGACAGAATCTGATTTCCTGTCCTTCGTAGATGACTATACAATCTATTCAGACGCCAATGCGACTATCCCTAAGGTATTTCTATTTTATAAAGAAAAAATGCTTGATTTGACTGGGATGCAGACAATTGAGCAGTTGACGTCTATAATGGATGTAGAGACAGAAAATCTTGAACCGGATGAGGAAATTATTGCTGTCGCTTATAAATAGAGGTGAAAATATGATGGATTTTTCTGATGGGTTTTTAGGCTATTTAGAGTTGAAGCAGGATTTGCTGTTCCATAAAATTCCAGATGAAAAAGTACCCTATTATGTCCGAGAGGCTCTAGAGATTGGGCGAAAATTAGGGCAAGAGTTCAAGGGGAAATCTCCAGAGGAATTACTAGCTGATAGAAATATTGCTGTTAAGACAGATGAGGGAGACGGCAGTTTTTTTAAGGTAACTTTTAGGGCCCAGTTTGAAGCAGACCGGAAAGGCAATCATCAGGTACTTATCTATGACCAGTCAATCCGAGCACTAGCTGAAGCTAACCAACTGGAGATGGAGGCGATGAAGAATATTGTGCTGATGCATGAGTTCTTCCATTATCTTGAATATGGTCATGGATTAATGGTTCCCGATCAGTTGGAGAATATCGAATCTTTTCAGTTCTTAGGCTTATCAAGGAAGGCGAAGGTTCAGCGGACGAGCGAAATTGCTGCCAACAGCTTTACAAAAGAAGCACTGGACTTGCCTTTTCTACCGAGCTGCTATGACTATATTTATCTGCTTAAAACAGGAGGTATAACTGAATCTGAGCTTGTAAGTGAACAACAGCAATATAAAAAGCTTTTTGAAAAAGTTGAAAAAAGTAACTAGAAATAGAGGACAACAGCAGCTTTTTAAATTAGAATAGAAGAGAAATCGTGTATAAGGTTCAATAGACTTTGTACACGTTTTGTCTTTAGAAATGAGAGTGGAGGACAGAAGGATGAGTAAGTTATTAGGCAGCATTGAAGCTGGAGGAACGAAGTTTGTCTGTGCAGTCGGCAATATGAACTTTGAGGTACAGGATACTGCTGTTTTTCCAACAGGAAATCCAGAGGAGACGATGGCTAAAGCCATTGAGTTTTTCAGCAACTATGAGATTGCTGCAATTGGGATTGGGTCTTTTGGCCCTGTCGATGTGAATCCGAATTCAGAAAAGTATGGTGAAATTTTAGCTACTCCTAAATTAGAATGGCGAGGGTTTAACATTCTCAAGGCACTGAAAAAGCAGTTGGATGTTCCCGTATTTTTGACAACAGATGTCAATTCAAGTGCTTTTGGTGAGTATACAAAGGGCGCTGCACAGGAAGATAACTCCTGCGTTTATTATACAGTAGGTACTGGGATTGGCGGTGGCGCAATTCAAAATGGAGAATTTATCGGCGGCTTCACCCATACTGAAATGGGGCATGCTTACGTAAAACGTCATCCGCTGGACGCTGATTTTAAAGGAGTCTGTCCTTCACATGGCGCAGACTGTCTGGAGGGGCTAGCCTCGGGACCAAGTCTGCAGGCTAGAACGGGTCTTCGAGGTGAAAAGGTGGGGGAAGAGCATGATGTCTGGGCTATTGAAGCGTACTATATCGCTCAGTTGGCTTTTAATACTCGTCTGAATTTTGCACCGGAACGGATTATTTTCGGCGGTGGAGTGATGCAGCAGGATCACTTGATGGAAAAGGTTCGTGCCATTTTTAAAGAACTGAATAATGGGTATGTAGATGTTCCCAATTTGGATACATATATTATAAATCCAGCTATTCCAGGCAATGGCAGTGCAACAATCGGCAACTTTGCCTTGGCATTGCGCGAACTGAAAAAATAAAAAAAGAGAATAGGAAATAATAAATTCTCAGACTCTTAGTCTACCTAAATCCGAATAAGCGAAGATTCGAAAGCTGCTTATTCAAAGATAGGCCGTACTATATTGAAAATGGGTGCCAACCATTTTCGTATAGTACGGCCTTTTTTATTACCATTCATATTTTGATGAATCCGCAGATTGAAAGGAATTAATAATCGTATCGCTGCTTAGCTTACGCTGCCGCAATCCACGATTGTCTCTCAAAATTGTGGCATAGATAATATCAAGAATTAGTGAAATCATTGGTGAATTTGAGAGAACTAGCGGATTATTCGCCATGACATGATCCGGTGTAATAATCTTTATGTCAATAAGATCATTGATTTTAGGATTATCATTTCCCGATAGAAGCATTGTTTTAACATTCTTCTTTTTGATATTCGATAAGAAAGGAATAACATCCTTGCTGATTACAGAAGGAACGACCGCAATCAAAAGGGAATCACTGTTCATGTTTTCAATAGATAGTTGTGCCTCCAGTGATTCCTTCAAGGTTGTAACATCCAAACCAATTTGCCGCAGTTTAAAAGCAAATTCATCGCTGATAAAGGATGTCGTATAAATTGACAGGATAAATATTTTGCGTGAAAGGATAATGGAGGAGGCTGCGTCTTCTATTGTCTTCTCATCCAGCAAAGCACAGGTATTCAGCAGCATTTTCTGGTAATCATGAGTGACGTACTCTAATAGATTGGATTCATCAACGGCTTCATCGCTAAACTTGTCAAATTGTGTATTGCTTTGGGCTAAGGCAATTTTAAATTTATTGAATCCCTTATAGCCAATTTTCTTGCAAAAACGATTAATACTAGCTTCAGAAGTATTGATTTTTCTTGCAAGAGTAGTAATTGTATTTGTAATGACGAAATCAGGATTTTCTATCACAAACTGACTTATTTCATACTCGCTTGTCGTAAAGGTTGATTCAAGAGAAATGATTTTTAAAATCACTGCAGACTGCATAATGACACCTCTTCTAAAAGTTCTTACCCATCATTATAGCAGATTATCAGATGTCGTGTGTGGATAAAAAACTGTTTGCTTTTTGCATACTTAAAAGTAAGTAGAATGAAAATAAAAAATCAAAAAAAATGATAGGCTTTGCCAAATTTTTTACGCTCATTATGTTGAAGGTAAAGGCTTATCTCCAATAAGGCTGTAGTCAAGTTAGCAGAAATGACAGAAAAATGAATGAATGTATAGAGAAATACAGAAAGACTATTGCCTAAATAGCTAGAACAGGGTACTTTAAAAGTAATAAGAAAGAATGAACACTGGGAAGGTTTAGCTAAGAAAGGCAGAGGAGAACTTTTTTTCTGAAATAAACAAGTTGTTTGGCTGGTTGAACAACTACGGAGGGATTATGATGAAAAAGAGGAACAGAAAATTCTGGTTTTTAGGAGGAGCAGTTATTCTCATGATTTTCCTAATCTTTTTAGGAGGAAGAATCCTAAAGAAAGAATCAGGAAAATCAACTGATGCTACAATTGGCTCGTCAATCAACGAGGGCAGACCTGCAGTCAGCTCGTCAAGCTCGATAGAGAAAGATGACGGAGATCGTATTCCCAGCAAAGAAATCAGTACAAGTGAGCAGCAGAGTACAATGAGCGACACGTCAAATGAGAGAAAACACGAATATGAAACTGTGCTGGGCGTAGAGATTGAACGGAAAATAAGTTTGCCAATTAGACAGCGAATACAAGAGACAAATTACTACTGTGTACCAGCAACTGTCCAAATGCTGCTGGAGAGTTTTGGTTTTGATGTTGAGCAAGAAATAGTGGCACAACAAATGAAAACGAGTTCTGTTACGGGTACAGAATATATTGAGATGGTTTAAGTGATTAATGCTTATTTATTTGATAAGGAAATAGCGGATGAAGGTGAATCAGGCTATCGGGTACAAGTAGTTGCTGCTAATGAAACGGAAGAGGGAGAGAATTTATTTAAAAAAAGAATAAAAAATAATATTGATAATGGCTATCCAAGCTTTGCAGCAGTGGATTTGAATAAATTATATCCCGATTTACCTAGAGCGAATCATATGATATTAATAGTTGGTTATGCCACTTATAAAAATAGTGAAGAAATTGCATTTTATTATATAAATGATCCCTATCCTCTTGTTCAAGACCCAGTTTTTGGAAATCAAAAAATAGTTCCGGAATACGAGCTGTTTGAAGCAATCACTCAAAATGAGGAGCCTGCATATATTTGGTAAGGATTTGTATAAAAAGAACAGGGGGATAGTGATGAAAAAGCGGATGGTTGTTCTTTGTTTTCTTCAGTTGATCATTCTAGGTTCTTGTAAAAATAATTCTGAGCGAACTAAGGAGATACTGCCTGAATCAAGCTATTTAGGAGAATGGAAAGTAACCTATACAAATGACCAGAATTTAACTTATGATTTTTTGGAAGACAAGATAATTATAAAGGATGGAAATGGTAAGAGCAGTACATTGCCTTATCATGTAAATCAGAAAACAGACAAATATATTAATTTTACAGAGGCAGATAGTGAAATGGAGATAACACTTACGCTCCATTTCCCCTACACTACAGATTTGTCAACAGCAGTTCTCTTGTCCAACGTGACGAAAGAGGAGCCTTTGTCAGATAACTTATTTGCTGTGATGAATCGGGAGGAGTACATTGATTATACTCCATACTATGATTATCAAGAATATTTAGAATGAAAAAATCAAGCAGCAAAAAGAAAAAAGTGAGAAATTGATGATCTGTTCCGTTATTTCCTAGCTTAACGTTAGGGAATTTGCTACAATGATTTGGAGATTATTTTTTTAGAAAAGAGGAGGATCATCCCATGATTGCAATCAGTGATCTTAAATCAGGAATGACATTTGAACAAGATGGTAAATTAATCAAAGTATTAGAGGCAAGCCACCACAAGCCTGGTAAAGGAAATACAGTTATGCGTATGAAGCTGAAGGATGTGCGTTCAGGTTCTACCACTGAAACAACGATGCGTCCAGATGATAAGGTGAAAAAGGCTCATATCGATACAAAACCTGCGCAATACTTATACAGCCAGGACGATACAGCAATTTTCATGGATATGGAAACATATGAGCAATATGAAATTCCAACTGAAGCAATTGATGAAGAGCTAAAATATCTTTTAGAAAATATGGAAGTTAAGATTCAGTTCTACGGTTCAGAAGTAATAGGTATTACTTTGCCGACTACAGTTATTTTGACTGTAGCTGAAACACAGCCTTCAATCAAAGGGGCTACAGTTACAGGCTCTGGTAAACCAGCAACAATGGAAACTGGCTTAGTAGTGAATGTTCCTGACTTTGTTGAAGCAGGTGAAAAGCTGGAAATCAATACACAAGAAGGTACTTACCTGAAACGTGCAAAATAAAAAATGAAAACCGGAACGGTATTTGAGGCCGTTCCGGTTTTTTTATATGCTTGTGGAAGGAAAACGTTGCTTATGGTATCTTTCCTTAAGACGAATACAATGCGCCTAAAAAGCTGAAAATAGCAAATGTATGCACAGATTTAGTTATTTTGCTGCCTGAACATTTTTAATAAAGGCAGAAAGTTCTTCTGTTTCCAGCAGTTGATGGTTGCATTGATCACTATCGTGACAGATATAGTTGCCCTTCTTTGTATACGTACCATCGCTGGCTGTTTTGGTTGTTGCCAAAAACAGTGAGACATTAGAAATCGTTTTACAAATTGCACAGGCACCCTTAATGATTTCAGGAGAAAGGACGCCGGAAACACCAACTAGCTTATCCCCTTGATGAGTGATAATAAACTTTCTTTGTGTTCCAGGATCGTTCCAGCCTACATAGGTGTGATCTCTTAAATCCAGCTCAGACCATTCTGGAATTTTTAGTTTTTTTGTTTTTCGAAACAATTTAGTCAGCTGAGGATTAGAAGGCGGATCAAAAGGAATAACCTGCTCTTTAAGCGTAGCAAGATAGCGCTCCATTCGACTGCGGGTTATTCGGATATTCATCATTTTTTCCATAAAAGCATCTACCTCAGGCTGTCCTTCTGGAAAAAGCTCATTGATTTTTCCAATTGCCAATGCCTGAATCGTTTTCACTGTCCCAGAATCATTGACTGAGGTATAGGTATTTATCAGCGTTTCTGCCTGATTTTTCACGTAATTATATTCATATGGTTGAATTGTTGGGTTCATTTGTTTGTTCCTTTCAAATAATTTCTATGGTCAAAATACCTTGATGAAAGGCAATGATTATTCCAACAAAGTATTTTGTTAGTGAGTAAAATCCTGGGCTGTTAAAGAAGATATAGTAGCGTATATCATAGCATCACCCCCCTTAATAAGAATTAGTTTATAATGCAGCCTGCAAAGCGGCTGTTAGATTGCTTAGATATATCGTCTAGTATAACGCAATGACTGGAAAATAAAAATTATTCTACTATAGAATGGCTGGAAAGACAAGGGACGCTGTTTATAAATACCAGAGATTGATAAGGTTATATTTTGTGTAAATGTAAAGAAATAGAGAATCGTTTAATGTCGATTGAAAATAGGAAGCTTGTAGTAGTAAAAAATATATATTGCTCACAATTGAATTGAAATATTAATAATTTTGATTGTAAAAAATATTGATAAGATTTTTATTTATGTTAAAATTTTATTGTAATTATAAAAAAAGGAGATGTAAAAATGAAAAAAAGTTTAAAATTGGGATTTTTAGTTACCGGTTTAATTACTGGTGTGCTTGCATTAGGAATCAATCACCAATCTCAGATTTCAGAAGCAGAGGATGAGGTGGCTTCTACAAGAAGTATCAATTATTTCTATAGCGCTGATTTAAATTTAAGACATATGAACAATAGAAATCCGGAAGAGCCGACAGCACCAATTACGATGACTATTAATCATTATGTAGATGGCTATACGGGAGAGTACTATATATATAAACAGGAGTATTTTTTTAATTTGAAAGAAGGCAGAACTTTTTATCCAGAGGAGCATTATTTGAATTTTGATTTTAATGAATGGGAACCAGAATATTCACATACTAATTTAGAAACAGATGAACCCTTCCAAATTACTGAGGATAATAGAGGAATGACCATTAATTATTACTATAAAGCGGATTTAAATCTTTCTATTCAAAGCTCTGGGCAAGAACATCCGGAGAATAAGCCTGTTGTAATGACATTAAATCACTATGTAGAAAATGGTTCTGCATATGGTTACCATATTTATAAACAGGAGACCTTCTATCATTTGGATAAATCACAAAGAGTATTCTCACCAGCAGATCATTATTTAAACTTTGATTTTACCGAATGGGAACCAGAGTTCTCTCATACAAACCTAGAATCGGATGCACCGTTTTATATTGAATAATTAATGTTAGAAAAGGGGATTATTTTATTATTCCCTTTTTCTTTTTTCAGAGAAAAATTACTATCAAATACAAGAAAAAGATGTAAGCAATTTACTAGTCTTTTCCTACCCTATTATGCTATATTTGGTTAAAATTGGTCAAAGATTTCTTTGAAGGAGTGATGGATATGGCTAATTTACATAGTATAGAAGAAATTCGTTCATTTGTTGCAGAGAATAAATGGGCATTCCTTTATGTTTCTCAGCAAAATTGTTCTGTCTGTCATTCTGTCCTACCCAAATTGAAACAGCTGCTGGCACAATACCCAGACATCCAATTGGGGGAAGTAGATGGTGAAGAGGTGAAAGCTGTATCTGCTGAATATCAGATTTTTTCAGCACCAACGCTGCTGCTTTTTATTGACGGCAAAGAATTTATCCGCGAAGGTCGATTTGTTCAGTTTCAAAAATTAGCGTTTGATATTGAACGGTTATATACCTTTGAAACAGAGCTGTAGGAAGAAACGAGTGGGACTAGAGCGATTAGTGGAATAAGTAGTAAAGGTGGCAGCCGGCAATCTTTACTTGAAACGAATGATGAACTAGTGGTTTTTCACTATCAGAATGTAGGATGACTAATCTGAAGTAAGCTGAACCAAAAAGTTTTTTTTAAATTAAAGAGCGCAACAAAATGAATCGTTCGTTTTGTTGCGCTCCATTATTATGCTTTGATTGTAATGAATTTTATAACAACATATTCTTCAATACCGTAAGCACCGTTTTCTCTACCAAAGCCGGAATGCTTCACACCGCCGAAGGGGGTAGCTGAATTAGAGATGTCCACATCATTCACGCCAACCATGCCATAGGCTAGTTTTCGACTGACATTTGTGATGGTATGGATGTTATCGGCAAAGAAGTAAGAAGCTAAACCAAAAGGTGTATCATTGGCAGCTTTAATCACTTCTTCCTCATCGGAAAAAGTAATCAGCGGAATGACCGGACCAAAGGTTTCTTTATAATAGATGTCCATGTCTGTAGTAACTCCATCCACTATGGTAGGTTCAAAAAAGAAGCCGTCTGCATAGGCACCACTTGTTAACTGACTCCCCCCATAGAGAATGTCAGCACCTTTGTCAGCTGCGTCCTGCAGCTGCTTTTTGACTTTATCCAAGCCACCCTGATTAATTAATGGACCTGTTGTGGGGTTATCCAATCCATTTCCAACAGTCACTTCTTTTATTTTTTCAAGAATAAGTTTTGTTGCTTCAGATTTAATCTCTTCGTGAATAAAAATCCGATTTGGCGAGGTGCAGACCTGCCCGTTGTTTCTAAATTTTGCAGCAATCAGACTGTCCGCTGCCAAGTCTAAATCAGCATCAGGAAAAATGATGAAGGGGGCATGTCCTCCTAACTCCATAGAAACCTTTTTCAGTGTAGAAGCAGCTTGCTCATTTAATAACTTTCCTACCTCAGTCGAACCAGTAAAGGTTAGTTTTTGAATCTCTTCGGACGTAGCAAGAATTTCTCCAACTATTTTGGATTTTCCCAGAACAACATTGACCACACCATCAGGAAAGCCTGCTTTATCGAAAAGCTCCATCAATGCTAGCGCTGAAAGTGGTGTTTCAGAAGAAGGCTTCAAAATTACTGTACAGCCTGCTGCGATTGCCGGGGCGATTTTGCGGATAATCATATTAGATGGAAAGTTCCAAGGCGTAATAGCTGCAACAACACCTATCGGCTGCTTTTCAGCAAGCCATTGCTTATCGTCGGGAGAAGGAATAATATCCCCGTAGATTCGTTGAGCTTCGCTGGCGTTCCAACGTAGATTTTCAATATTGGTTTGAATTTCTGCTGTGGCTTGCTGTAGTGGCTTCCCCTGCTCCATCGTCATGATGGTTGCCAGACGTTCTTGATCGTCAGAAATCAAATCTGCCGCTTTATTCATCAAGTCAGCCCGTTCAGCTGGCGATGTTTTAGACCATTTAGAAAAAGCAGAGGCAGCAGCTTCGACTGCACGTAAAGTTTCATTTCGGCCGCCTTGCTGAACAGCTGTCAACGTTTCACCAGTAGCAGGATTGATTACGGACTTTGCTTCTTCAGAGCCATCTAGCCATTGTCCATTGATATAGAGACGAGTTTCAACGTTCGGTAATTCATTTCGTACCATAGTTTCTCCTCCTTGTCTTTCTATAAAAAGCGTAACATAGATAAAAAATCGACACAAAATAAACGCCCATACTTGTTTTAGAAGGGCGTTCTGTCTATCTGACAGGCTTTTTCCAGTTACTATGAGCGGATAGCTCTTTACGTATTTTCAGCTGAGGGATAAATCGTGTGAGAATAATTAAATTTCTCTCTTTTTATAGTACATTCTGTAGCTATTACTGTATTGATATTATTTTTTGAGGTAAAATTGTTATAACAAAACGCTTGTTTTGTAAATGGATAGTGGTCAATTAATATGAAGAAAACAGGAGGAAGAGCAATGATACTTGTAACTGGTGCAGCCGGAAATGTCGGCAAAAGAATAATCACTGAATTAGTCAATAGAGGACTTTCAATCAAGGCATTTGATATTAATCCCAAAGTAGAAGAATTAAAAGCGCTTGGTGTTTCTGAAACGATGGTCGGAGATGCACGTTCAGCCGAAGATATTGTTAAAGCTCTGGCAGGCTGCGAGCAAGTGCTTTATATTCCGCCGATGTTTGTCTATGATGAAGCGGAAATCGCCATGCATTTTATTGACGAGGCTGTTCGGGCAGAAATTAGTCAGTTTGTGATGATGACCGTTACACACCCGCTTATGTCTACTCTTCCTCAGCATACTCAGAAGTTGAAAGCAGAAGAATATTTGGTATATAAGGGATTATCCGCTGGATTGAATTATACAATCCTTCAGCCTATGCATTATATGCACAATTTTCTGGTTCCCGTAGTCTGGGAGACAGATGCTTATCAGTGTTTTTACACAAAAACAACGAAGCTTAGCTATGTAGATGCTGCTGATGTGGGAGCGGTAGCAGCTAAGATATTAACAGAAGCCGGCCATCAAAATGCGACCTATGAGCTAGTCGGGGATGATTTTCTTTCACCGGTAGATATGGTAGAAGTGTTTAACCGGATTACTGGAAAAGAGGCAGTTTGTGACCAGGTTCCAGTGCAGCAGATTATCAACTATTTTGAAACGGCAAAATATGACAGCTACTTCGTAAAAACATTTGAACAGCTTGCAAAGACGTATAGTGAATACGGCATTGCCGGCAATAGTCATGTGCTAACCTGGTTATTAGGAAGAAAGCCAACTAGTTTTGAAGAGTATGTTCTGCGTGAATGCAAGGAAAATAATTTGTAAATCTCATAGTTGGGCAATCGCTAATACAGCAAAAGAAAAGAAGTAATTTTTATTATAGAAATAAAAGAGAAAGGTTAGGGCAGGATCATATGCGCCTAACCTTTCTTCATTATTTATTGAGCCTTTCTCAGGTGGAGAATCGGATAAGCTCTGTTTTGTCCGTCAGTAGGACTCTCGCTGATTATGGAAAAGCCATTTTTTAAATAAAAGGCTGTTGCCTGCGGATTGTCTTTATTAACGTCTACTGAATCAACTGATTGTTTCATTGTTAGGTATTGTAGAATTTGCCCGCCATATCCTTGACGAAAATGATTGGGATCAATAAAGAGCATTTCTAAATGGTTGTCGTTAGTTCCAGAAAAACCAACCAGCTCTTCTTCATTAAACCATAGAAGAAGTTTAACGAAAGGGAAGTAGGAAGGAATTTCCTTTTTCAACTTATTTCTGTCAGCTTCCGATAAAAAATGATGAGTGGCAATGACGGAACGTTCCCAAAGAGCTATTAAAGCGGGATAATCATTTTTTTCGGCTGATTTTTGTTTTAACATAATGGGCACCCTTCTATTTATAGATTTAAAGCTATAGTTAAGTTAGCGAAGCCAGTATTTGAGCTGTTTTCTTCAACAGCTCATCATATTGTCCAGCATTGACTACGCTGTTTCCGTAAAGAGTCTGTTCATAGAGTGCGGTTAGCTCACTGAAGCTGTGTCCTAGCGATGGATAAGTCAGCTCCAGCCGCTGTCCATAAGGAGCCAGAGGTTCCTCAGCTTTACGCACCAGCTTTTTCTCTGCTTGTTTTAACAGATGCTGATAAGCACCAATGAAATCGGCTGGTCTCATTTTTCGATAAAGTTTAAAGCGAAGCAGGAAGAAATTCTTTCTTAACAAGAAAATACCAATGACTAGGAAGAGTCCAAGTAAACCAAAAGCATAAGGTCGAATGGAACGCCAAATTTCATCAAAAGAAATGGCTGAGTCCTTCTCTGCTTCAGCAGCCTGTTGTGTGCTGTTGGACGTGGTATTTTCGGTCTCAGTTGAGGAAGAATTGCTGGTTGACGACGGGCTCTCTGAGGACTCAGAGGCTGCTGTATTTTCTTCCGATTCTGGATTGCTGAAGCTGGGCGTAGGTTCAAAAGGTATCCAGCCGTAGCCCTTGAAATAGACCTCCGGCCATGAATGGGCATGACTGTTGCGGATAGAAAACTCTTTTCGGCCGTCCTGATATTCTCTGGTGATTTCGCCGGAGGCAAAGCCTTTAGCCCAGCGGCTGGGAATCCCCAAAGAACGCAGCATGACAATCATTGCGGAGGAAAAGTTGTCACAGTACCCTACTTTAGAGTCAAAAAGAAAATAGTCTACATAATCCCGTCCTTCTGGAAGAAAAGGTGTGTCCGTTTTAGAATATTGAAAGGTTTCCTCTGTTTTTAGATACTGTTCGATTGCCTTAACCTTGTCATAAATCGATTCTTCATTCTGAGTAAGGGAAAGCGCTAGCTCATAAACACGCGGGAGCGCAGTTGGCAGCATGGTATTTTGTAGGTCTGCGACTCCTTCGTTCGCCTGCTGGAGATCGCTTTCCTGATAAGCGGGTTCTTGCCAGACGAAAGATAGTTCTGTAGCTGGAGACGTAAAATTAATCCGATTTTTTTCCGGAATCCGTTCTATTGTCTGACCCGAAGATAAAAAGAGCTGAAAGCTCCCATAGGGCTGCGGCAGGTAAGATATACCAGAATCAATATTCATTGTTATGGGCGTCTCTGAAGCAAACATTCCCTGATATTCAGGGTCAGTCACTAAAAGTGCTGAGGGGTCTGTTTCAGTATCAATGGATTCAGTAAAGGTTTGCCAGCCAGTACCCGTATAGTAGTTTTTAGTTTCCACACGCCAGTAATGCGGCTTACTTTGAATAGCTGTAAAAAGAATGGTGGGATCATCTGTTAAAGGACCGCCTAACTGCCGGTCATCCTCACCAAATCCACTGCGTGAAGCACTGGAGGTTCCGTACCGATTGATTTGTTCGTAGAGACCTTTACTATTTGCATAATTTCGAACAGCAGCTGTTTGATAGAATAGAAAGCTTTGTGCTTGCGGGAAAAATTTATACATGGAATAGGCACTCCCGCTTATAAATAAAAGTAAAATACTACTGTATAAGAATAATTTATTACGTGAAAAAGCAACTGTCTGCTGTTTCAACTGATGGAACAGGATTGAAGCACAGGTAATTATAAGTAATGGAATCCCCAACTGAATTTGATTAACAACAGTTAACAATAAATGATAGCCGATAATTAAAAGCCAGGACAGCCAAATCCGCTCATAGTGAATGAGCAGTACAGCAAGAGCAATCAAAAAGAAAAGGATGATGACAAGAGCTATTGTTTTTGGCATATAGTTCAGCTCGCCGGCAAGAATTTGCTGGTGAGACACTAGCATTTCCTGATAAAAAGCTGTTGGCCAGTCAGGGATGAGTGATTGTCCCAAAGGAAAATAGATATACAGGCTGATAAAATAGCAGCAAAGATACAGCGGAACAGTAATGACAAACTGTCTGAATAAAAAAGTAATAAGACAGATTGCGGCAAGTATCGTTAGAAAAAAACTTCTATGCCCCAGCTGATAAACATCCAGAAAGGGAAAGCTGGCCGCGGCTAAAATGATAAAGCTTAACAATGGAGAGTACCAGTTTTGCTTTAGCCGTTCCTTCATAGTCTGACCTCCTCTGTATCAATAAAGCGGTCCTCATTTTTCCATTGAAGGCAAAGTCGCCCTTCTTTAAATGTAACCAGAAACAGCTCATTTGTTCGCTGGAGCTTTTCCAACTGAGCATTTAACTCTTCAGAATATTCAGGAGCAAAAATTACCAGCTTTTTATTTGTAAGCCGCGGCAGGGGTTGTTCAGTTTGAAGCGGCTTGATAACTGCAAAGAGCTTGTCTGAAGAGGTTTCAGCAGGATAATCTGCTAAGAGAATTTGTGTCCTAGTTAATTGCTTATCTAATAACCCTGTAAAGGAATAGTAGATAGACAGCAACTCTTCGAATAAAGGAGAAGGAGCGCCATAAAAAAGCAGCTGCGGCTCTTGCTCTGCCTGTGTCTCATACTCTTTTACTATTAGCTCGTTTCGTTTGCCGGATTGTTTCCAGTCAATCATTCCCAGCGGATCGCCGGAATGATGGGGACGTAGGCTGCGTATAACAAAGGTCCGGTCGCCAAAAGGAGAACGGAAATGAGGCTGCAGCGTCAAAATTTCCTGCAGCAGCTGTTCGGCAGCTGCCTTCTGTTGTTTTGGAAGAACAAAGAAAGGTCCTTCTACCGATAGTTCTCTCTGCTTTGAAAAGAGCATCAGAAAATCTGTACTGCTTAGCAAAAGCGGTAGGCTCTGAAAAACACCTCTTTTTTCAGGCTGCCAAACAAAATGCAGTTTTTTAGGTTTGCCAGAATAAAATGGAAACGAATAGTTTTCATTTTTCTCTAGGGGAATCAACCCAGTAGTCAGTAATACCAAAGGAAACAGGATTGGGCGATAACCAAACATTTCCAACTGCAGCTCTCCAGAATAATTAACGGTAAAATTCATGGCACCAGTTGCTTCCATTCGAATATTTTTAAGTGTAGAAGTTAGACTGAGAAAATCAGCGATTACTAAACCTGTCATAAAAAAGAATACTATCCAGCCAGTTGAGTTATTGAAAACAGCTGCGTAAAGAAATAGAAGCCCATAAATCAAACAGACAATCAGCAGCTGCAAACTGTTTTTTAGCTTGTATACGTTCATAGCTGTTTCCTAATGGGAACCGGAACACGTCTAAGTATTTGTTCCATAATTTCTTGAATCTGAGCCTCATTAGCTGTGTGATTGTTTTTTAGCAGAAGTCGATGACCAAAAACAGCCGGCAGGATTCGCTGAAGATCATCCGGCGTAACGAAGGTTCTGCCCTCTGTCAAAGCAAATGCCCGGGCAGCTTTGATAAATGCTAAAGAACCTCTAGGGCTGATACCTAACGCAATACTGTCATGTTCTCTGGTTGCTTGAACCAGCTGCAGTGCATAACGGGCAATCTGCGGGTCTACATAAACCTCATCGACTAATGCTTTCAATTGAGTAACTTCAGCTGCATTAAGGACCTGCCGGATTGAAACCAGCTGATCTGACTGCCTGTTCAAAAGAAGCTCTAATTCATCTGCAAACTCAGGATAGCCAATGTGAAGGCGGAATAGGAACCGGTCAAGCTGGGCCTCCGGTAAAGGATAGGTTCCTTCATAATCAACTGGATTCTGCGTAGCTAAAACAAAGAAATGTTCATCCAGTGTATAGGTGTGATTATCGATGGTCACATGCCTTTCGGACATTGCTTCTAATAACGCAGCCTGGGTTCTTGGCGTAGTCCGATTAATTTCATCAGCTAAAAGAACCGTAGTAAAAATTGGTCCTGGATGAAATTCGAATGCTTGAGACGCAGTATTGTAAACAGTGATACCTAAAATATCACTTGGTAGTAAGTCTGGTGTGAATTGAATCCGACTAAATTTACCATGGATGGCTTTTGCCAAAGTTTTGACCAGCATGGTCTTTCCAACACCGGGGATGTCTTCAAAGAGAACATGTCCGCCAGCTAAAAAAGCGGCAACGGTCAATTGGAGAACCTCTCGTTTTCCTAAGATTACCTTTTCCATTTCATCAATTAGCAGACTAATTTTTGACTGGGTAGTGTTCAACATACTAATTTTTCCTCCTTTTATCTATAGAAAATCCCGTAAAGAACATGGGGATGGTGCTGGATTCTGTTTCTGTAGAGCGGCTAAAAAAGCTGCTTTTAGTCAGTTGGTTCAAGTAGAGAGCCTGGCAGCGTTTAACACAGAGTGGTGAATTTGTACAGATACCAGATAAATGTTATATAGCAAATAAATGCACAGCAGCAGGCTCAATAAGCTCCGCTTTCAGCTATCCTACTGCTGGATGTCTTCATATAGGTGACACAGTCATTTTTATCCAGCGAAGCTGTCATGCAATTACTATAGTTAATTGTATAGATAACTGGAAAGCAGTGCAAGAAATCACAGAGATTTTTAAACAATAAAAAACAAGCAGCTCTAATGATTTATTCACAGCTAAACAAGGCAGGATGTTGAAAAAGTCGAAAAAACTGATTATAATGAGGTACTTAAACAACTGTAATCTATGTAGCAGGCTTATAGATAGCTGAACGATGAAAGGAGAGAGAACATTGACAAAGCATGAAAATAAGCTGCTGGCTGACTGGCTGCTTTTTTCTCAAGTACTGACAGCTATTGATGGAGCACTTGAAACAAGCTTAAAAAATAGAAATAATCTAACCTTGAAAGAATTCTATGTTCTTCATTTTTTAGCTGCACATCCGTCTAAAAAAATGCGTCTTCAGGATCTGCAAGAGAAGGTGGGGCTGAGCCAAAGTGCACTTTCACGGCTAGTTAGTCGAATGGAGGAGAAGGAGCAGGGTGTGATTAACCGGCACATCTGTTCAGATGATAAACGGGGCATCTATATCAGTATCACTCCGCTAGGAGAAGAAAAAGCTGGAAAGGCTGAGCAGACAGTCAATCAGCTGCTGGCTGTAGAAATTAAGAAGAAGCCGTTAGCTGCTCTAATAGCTCAATTAGCTTCTGCAAATTGAAAGATAGGCCGTTTTCTTTGCAGAAGTTATTATTATTCGTTATTATATGTATGTGCATACATATTCGAGAGGAGAATAGATTCATGAAGATATTTGTAGCTGGGGCAACAGGAAGAGTCGGACAAGAGCTGATTTCGGTCCTTGAAAGTAAAGGTCACTATGTTTACGCTGGTGCCAGAAAGACTGAACAGATTAAAGAAACAGAGAATATTCAAGCTGTGTTTTTAGATCTCCATGAAACGGTTGAGGACTTAGCTGAAAATCTAAAAGATGCCGAGGCAGTAATCTTTGTTGCTGGTTCTCGAGGGAAAGACTTGCTTCAAACAGATTTAGATGGAGCGGTTAAACTAATGAAGGCAGCTGAAAGCAAGGGAGTCAAACGCTATATTCAGCTTAGCTCGATGTTTGCCTTAGCTCCTGAACGCTGGAAAGAACCAGGGATAGCCAGCATTTTAGATTATACAATCGCTAAATATTACTCAGATTCATGGTTGCTTAACAACACTGCTTTGGATTATACAATTTTACAGCCGGGAACATTAAGAGAAATACCGGGTACAGGTAAAATAGCCGTAGATGTTTCTGAAGCAGGAGAAAATTCTATCGAAGATGTCGCAGAAGTTCTGGCAGAGATAGTGACTGAAGTGCAGACTATTGGAAAAGTAATTTTGATGCATAGCGGAGAACAGCCGATAAAAGAAGCTCTGCAGACAATCAAATAAACCAGAGAATAAGGAGAAGTAAATGACTAATTTAACAAAACAGCTTACATTTAAGCGGGGTGTCACTTTAAAGAATTCTATTGTGATGGCGCCCATGACCACTAAAATGAGTTTTTATGATGGCGTAGTGACGCAGGATGAATTGAATTATTACCGCTTGCGTTCTGGTGAAGTAGGTGCCGTTATTACTGCTGCAGCAAATGTACAGGATGGCGGAAAAGGCTGGGAAGGAGAACTGAGTGTTGCTTCCGATGAAATGATTCCTAGTCTAAGCAGATTATCTGCAGCTATTAAGCAGAATGGGACGAAAGCAATTTTGCAGATTTTCCACGGAGGCAGAATGACCGACTCTAAGATTCTTCGCGGAGAACAGCCGGTAGCGCCAAGTGCTGTTGCTGCTGAACGTGAAGGGGCAGAAACACCTAGGGCATTGGAAAATGCAGAGATTCTTCAAATAATTGAAGATTTTAAACTAGCTGCATTACGGGCGATAAAAGCAGGCTTTGACGGAATAGAGCTTCATGGCGCAAATACCTATTTGATTCAGCAGTTCTTTTCTCCTCATTCAAACCGTCGCTCAGATGAGTGGGGCGGGTCAGTTGAGAAACGTACCCATTTTATCAATCTGTTAGTGGACACAGTAACCGCTGCTGTCGACGAGGTTTCAGACGGCGGCTTTATTGTTGGCTACCGCTTTTCTCCAGAAGAATATGAAGAACCTGGCATTAAGCTGGAGGACACGATGTATCTAGTTGATTTATTAGCAGAAAAACCGCTGGATTATCTGCATCTTTCATTAAATGATTATAAGAGAGTATCTGTTTCAGCAGACTTTCAGGCAAAATCAATTTTGAATTATGTTCATGAGAAAATCAATGGGCGTTTGCCGCTGATTGGTGTTGGAGATGTGAGAACCGGTGAACAGGCAGAAGAGCTTCTTCAAAATGCAGAAGCAGCAGCTGTCGGCAGAGCACTGCTGATTGATCCTCACTGGACGAAGAAAGTGCTGGAAGGAAAAGAAAATACCATTCGAACAGTATTACCGGCAGAAGATCGGGATGAACTAATAATTCAAAACGGCGTTTGGGGGGTCTTACAGATGATGATGCCAGATCGTCTAGCCTAGCCAATGAAATAAAATGACTGGAACATCGTCTACTTGACGAATGCTCCAGTCATTTTTAACTTGTTATTTACTCTTCTAATCCCAGCTCTGTTGGAAGAACTATATCCACTTCGTCGATTGCTTCTTCTACTGGAAGGACAGAACCATCCGTTTGAAGACGGGTGAAAAAGCTCCGTGTTTCTCTGAAAACGATAGGACTTAAAACAATTAGAGCGATTAGGTTTGGAAAAGCCATCAATCCGTTAAAAATATCAGCTAATGTCCAAACGGCAGAAATCGTCATGTATGGACCAGCGAAAATTGCCAAAATATGAACGACTCTAAAAATCTTTGCCCCAGTCTGACTGCCGTTTGTTAAGTAGCTCAGACAGCGTTCAGAGTAGTAGTTCCAGCCAATGATTGTGGTAAAGGCAAAGAAGGAAAGACACATCATCAATAAAAAGGAACAGACAGCGTCAGAGAACGGCAGCGCAGCTGAAAAGGCATAAATCGTCACCGCTGCTCCGTCTAATCCTGTCTCCCAGGCTCCAGTTAGAATGATTGCCAGACCAGTCATCGTACAAACGAGAATTGTATCAATAAAGGTTCCAGTCATAGAGACTAGTCCTTGTCGAACCGGTTCATTCGTTTTGGCCGCTGCCGCTGCAATAGGGGCACTTCCCAAACCGGATTCATTTGAAAAGATACCGCGGGCTACACCTTTTTGAAGAGCAACAATCATTGCACCTAAAGCTCCGCCGCTCACAGCCCGCAGACCGAAGGCTCCTTCAATGACCTGAGAGAAGGCCATCGGCAATTTTGAAAAATTCAGGACAACCATTAATAGACAAAGACCTACATAGACAACAATCATTGCTGGTACGATGACTTCTGCAACTTGAGCAATCCGCTTTACTCCGCCAATCAGAACCACTGCTGTAGCAAGTGTAACAATAGCACCTGCAATAATAACCGCCCAAGAGTAGTTTTGCCCAAAAAGGCTAACGGTGTTTTGATTGGCCGGATCAAAGAACGATTGTGCTGCACTAGTTATTCCATTGATTTGGGTAAAGGTACCAATCCCCAGCAAACCGGCAAGTAAGCCAAACAGAGCAAAGAGCTTTCCTAACCAACGCCATTTTGAGCCCATGCCATTTTCTATGTAATAAAATGGACCGCCTAAAGCACTGCCGTTTTTATCAAATATTCTGTATCTTAAAGCAAGCAGCCCTTCGGCATATTTAGTAGCCATCCCTAATAACGCCGCAATCTCCATCCAGAATAAGGCACCAGGACCACCTGCTACAATTGCAGTAGCAACACCAACGATATTCCCAGTACCAATGGTTGCGGACAGTGCTGTACAGAGAGCAGCAAAACTGGAAATATCTCCCTCGCCGTCTTCTTCATTGCTGAACATATATTTCAATGCCAGCGGCAGCTTTCTCATTTGAATCCCTTTTAAACCTATTGTCAGGAAAATCCCAACACCCATAATCAGTACGATCATAGGAATTCCCCAGACATAATCATTAATAGTACTTAAAAAATCGCCCATCCCTTTTCATACACCTCATTCATTTTTTATTGATAAGTGTATCACAAAGTTTTATGGGGAAGCAATAAGAAATTAAGAGTAGTAGGTAGGGAATTCCAGTTTAATTTTAATGTTTTAAACATTTTTTTTAAATATTACGTGGAAATTAGTAATGATAATAAATTTCGGTTTGATAATATTCGTGTTTAAGAATGAAGAGATAGAAGTGAGTAGAGTGACAAACATTTCTTTGTTATTGCGATTTGATTTCTTTTGTGTTACAATTTCGTTGCGTATGAAGAAAGGATGACTGAAATGAAGAAGAAATGGAGCATTATATTAATCGGTGGTTTGCTAATAGTTATGAGCGCTTGTGGCACACAAAATAAGGATACAAAGTCTTCTGAATCAACGACAGAAGCAACAAGTAAATCCAGTGTTGCGGTGAGTTCTTCGACTTCAGAAGAAACTGTTTCATCAGAAGGTAGTGCAGAAAACCCAAGTGCATCTGAGCATTCGAGTGAAAGCACAGCTGTAGTGGGAAAATATAAAGTTACTCAGCTGACAGAAGATACAAAACAAAAAATCACAGAAGAATTTCTGAACTGGGCTGGGGAACGGGCCAAAGAAGGCGGTATGGCTGTAACCGATAGATATTTCGATCATGGTGCTTCAGGAATGGGTGACTGGTATGCAGAATCAGTAGACGGTAAAATTCAAGTACAGGAAGTGGGAAATCCAGGCTATAATGCTTATGAAATTCATGCAGTGGGCGGTGTAGCCTTCTTCATTCCTTTAGATGGAGCAGTCGGAATTAGTCATGTGCCGGATATGAGTGCGACGGCATCTGGATACAGTGAGGCCGCTGATTCTAATGGTCAGATATCAAAATATCTATTAGCGGATAATGGGATTGTCTATGAGTTAAAGGGAGTTGGTCAAAGCCTGATAGCCTTTTCTTCCGGATTTGGGTTAGCTGCGGATGACGGTAGTTTTGATGGACAGCATTCAATTGTTCCTAATCAGGTCTTTCAGGTTTCTCAAGATAATGATGCACAGGCAGAATATCAAAGAATATTATCCGCTTATCAATAAAGCGGTATTAGAGAAAAACACCCATCTAATTTTCAGATGGGTGTTTTTCTCTTTAACTTATATCAAATTAACATTAATGAGACAACACTTGAAGAAAGCGAGCTTCCAGCGAGTCTAACGCTTGTTCCAATTCTTCAAGACTTTCTTCTCTACTAAAGCGAACAACAGGGGCGGCGGCCATATCCAGCAGTTTAAGAGGGACAACCGCATCATTGGTTATCTCCAATGTAATCTGTGGATGTACGGTTGTGTCGCCGCAGGGACCGGCTTCTAGATAAGCCAGCTC
Organism: Enterococcus sp. LJL51; assembly: GCF_054871795.1. NCBI lineage: Bacteria > Bacillati > Bacillota > Bacilli > Lactobacillales > Enterococcaceae > Enterococcus > Enterococcus sp. LJL51. The sequence continues at coordinate 115,908 of NZ_JBTXLW010000004.1, read as the reverse complement.
ATATACTCTTTCATCCGCTGCTCTGAGCCGATAGTAGCCATCCTTAATGAATCTCTTTTCATCAGTATCAAAATGCTTTCGCAGCTCTTTAAATGTAGCTAATTTCATTGCTATTTCTCCTGACTTTTCAATAGTTGTCTCTTAGTTATACTACTGAACAATACTGCTTGACAAGTGAAGGGTGAGAGATAAAAAAACAAAGCTGTATCAACTGATGAATAATATGTATGATATAATTGGAATAAATGAACTTATATCTAGTAAAAGGGGCGGAATTCATGAGTGAGGAGAGTATAAATGAATATCTGGAGCAGGCGAGAAAATTTGAAGAAGAGAAAGAATATGATAAAGCGATTGAAGTATATGACAAGCTGATTGAACTAGATTTGAATAATCCTGAATATAGATATGTACGAAGTACCTTGTATAACAAGATGAACTTGTTTCAAGAAGCTATAGATGACGTATTAATAGCTATTAAGTTTGATTCCAAGCAATCTAAATATTTTCATGATTTAGGCAATTATTTGCATGAAATAGAAGATTATGAGCAGGCGATAACAATGTTTAAACAAGCAATAAAGTTGAACAATACAGAAGCTGATTATTTTAATGATCTAGGGATTTCTTATGATGCACTAGGAAATTATAATGAAGCAAAAAAGCAGTATCTACAAGCACTAGAGTTGGATTCTGAAAATCCTATTTACTTGTATAATTTAGGCGATTGCTTGAACTCTTTAGGAAATTATGAACAAGCGATAAAAATGTTTGAACAAGCAATAGAATTGAAGAATACAGATGCAGATTATTTTAATAGTCTAGGGATTTCTTATGATGCATTAGGAAATCATAATGAAGCGAAAAAGCAGTATCTACAAGCACTAGAGTTGGATTCTGAAAAGTCTGTTTACTTATATAATTTAGGCGATTGCTTGAACTCCTTGAGGAATTATGAACAAGCAATAAAAATGTTTAAACAAGCAATAGAATTGAAGAATACAGATGCAGATTATTTTAATAGTCTAGGGATTTCTTATGATGCATTAGGAAATCATAATGAAGCGAAAAAGCAGTATCTACAAGCACTAGAGTTGGATTCTGAAAATCCTACTTACTTATATAATTTAGGCGATTGCTGGTTTGAAATAGGTGATTATAAACAAGCAATAGATTTGTATAAGCAGGCTATTCAGCTGAAAAGTACAGAAGCAAGTTATTTTAATAGCCTAGCGACTTCTTATTCTATGGAGAATAATACTACTGAGGCTATAAAGAATTATAAACAAGCCATCCAGCTTAATTCGAACGAGCCTGTTTTTTTCAGTAATCTTGGTATTAGCTACTTGTATATAAAAAAATATGAAGAAGCATTAAAAAATTTTTTAAATGTAGATATTGATACAAAGAAAATGGTAGAATTTGTTTGCATCTGCCTGATTGAAATTTTAAATAAAAATAGCTCTTTGGAGCCATATAAAGAGTTATTGATGAAGCCTCCGTTTAAATTTATTTTTGAAAACCTAGATTTTGCAGATGATAAGCTTATATTGGCTATTTTAGAGTTGTACAAATCAATTCAGATTTTCTTGAGAGATGCAGTGGAGGACTGCAATGGCAAAGAGATTGCTCACTATACTTCATTGGGAACATTGCGCAATATCTTAGAAAATAAACCATTAAAAGAAGAGAAACAGAAAGAAAAGACTGAAGAAGATTCAGAAAATCAGAGCAAAAAAATTCGATTATATAATACAGAGTACATGAATGATCCGGAGGAAGGGCTCTACCTGTTTAGTCTGCTTAATGGTGGAGAAACCGAGACAGTTATCAGTGAATTGGAAACAATGTACGCCAATTCAGATGAGCTGACCTGCAGCAACACCTTTATTACCTGCTTCACAGAGGAAATCGATCGTTTACCTATGTGGAGCATGTATGGAAATGATGGGGAAGGGGTCTGTCTGATTCTTGAAAAATCTGTTTTTCTTGATAAAAAATCAGCGGAGAGCTTTGTAGAAATAAAAGAAAATGCAATTGATGATTTTGAGAAGAAAAGCCGAATACTTTATAAGACATATTATTTAGATAAAGATTTAAGCAATGAAGAAACTGTCAGCTCAACTATCGAAGCTTGGAAAGAAATATTAACAAGTATCAACCTGCAAACAGCAGACCTGAGCTCTGAGCATAAGCAAAATGTCTTGAATGTGTTGTTCGCCTTGTTTGATGAAGTTCGCTTTCTTTTTAAATCTGATTTCTATTCTTATGAAAAAGAGTATCGGTTGTTGGTCAGCCATGATTTAAACGGGGATAGGGTTAAGGTTGATATGAATGGAGAGATTCCTAAATTGTATCTGGAAATTGAGAATGTAAACTATTCAAAAGTTGTTCTTGGCAGCAAGGTTGAGCATCCGAATATGTGGATGCCGTTCATCAAAAGAACCAGCAACATTAAATCTGTGAAAAAGTCATCTATTCGCTATCAGTAATAAACATATTCACGGTAAAGAAAAAAATGCCGGTGCTTTTAGCAGCACCAGGCATTTTTTATTTTCAAATCTATAATTATTTGTTCAACGCTTTTGATACGACTTTACGAAGCATATCAATTGGAATAGCTGCTACAGATAGTCCGAGAACGATTGCCCATTCAGTGATGCTTAACGGAGTGGTTCTTAAGATAGCTCCTCCGACAAAAGTCATCAGAATCTGTACAACGACAATCAGCAGCATGATACGGATAAACATTTTGTTTCTACTTAGATTATCGAAGATGTTCAGCTTCTCAGTTCTCACATTGAAGCCGTTAAATACAGCATACAGGATAAAGAATGAGAAGAATCCTGTGTACAGAGCGATGTCACCGCTGCCGCTAGTAAAGTATTGAGATAAGAAGGTGCCTTTCAGCATCCACAAACCAATTAAGGTAATAACAACACCTTCAAAAGCAAACGCAGAGAACATAGAACGGGTAACAATATTTTCATCACGGCGTTTTGGTTTTTCTCTCATGTAGCGTTTCAAGGTTGGTTCAGCACCGAATGCCAGTGCTGCCAGTGTATCCATAACCAGGTTTACCCACAGCATTTGAGTGATTGTCAATGGATGATCAATACCGATAAACGGTGCGATAAAGCTTATTAGCAATGCACCTACGTTTAAAGTAAGCTGGAAGACAATGAACTTCTGGATTGAACGGTAAATTGTCCGTCCGAATAAGATAGACTGTGCAATAGATTTGAAGTTGTCATCAAGGATAACAATATCCCCTGCTTCCTTCGCAACTTCTGTACCACTACCCATTGCAAAGCCGACATCTGCACGTTTCAACGCAGGACTATCGTTTACACCGTCACCAGTCATCCCTACAACCAAACCGATTTCTTGAGACAAGCGTACTAGACGGGATTTGTCCGTTGGTAATGCACGGGCGATAACGCGAATATTCGGCAAAATAGATTTTACTTCTTCATCCGGCATTTCATTCAGCTCTTGAGAAGTAAGAACGACATCATCATCCGCAGTCAGAATTTTTGCATCTTTCGCAATCGCAATCGCTGTTTCTTTACGGTCACCAGTAATCATAACCACCTGAACTCCGGCACTATGCACATCAGCAATCGCTTCGATTGCTTCTGGACGAACATCGTCACGAATGGCTAAAATACCAATTAACGTATAATCAGATGGTAGCACTTCTTCAGTAACTGTTTCTTCTGTAGTTGCTAAGATCAAGACACGAATAGACCGTTTAGCCAATTCATTGATTTCATTATCTAATTCAGCCAGCTTGGTAAATGGCTGCTTGTTGCCTTCTGCATCATAGTAAGTTGAACAGTTCGGCAGGATTTTTTCCGGTGCCCCTTTGATAAGAGTTGTGTTCCATTCACCGGCTACCTGAGTTGCTGAAAACTTTCTAGCAGAAGAGAAAGGAATTACTGAAACGTGTTCCAGTGTTCCATGAAGATTTTCATTTTTCTGTGCAAAAGCAAGGACCGCTTTTTCTGTTGGATTCCCACCGATAATCAATACATTGCCATTACTATCTTCTGAAATAACTGCGTTTGTGTTGTTAACGATGGCTGATCCTACGATTTTTTGAAGTTTACCAGGAACATCGCCCAGTGTTTCAAAGCTATCATTAGCCCCATTAATGTAAGATACAACATCTAGTTTACCTTTAGTAATTGTTCCGGTTTTATCAGAGAACAGCATGTTCAAGCTTCCGCTTGTTTCAATCCCTTCCAATTTACGGACAAGAATGTTGCTGCGGAGCATTTTTTTCATGTTTTGAGAAAGCACCATGGCAATCATCATTGGCAAGCCTTCTGGAACAGCAACAACAATAATAATTACAGCTAAAATAAAGGCTTCTACAACGTCATTTCCGACTGTTCCAAGATGAGAGAAATATTCTGAAATCAAGGCGCCGTCAAAGTTATTTTGCACCAGTACACGGTTAATCATAAAGGCGATGAAAATTAAAATACCGCCAGTATAGCCGGCTTTTGAAATCTTGTCGGCAAGGTCAGCCAACTTCAATTTTAGTGGTGATTCACGTTCGTCAATAGTCAATTCAGAGGCCATTTGACCAAAGAAAGAGGCATCTCCGACTTTTGTTACCTTCATAACAGCTTCACCTGAGGTGATTACTGCGCCGCGGAACAATGCGTGCTGGTCAAAGGTATCGCCGTCTTCATAGGTTCCGCCTTGAGGCAGTGGTGTTTTCTTGGCTTCATCAGATTCTCCATTTAGAGAAGCCTGATCCACTTTTAGATCACCCTCCAGCAAGATTCCATCAGCTGGGATTTTATCACCAGTCTGCAGGATAATCTCGTCGCCTTGAACAATATCGTCGATTTTGATTTCTACAACGTGTCCATCACGATAAACTTTGACAACGATTTTTGAGGCATCTTCCTGTAATTTTTGGAAGGCACTCTCATTTGAGTATTCACTCCAAGTACCAATCAATGTTGCCAGTAAAACAGCAATGGCAATTCCTAGTGCTTCATACCATTCTGCATAGCCTAGAAAAGCGAAGACTAAGTTTAAAACTAATGCGACAATCAGGATTTTGATAATCGGATCATCAAAATTTCCCTTCAGCTTGTCAAAAAATGATTCTGCTTGTTTCTCGGTCAGAGCATTGGTCCCATGCTCACGCTTGGACTGCTCGACCTGTTCTGATGTTAAACCAGTAAATGTCTTGTTCACTTATTACTCTCCTTTGATTTTTTGAAAGACCCAAATCAGATGACTGTTTGGGCTTTTTCCGCTGGTGACCCAACATTATTCTTAGACTGCTAAGCAAAAAAATAACAGGGTGCACTTATTTAGATAAAGAATGAGGGTGTGACAGTCGTGTGTTCATAGTCCCTAAAACCGAATAAACGATGTTTTAGGAGCTAGCCTTTCGAAAAACAAGTCAAACGATACTGAAAATAGGAGATACTCCGCTAGGTGTCAATCAACAGCTGGGTGTTTCCTTCCCAGTGTCTCTTGACAATTTTCGTATGGTTCGCTTTATTTCTCGAGGCAGAACACCTCTGTCACAACCTCCATCTTAACTCTTGTCTTTTAGTATAAAACGAATGCTATTGAACGTCCAATCCATAAGCTCGCACCAATGCCGCTAAGCCGCCTTGGTAGCCGCTGCCGATTGCGTTAAACTTCCATTCGCCATTATGACGATAAAGCTCGCAGAACACAACAGCTGTTTCTACAGAGAAGTCTTCGCCTAAGTCGAAATTCAGAATTTCCTCGTTCGTTTCTTCATTTAGAATATGAACGAAGGCATTTGAAACCTGACCAAAGTTCTGGTTCCTCGCTGTGGCATCGTCAATCGTTACTGTGATTGCAATGCGGTCAACAGCTGGAGAAATTTTGGAAAGGTCGATTTTGATTTGTTCATCATCGCCATCCCCTTCACCTGTACGGTTGTCACCAGTGTGGAGTACAGAACCGTCTTCTGATTGTAGATTATTATAGAAGATAAAGCTGTTTTCGTTCAGACATTTCCCGTTGCTGTCCAAAAGGAAGGCAGAAGCGTCCAAGTCAAAAGCTGTACCTCCATCATACTGATTGATATCCCAGCCTAGACCAACAATAGTCTTAGTTAAACCAGGGTTTGTTTTTGTCAGGTCGACTTTCTGACCTTTTGATAAGTTAATTGCCATAGATCATATTCTCCCTCTCTTTTGCGGCTGAATTTTTAGCCGATATTTACACCAAAATCTCTACCTAAAGCCGCTAAGCCGCCTTGGTAGCCGCTGCCGATTGCTGTGAACTTCCATTCGCCGTTGTGACGGTATAATTCGCCGACAACAATAGCTGTTTCAATAGAGAAATCTTCGCCTAAGTCATAACGAATCAGTTCTTCTTCAGAATCTGCATTCAGGATTCGGATAAAAGCGTTTGAAACTTGACCAAAGTTTTGGTTGCGTTCTTCAGCACTGTCAATGGTAACGGTGAAACGAATTTTTTCAATGGATGGACTCACGTTGCCAAGTACGATTTCGATTGATTCGTCATCGCCTTCGCCCTCACCTGTACGGTTATCGCCCATATGCTTAACAGCTCCGTCTGTACTTGTCGGCTGATTGTAGAAAATGAAATCAGCGTCGCTAGTTACTTTCTCATTGCTGCCAAGTAAAAAGACTTCTGCGTCTAAATCGAAATCGCTCTGTCCGTCATACTTATTTGTATCCCAACCCAAACCAACACGAACCTTTGTTAATCCGGGATTTGTTTTTGTTAATTCAACTTTTTGACCTTTTGCTAATGAAACTGCCATGTTAGAAAACCTCCAGATTTATATTTATTTATAACGCTGCAGCATTTCAGATAGATTTGCCACATTCATCCCGCTGCCGACTGCCGCAAACTTCCATTCGTTGTCGTGGCGGTAAAGCTCACCAGCCACCAGTCCAGTCATGCCCTGATAGTTATCTGTCAGGTTGTAGCGGGCAATTTCCATACCTGAATCATCCATGATGCGGATGAAGGCATTTTTAATCATTCCGAAATCCTGTTTACGCTTATGTGCTTGATAAATGTTTACAACAAAAACCATCTTGTTGTATTTAGGACTCACTCTGCTTAGTGAAACCTTGATTACTTCGTCATCTCCGTCGCCGGCACCAGTCAGGTTATCTCCCTGGTGAACGATTGAACCATCTGTGCTCTTTAAATGACCAAAATAAACAACATCCTTTTTGTCTACGAAGCGGTCGTCTTGCAGTAGAATGACAGAGGCATCGCAGTCAATAGATGCTGGTTTAGAACCAAACAAGCCGCCAAGGAGGCCGCCGGAAGCCTGAGCTTCATCCCAGCCAAGCCCAACAGTGATATTGTTCAATGACGGGTTGGTTTTGGTCAAATCAATTTTCTGACCTTTTGATAGGTTAATTGCCATTGGTTTTTTATCTCCTTTTTCCTTAAAGTATTGTCAAAAAACAACCCATTTCTCAATCAAAATCTACCCGTAAATATCCTAAGTAAGTGTTGATTAGTTGGTATGGATTGGATATACTTTGATTATATCACATAAGACTTTCAGTGGGGTTATTTGATAAAAAAACATCAAAAAATCATGCTTAGGTTGTAGTTTTTTATAACAAAAAATGAGATAAAATGTAAAAATAGAAATGGAGTGAATGGTGTGTTGGAATTACATCCGATTCCGCAGAATCTCAACGAGATTGACTGGCAGTCAGAATTTATCACGCCTATATCACTGAGATCAGGCTTTCAAAAAACTGAAGAGACCTTAACATACCCTCAGGTTGTCGGAATCGTTTTAGGTGTTCCGCTGGATGAGTTCAGCTATGGAGAGTGGCTCTATGACGTGGTATATAATGATGAATATAAAATCCATCTTCTGGATGGGAATCTTGAAAAGCAGATAGATAATCAGATTTTTCAAGGAATTCAAAAGCTGTTCAATACACATAACGAGCAGAAAGGGTTATCGCCAAACCGGTTTGTAGCTTTTATGCAGGGGAACAATCTGTTGCCTTTGCGGGAGCATCCGGAGTATTACCGCTATCTGACCTTGAAATTTATCGATTTAATAAATATCTTTTCCGAGAACCATGGAGGCTTAATGCATCCTGATTTTCGCCGGGTAGTTGTTGACTGTATCAAATGGGGCTTTAACTATATCGATAAATGGCTGAGAGAAACAGATTTGAGCAAGGAAGTGCCTAAAGTTATCTGGTATGGGGAGATGACGAAAAGTGAACAGTATTTCCTAATTCTGCTGTACCTGTTAGGCTTTGATTTATTGATTTTCAATAGTGAAAAGGAAAATGTCTTTGCAGATGTGAAGGGTGTTAATCTATCAGTTTTTGAATACCCGAATGAGATGGACATGGAGCCGTTTCCTAAAGAAAAACCAATGCGCAAGTCTACAACTGCTAGAAAAGCAGCGATGGAGCTGAACAATATTATGAATTCTGACGGCTCGCTGCTGTTGAAGCCGTTTCAGCTCAGGGAGTATCTGCCGGAAAGCATCACACTGCAGACAACCTACGATGAGATTCGAATTATTGGAAAAGAAAAAGCCTTCATCCGTCCCAATTTTCAGGTAGAAAAAGGGGTAGTTAAAGTTCCTGTAATTTTCGCCAAGGTTCTAGGTGTGTCAACGGACAGGAAAAAGTATTGGGATGATTTTTATGAAGTTAGACGAAGTACCGAATTAGTTGAGGTAATTAAGGAATTTCCGATTAAACAGGAAATTAAAGGCAATCAGCAGTTTCATTATCAGTTTGCGGCGAAAAAAGACGGTACGCTGAATCCTGAAAAACTGATGGAAGCCAACTGGTGGCAGCACCGTCAAGTATCCAACGGGATGCAGCTGGCGTTGGCCAGCGCAATCAGCCGCTATGTAAAAAAAGCCCATTTTCTGCCTCACGGTAAAGAAACAAAAGAAGATGTTCAGATGTATCTGTTCTCTCAGGCAATGAATGTGCCGCCGTTTATTATGAAGCTGCTGCAGCAGTATGACTACGCGCAGGATATTCCCAAGATTATGATTTATAATAACGGTATGAGTGGAACATTGACGCGTTCTGATGCGGCATTATTATTGCTGCTGAACGAAATAGGTTTTGATATTGCAGTCTATAATCCAACCGGTCAGAATGATATTGAGCTCTATATTGATAATGGAAGATTTGACAGTCACTGGCTGGAGGAAGTGAACTTTGAAGAAACCTTCCAGACAAGCGGGATGGCTGCAAAAGGAAATAGTGCCCTTAAATCTATTTTCAATAAATTTAAAAAGTAGAAGGAGTCGGATAAAATGGAAAATCAAAATGAAACAGGTTTAGAGGAAGTTCAGGTAATTAATGTTGAGCAGCGTTTATCACAGGTAGAGCTGCAAAAGGCACAGCTGAAGACTGAGCCGGAGGTTATCAACATCAGTAAGAATATTGATATCAGAGATCAGATTTCAATTTTAGAATTTGGTAAAGAACCGGCAGAAGGAATTTCGCAGTTTTCTTCCCGGATTTTGAATAATATGAGTGTAGCAGAAACACAAAAGTCTACGGTTATGCTGGACAAGCTAGGCAAAATTATGGATAAATTTGAGCCGGAAGATTTTGCTGAAGAACGCAAAGGTTTGTTCAATAAAATTTTTGGTAAAGGCAAAGATTTAATGAGCCAAATTATGGCGAAGTACCAGACTATGGGCGGCGAGATTGAAGTTGTCTACACAGAAATCAAAAAGTATGAAACAAAGATGAAAAATAATGTAACGATGCTGAATCAGCTGGCAGATGAAAATATCCGCTACTACTTTGAGCTGGAAAAATACATTGCAGCCGGTGAAGTGATTGCCGACGATCTTAGAAACAATAAAATTCCTCAGCTGCAGGAGCGTGTAAACAACGGCGACCAAATGGCGGGAATTGAGCTGAGCAAAATGACTGCTGCTTTGGAAATGGTTGAGCAGCGCGTTTATGATCTGGAAATGGCGAAGCAGGTATCGCTGCAGACTGGACCGCAAATTGATATGCTGCAAAAAGGGAATGTCCGTTTGATTGGTAAAATCAATTCAGCCTTTGTGATTACGATTCCAGTATTCAAGAGTGCACTGATTCAAGCCGTTGCTGCGAAACAGCAGAAAATGACAGCAGAAGCAATGAGCGAACTGGATAACAGAACCAATGAAATGCTGATGAAAAATGCACAGAATATTTCTCAAAACAGTATTGAAATTGCGAAGCTATCTGGATCTCCAAGTATTAAGATTGAGACAATGGAACAGACTTGGAGTACAATTATGCATGGTCTGGAAGAAACAAAACAAATTGAAGCACAAAACATGGCAGAAAGAGAAGCAGGTAAGAAACGTCTGCTTGAGCTTCAACAGGATTATGAAGCGAAAAAACATAACATGTAATTGATTCGTCTTTTAAACGATTGATTCAGGAGGCCCTGCCTCCTGTTTTTTATACATACCTTCTTGTTTTCAAACAGTAAAAAGGTATTGAGTGTCTGGAAGTTGTTACATCTTCACGGGAGAGAAGAGCCGGGCAGTCATTGTTGGTTTTTAATAAAAGGAAAGAAAAGAGGAATAACTATGCGGCATTTTAATTTTTTGTCGAAAAAACAGGAGGAGGCAATTTTTTTTCAAGCTCCTCAAATCATCAAAACAAAACACAGAAACGATTATCATCAGTATACGGAAGCAGAACGGCAGCTAATCGGTCATTCTTTGGGGGCTGCTTTATATATGCCGGGAACCAGAGAAGATATCGCTAAGAACATTATTAGTGCCCGCTATTCAGCTGCGGCCTATGTATTATGCTTGGAAGACAGCATTGGCGATGTTAGTGTTGAGTTAGCGGAGCAGAATCTGATCGAGCAGCTGCAGCAGCTGGAGCTATTCATTGCACAGCTGTCTGAAGAGGAGCAAAGCAGCTTTCCGATGCTATTTGTTCGAGTAAGAACACCGGAACATTTATCATCATTTAGTAAAAAAATGAGCAGCTTGATAAAGGTCATTGATGGCTTTGCTTTACCTAAAGCAGATAACCGGAATATGGCTGCCTATTTAGAAAATCTTATCCAGGTTTCAGAGGAGAACCAGACTTGGCTCTGGGCGATGCCGATTTTGGAATCTAGAGAGTTAATGAGTAAAAGAAGTCGTGAAGAAGAGCTGAACAAGGTGTTTGAAGTCTTGACTAAGCCGGAATTTGAAGAGCGAATTCTTAATATCCGTTTAGGTGCGACTGATATGTGTGGTCTTTTTGGGCTTAGAAGAACAATCGATTCGACAATCTATGATGTATCTGTGATGAAGGATTTTATGACAGATGTGTTGAATTATTTTGCCTTAGACCGGCGCTTTGTTGTCAGCGGCTGTGTTTGGGAGTTTTTTACTAAGCGACCACGGATGATGAAGCCGTTGCTTAGAGAAACACCCTTTAAGGTTAAGCTGGGGGAAGATGGGCAGCAAATCAGAAAAGAGCTAATTACAGATGCCAATGATGGGCTAATCAGAGAAGTGATGCTGGACAAGGTTAACGGTATTAACGGTAAGACCTGTATTCATCCAACCCATATTGTGCCAATTAATAGCCAGCTGGTTGTACCGAAGGAAGAGTATTTTGATGCCAAGCATATTTGTGAAAGCAAGAACGGTCAGGTTGGTGTATTTAAAAGTGACCAGGGAAACAAGATGAATGAGGTAAAACCACATTTGCTTTGGGCTAAACAGGTACTACTTCGTGCACAGATTTACGGTGTGTTTAACGATAAAAAAGAATTTGTCGATCTATTGATCGCTGAATATTTAAGCGAGGAATCTACATGATGGAGATAAGGGAGTATCCAGTAACTGAAGGTCTAAAAGTAAAAATTACAGTTGATAAAAACCCTTTTCAGCTAAAGCCGGAAGCATTGTTTCAAATGGCAGCACGGATTAATAAAAAACGAAGTTTTCTTTTTGTCAGTCCAGTTTTAGGGAAGCACCTGCCGGTTAATCCGTCTGTCTCACTACTGATTGGCCGAGCACTGGCTCTAGTTTACAGTAGTCAAATAGACAAGTATCAATCGCTGATTCAAGAAGTGCTGAACGACCGAGCAAGGCAATCTGAATTTTCCTTTGAAGCAGCGGCACTGCCTCAGATAAGTCTTAAGCGGCCAGTCACTATTATTGGTTTTTGTGAAACTGCGACAGCGTTAGGTCATGCGTTTTTCGACAGCTTTGCTTCTTCAGCTCGTTATATTCACACGACGAGAGAAGAAATAGCTGGAAAGCAGGTATTGCTGGCATTTGAAGAAGAGCACAGCCATGCAACGGCTCATCGGGTATATGGGGATGACTCCCAGTTTTTTGCTGATGATTCCGAGGTAATTCTAGTTGATGATGAAGTAACCACCGGGAAGACAAATTTAAATATTATTCGAGATATTCTACGGGCTTTTCCTCACAAAAAGCAATTCACAATTGTTTCAATTTTAGACTGGCGAAATGAAGCGAATCAGCAAGCTTTTAGGGATTTGGAACAGGAGCTGGGAATTGTGATTCGGGAAGTTTCTCTTTTAAAGGGACAAGTGGAAGAGCTTGGTCAACCAATCGGATTAACAGATGAATCCCTGCTTACGGAAAGTAATTCCAGTAGTCTATTGTTGCAGAAGCCATTGCAGAAGAAGCTGCCGAAATTTTCAATGGAGCAGGTGTTTGATTCGTCTAAGACTGAGCAGCCCCCCTATTTAAAAGCAACCGGTCGCTTTGGATTAACTAGTGAACAGAATCAAAACGAAGCATTGGCAGTGATTGGTCAGCAGCTGCAGGCTGTTCGTGCAGGCGCTGGAAAATGTCTGGTTTTAGGCACGGGTGAATTTATGTATTTGCCAATGAAAATTGCCAGTTATATGGGCAGCAATGTGGTATTTCATACCACCACCCGCAGTCCTATTTTAAGCCGGAATGAGCAAGGCTATCCTATTTCGCAGAAACGGCAGTTTCCAAGTCCTGAGCAGCCTGGAGCCACGAACTATGTCTATGGCGTTGCAGAGGAAAAGCAGTATCAGGACATCTTTGTGTTTTTTGAGCGGGTAGTTAGTCGAGAGCATTTGAATGAACTAAATCGTATATTAGGTACTGTGAGAGGCACGAAGCTTTATTTTGTGGACCTTGTTTCCCGCAGTCTCTATCAATCTGTTATAGGGAGCGTTTTAAAAAGATGAAACCATTTATAAAAGGAAGTTATTCAGACGATGATGTGATTTTTCTACTTCAGGATATTAGTCAGTATGTGGATGAGATTGCTACACCAGAAAGAGAAGTATTAATTCAGAGCGGTACTCATTATTCAGAGATGCTGCCGGTAGAATATCAGCCAACCGCAGAATACGTAGCTTTATTTAAAGAAACCTTGAAAGAATCAGCTAGTCGAATTGCTCTGTCAGTAGGAATTGTTGCTGAACAGATTGTCAGCGAAAAAAAGAAAAATCATCAGGGTGATTTACAAAGCACATTAGCTGATTTGGTGTTGGTGAGCTTGGCAAGAGCAGGTACGCCTATAGGGGTTTTAATTAAACGCTATTTAAAGCTAGTCTATCAGGTTGATGTTCCTCATTATTCTATTTCGATTATCCGCGGCCGGGGGATCGATGAAGTTGCGCTGGATTATATTTACCAGCAATCTGAAACAGCAGATATCCAGTTTATTGACGGCTGGACAGGTAAGGGAGCAATCACTAAGGAGCTGACGGAAGCCTGTGAGCAGTATAATGAAACGCATTTCCAGCGATATCCTCTGTCTCCAAGCTTAGCCGTTTTAGCAGATACGGGCTACTGTACAACACTTTACGGAACACGAGAAGATTTTCTGATTCCCAGTGCCTGCCTGAATTCCACAGTATCAGGTCTAGTCAGCAGAACCGTGCTGAACGAGCGCTATATTAAACCGGGAGAAGTCCATGGGGCGAAATACTATCAAGAGTTTGAAGAACAGGATCTATCGAATGTGTATATTGAAATGATTATGACAGCTTACGTAGAGAACAGAGAGCAGCTTGATCAGGAAATAAAAGCAGCAGTAGCTGCTTGGAATCCGGCAGAAGTACCAAGCTGGGCAGGAATGGCAGCGATTGAACAAATCAAAGCGGATTTCAACTATGACAGTATCCATTTCATCAAGCCGGGAGTTGGCGAAACGACTCGAGTTTTGCTGCGGCGTGTCCCTGAAAAGCTGTTGATTAATCCGGAAAAAACCAATGACTTGCGTCATATTCTGATGCTGGCAAAAGAGCTTCATGTACCGATTGAGGAGTATACCAACATGCCTTACTCCTGTTGTGGATTAATTCGCCAAAAGGTTGGAGAAAAGGAAATATGAGTATAGTAGTTTTCAGTGATTTAGACGGTACCCTTCTTTTTTCAAAAAATTCACTGCCGAAATCATTGACAGTAGACCAATGCTTGGAAGCTGAAACCTATGCAAACGGCGGTCATGGCTATATGGAGAGACAGCTAGTTGACTATCTGAAGCAATGGTCAGAAAAGCACTTGTTCATTCCTGTGACTACCCGTTCTACAGAGCAGTATGAGCGTTTGTCACCTCTGCTTAAGGAACTGGCACCCGCCTTTGCTTTAACCAGCAATGGCGGAAATCTTTATCGAAGCGGGCAGTTGGATTTAAATTGGAACCAACAGATTAAAGCTGAGCTTAAACCTGAGCTGGAGAGTAACGGGGAGATTTTAAGGATCATTGAACGGTATCTTCCCCAAGACAGTATTCGGAAGGTCAAGGAAATTGATAATCTCTACTATTGTGTTCTGGTTGTCGCAAGGACTTGGGAGCCAAATCTGATTCAGCAGGTAAATGAAGAGTTGTCCAGTTATGGCTGGACCAGCTACTTTCAGCATAAGAAGCTGTATTTCCTTCCTGCAAAGCTGTCAAAGGAAGGAGCCACAGCCAAGCTAAAAGCAGAGCTGCCTGAAGGCTTATCCTTTAAAGCCCTAGGGGATACGGATATGGACCAGCCAATGTTGAAGGAGCAAAACCATCATTTGTACTTTGGAACAGACATCCAAAAACAAAGCGGTATACGGACAGCAGAGTATTCCTTTGAAGCAGTAAAGAAATTATTAGCAGAATAAAGAAGCTGTCCGATTCCCCAAATAGGAATCGGACAGCTTTTTGGTTAATCCAATGTTTTTCGCCACTCCTCACGCTTTTCTTCACGAAAGGCGAGGAGTTCTTTTATAAAGTTCTCATATTCTTCGGGAGAATCTTCATCATAATATGCTTCATGAAACTCAATGGTATCATCATCAAAAACCAGAATCAATGTCCAAAAGGCTTCACTATTACTAGTCCGTTCAGGGTCTGGCTTCACACCATAGATTCTTTTCCAATTTTGCACGTTATTATCTTCAATAATTTTTTGTATTTTTGACACGTCTTTTTTTGTTATTGTCCAATCAGGCTCGATACGTCCTATATTATTATAGGGGTATAAATTCATATTTTTATTTTTTAAATCTGCAAAGAAGTCTGGGCTATTGTAAACAGTATGCCATCCGCTTTGATCATAAACGATTTTTCGTAGTTCATTTATTGGTTTCTTTGTTTGTGTTTCAGGAAGACTGATTATATCAGTATAGGTCTCCCCGCCTTGTGATAATTTGTATTCTGGCAATTTTTCTTCAGTTGAAAAATCAACGGATGATTCAGTAGTGAACAGTTGAGAGCTGGTCGTTATTGTTGATTCTAATAATTCTGTTTTCGCACTATGATTCTCGCAGCTTATAAGGAATAATAAGGGAGCAACAATCAAGAAATCTTTCTTTTTCATACATCTCCTTGTGTTTAATCAGATTCAGTAAATTTTCGCCATTCTTCACGCTTTTCTTCACGAAAGGCGAGGAGTTCTTCATAAAACTCATGGAAATTGTCAGGAACCATGGTTCTGGAACCCGTATGCTTTTCAATGGTGTTGTCTTCAAAAACTAGTAGTACAGTCCATGGGAAGGTACCACAATCGGCAGGCGTTATGGAGTCGTTGCTTGTCGAATTTTCTGTAGTCCCGATATATTCTGATTCCCACTCTTGTATCTGATAATCTTTAAGGAGCTGTTGAAGAGTTTTAACGTCAGAGTTAGTGAGCTTCCAATCAGGTTTATACATAGCCATTGAAAAAATATCAGGATAAAGAAACATTTCTTTATTTTCTAAATCAGCAATAAAATCCTCATTTTCCCGCAAAGTCCATAATGAATTACTTTTTTTACATATAATCATTCGGATATTTTCAATAGTTTGTTTTTTTTCAGACACTGGAAGCTTTTCTAAATCTTCTATGTTATCTCCAGAATTATCATTTCTGTATATCTGTTTAGGAAAAAGTTGACTTGTTGAACTCACTGGCTGTTCTTTAACAACTATAGAGCTTGTAGTCGTAGTTAATCGGGAGTTCGCATTTTCTTTTTCACAGCCTACACAAAAGCATAGAAAAAATAGGATAAGAAAACTGTTTATAATCTTAATTAGATATTGTGTCTTAATTCGCATTTTCTTTTTGCCATTCTTGCCTTTTTTGATCTCTAAAGTCCATTAGTTTCTCATGGAGAGTGTCTAATTCTGCTGGCTCGTCAGTATCGGGAGAGTAGCCACTGTGACTTTCAATAGTGTTATCATTGAATACAAGATATAAATACCAGACACCTATATCAGCAGTAGTCGTAGGGTCTGTTGCTTCTCCATATCTTTCTTTCCAATTTTGAACGTTACAATCTTCTAAAATAGTTCTTATTTCTTCAATGTCATTAGTCGATAAGTTCGAATCGGGTTCAAATCTTTCTACTTGCCAAGGATACAAATAGAAATCTTTATTCTGTATATCAGCGACAAAGTCTCCATTGTATTCTCTTGTTTTAATAAGGGCTGGTTGTATCATGATAACCATAGAAAGGTTTGCTAAGTTTTGTTTTTCTCCTACAGAAGGCAAAGTCTCTATTTTCTCATATACTTTATATTCTTCCTCTCTTAAGACCATATCAGGAAGGGGATATATATCAGTACTTGAGGTTATTGTAAACTCCGAAGTTTGTACATTAGTACTTGAACTCGATGTAGCTACTGTGGTTTTCGACTCTTCTTTTTCCTGTCCGCATCCTCCCAATAATAAGAGAGGAAGCAGAGTTAAAATATACTTCTTATTCATAAATCTCCTTTTACTTAATCAGATTCAGTAGATTTTCGCCATTCCTCACGCTTTTCTTCACGAAAGGTGAGGAGTTCTTCATAAAACTCATGAAAATTGTCAGGAACCATGGTTCTGGAACCTGTATGCTTTTCAATGGTGTTGTCTTCAAAAACTAGTAGTACAGTCCATGGGAAGGTTCCACCATCGGCAGTAGCTGTAGAATTATTGCTTGTAGAATGTTCATCTGTCCCAATGTACTCTGTTTCCCAGTCTTGTATCTGATAGTTTTCAAGCAGCTGTAGAAGAGTTTTAACATCGGAGTCGGTAAGTTTCCAATCAGGTTCTGTTCGGTCAATTGCTCCGGGATATAGATACATCTCTTTATTTTTTAAATCAGCAATAAAATCCTCATTTTGTTCTCTAGTCCAAAGAGATAGTGTCTTTGTGCAAATAATTTTTTTAACAGATTCTAAGCTTTGTTTGAATTCGGAAACTGGTAAATTACTCAATACTCTGATGCTATTTCCGTCACTTGCAGAACGAATCTGTTCTTCTGGTAGTTGCTCTTCCGTTGGAAAAGATGATGAAGTTTCGGTAGTAAGAATTTTTGCGCTGTTATTTGTCGTAGATTCTAATGATTTTAGTTCCGTACCATTGTCCTCGCAGCCTATAAGGAATAATAAGGGAGCAACAATCAAGAAATTTTTCTTTTTCATACATCTCCTTGTATTTAATCAGATTCAGTAGATTTTCGCCATTCCTCACGCTTTTCTTCGCGAAAGGCGAGGAGTTCTTTTATAAAGTTTTCATACTCCATTGGAGAATCGTCGCCATAATATTTTTTATGGATTTGATTGGTGTCATCGTTGAAGACTAAAAGTAACGTCCAAAATGCTTCACTATTGCTAGTACGCTCAGGATCAGGCTCAGTACCATAACTTTTTTTCCAGTCTAATACATTATTATCTTCAATAATATTGTGTATTTTTGTCACATCTTTTTCTGTTAGATTCCAATCGGGTTCTATATCGCCAGTGTTTCTAAAGGGATATAAGTTCATATTTTTATTTTTTAAATCTGCAAAAAATTCTTGAGTTGTGTATATATCATACAAACCACTTTCCTTGTAAATAATTTTTCTTATATCAGTGACAGTTTTCTTTGTTTGGGACTCTGGAAGGGACAATAATTTATCATATGTTTCACCATTTCTTAAGCTGTGTTCTTCTGGCAATGTCTCATCTAGTTGAGAGCTGCTAGAAGAACGGGTAGTAAATGTCTGGAAGCTAGAGGTAGTTGCAATCTCAACTGATGAGGCTGTTTTTGTATTTCCTTGTTCACATCCGACAAGTTGCAATAAGAGAACAACGATTAAAAAATACTTTTTATTCATATATCTCCTTATGTTTAATCGGATTCAATCGATTTTCGCCATTCCTCACGCTTTTCTTCACGGAAGGCGAGGAGTTCTTTTATAAAGTTTTCATACTCCATTGGAGAATCGTCGCCATAATACTTTTTATGAATTTGATTGGTGTCATCGTTGAAGACTAAAAGTAACGTCCAAAAGGCTTCACTATTGCTAGTACGCTCAGGATCAGGCTCAGTACCATAAATTTTTTTCCAGTCCAATATATTATTGTCTTCAATAATATTGTGTATTTTTGTCACATCTTTTTCTGTTAGATTCCAATCGGGTTCTATGTCGCCTACATTCCTATAAGGATATAAGTTCATATTTTTATTCTCTAAATCTGCAAAAAATTCCTGATTTTCGTACATATCTATAAAGCCACTTTCGCTATAAACAATCTTTCTTATATCAGTAACAGTTTTTTTTGTTTGTGTTTCCGGAAGATAAAAGAGCTTGTCATAAGTTTCTCCACCACTCATTCTTTTTCTTTCAGGAAATGTTTCATCTGTGGACGTATATGTTGAAGGTTCAGTGGTGTGTTTTTGCGAACTATAAGTTGTTGTTTCTGTTAAATCTGGTTTCATATTTTCATTCTCACATCCCGTTAATAATAAAATTAATTGTAGAATTATAAATGTATAAGTTTTTTTGTTCAAAATTATGCCTCCTTATTTCATCTGATTAAGGATGGTGTCCATATGAGTGGTTGATTCAGGTAAATATTTTTGAGTTGTATCGAGTGCCTGCTCAGAAAAATGTTCTTTTACCATGTGATGACCGAAATAAGAACCAAAACCTTCAGTACCAGTTGGATGTAGAGGGGTTCCCGTACTATCGAAAAAATAGTCTTTAGTATGGCCTACATGAAATCCTTTAATATCAAAATTAGTTACTCCACTATAAATATCACCAACAAGAAAAGAGCTAGGTCTGTTTAAATATTCGTATTCATATTTATTTTGAAGAGTATCATATATATTTTTTATATCCCCTGTTAATGATTCAGCTTTGATAACTGGGTCAAGTAATACTCCCATCAATTCTTGCTTTATTGCTTGCTGATTTGAATAGTTGGAGTTCTTTAAAAGTTCATCAATTGATTGTGACAAGTTATTCTGTACATCCAGCTTATTATAATCATCTAGTGTTAGTCCATTTTCCTTATGGTATAGAGAATAATAACCTGATAAACCCTTATCTCTCCCGTAATAAAAATCGATTGCATGGCCCAGCTCATGAAAGAAAATCCAATATTTTCCTTGTCCACCTCTATTAAAGCGATCCCCATTCAAATCAAATTTTAAATCTTGTGTGCCATCAGCATACCAACTGAAAACTCCAGCCTTTGGTTTATAAATTGTATCAGTAATGGAGAGTCGATCTAAATACCGCAAACACAATGTCCGATAAGGTTCTTCGGCGGTATACATCATGTGCTTGATTTCTACCTGTGCTAGAAAATCGACAGGAGATAAAAATTTATCGGTTTTTTGAGCGTGTTCAGGATGCTCCATATCGTATAAAAGAACCTCATTAATTTTATCGATTAAATCAGAACGTTCCTTTTTCAACTGTCGAACCTGCTGCATTTTATGGACTTTCTTGACCCAATCCATACTTGATCCGGAGGGTTTTTGGAAGGTTCCTGTTGCAGCATTCCAAGAGCTGTTTGAAGCAGCCGCTCCTTGATTGACAGCGCTGGTTAGCTCGCTGATTTCAGCGAAGAGGGCTGGAGAGCTGGCGTGGAATTCCAACAGCTTTTCCAATTTATTCTCCAATTCAGTTTTGGCATCTTCCAGACCATTAATGACTTTCTGATTAGCATTTAATTGCCTCAGCTTCATATTATCCCCAATGTCCTTGGATTCAATAGAAATTCGAATGGCATTATACGCATTTATTTCATTATTCAGGCGCTGGATTTTTTCTTCCAGCTCTGAGGATTTCAAGTCACCGCTGTCCACACTAAGATATTTGTTTGGGAAGGATTTGCAGGCTTCTGCGACAGCCTCGGACAATAGACGTCCTCCTTGAAGCAGTGGTAGAATTACCGCTTGAAACATGTCTTTTGCTGAGGTATAGGCAGCTGCTTCTAAAATCTGGTCTGCCGCAAAGCTGGCAGCCGCTTTTTGCACTGCTTCATAGCCCTGCTGGTGGGCAGTACCCATGGCTTGAACATCTGCTGACTGTGTACGGGCAGGTCCTAGATACATATCAATACTCATTCGTTTTCGTCCTCCGTGTCCATTTCTACTTTTCTTTTTTCATAGTAGAGTTTATCTAATCGTTCTTGGGCTTGGGTCTGTTCCTGCTTCAAGGCTTCCTGACCATCCTCCAAATCCTCAAGAATATGGTGCTGCTCTTGTCTAAAATCAGTATGAAGGTCTTCAAAGAGTAAAGCAAAATCATTTTGATGAAAGCTTTCCCTCAGCTCTTCGAAAAGCCGGCTGGAGGAATGGAATTGCTCCAGATAATCTTCTTGCAGCTCTTCCAGCTGCCGTCCAGCAGCATCTAGCTCATCCTGTTTTTCATATAAGATTCGTTCTTCACGTTCTAACTGTTCCTGCTTAGAAATCAAGCTTAATTCCTCCTGATGCTGGTCTAGATTCTGGTTTGGGAAGGGAGCCGAAAACGGTATTTTTTATTGCCCGATCTTTGGCATCAAATTCTGCGGCTACGCTTTGCAGATTGGCAGCCGCATTGCCAATGGCTGAGCTGACCTGAGTAACTGCCTGCTGTGCAGCGTGAATAGCCTCTTTTGCACTGTCATTCCCAGCGACCGTCGTTTGCCCATCCTGATTGATTGAAGTTGATGTGTTTAATACATCTAGAGCACTCAATAATTCAGAAGCCAACTGTTGGGCGACCTGTGTGTTGCTGTTTATCTTTGCCATAATTATTTTCTCCTTTTTGCGATTTTGTTTGAAAAGCTCTATGCGATTTAAGGAAGCTCAGAAATGAAATGTAGTTTATGGATGTAATAACAAGTTAGCTTTATTTCCTACTTCCCGAGCAAACGATGTCTTAAAAGCTGCAGCCTCGGTGATAAGTCAAATCACACTAAAAACTTTAGGTAGGTAGTAGTTAACAGCTACTCGATTCCTCCAAGCGTTTCTTGTCAATTTTCGGATATCCCGTCATATTGCCGAAGAAGTTGCTCCTGCGATTACTCGTCGCAGTCAAGTGCTTTGCGAGTGCTCCTGCGATACTCGTCGCAGTTAAGTGCCCGTGTGTGTTACTGTCTCACCCTTTATGCGGAGTTAAGCATGCTAAAAGTATGGGGATCTAGTTCTGTCCATCCTCTGATGCTGCACAGCACCCAGTTGGTTTTCAAGACAAAACATTTCCGATAGAACCTTGATTAGCCCCATAAAAAAATCTTGCGAAAGCGCTCAAACATATTTAGCTAATAAAAAAAAGTATAACATTAAAAAAATATATATTCTACACTTGAAAGGTTGAATTTCCTACGTTTGGTCGCTTTTACGAATTTTTGAAATAGAAAAAAAGAGCCATGACGGATGGGTGTCATCGCTGCTAAAAAAAACAAGTAATGTTATTTTGTAAATGCTCTTTTAGGTGAATGGGACATTACTCAATGAGACCTATCTCAACCCACATGAAATCCGAAAAAACGTTGGAGCAGGGACACATCCAGTATTGAGTAGCTATGAGAGCATGGGGACTGTTCCTAAATAGCTGTGTAATCTACGTACAACTTTTAGGGCACACTTCATGCTTTGAGATAGCAGAGAATCACGAACTGTTGAAAGTAATGACAACAACTTTTGTAATGTTCTAACTTGACTCTCCAAGGAGGAAGTATGGCGTAATCAATTTTTTTAGAGCCTGTCTGAAAACGCTAGCGGTAAATATTTCTGAGATTGTTACGGAACCTGTCGGCAGAAAAACGCACTTATGTCTCACATAGGCGGTGTCTTCTTTCTTAATTCCATAAGCATGTCTGAAACATTCGGAAACCACTCTATTTTTCAGACATGTGCTAGTAAAAAAATAGGCGTAGTTGATCAAACTAATTGTCTTTTTGAGGCTAAATCGATTTAAACATGCTTGAGCTTCAATCGCTGGATGTTTAAAAAATTTTGACAGCAGAGTGCGATACCGCCGTACAAAGGAGCTTGACTACCCAAGGTACTATTTTCAACGCGAATATCCTTCGTAAAGCGACTAGTTAAGTGATCTCGAACCTTTGTCAACAAAGATGGAATTTTCCGATAGATTGAGCTGTTAATGATAACAACCTCAGGGTCATAGAGTGCTACAGTATTGTTAATACCGACTGCCAGCCAAAACGCATTTTGTTCCAGCCTGGTTTGGATTTCTGAGTCGTCTATTAAAGACTGAACCACTGCACTGTCTACATAATCCAGCTGTTTTTTTTCAGCAATTTGTTCATAAAGTACCGTATTGGAAGCATACTGCTCCAGACAGCCGTTGTTACCGCACGGGCAGGCTTTTCCATCTGGAAAGAGTATAGAGTGTCCGATTTCTCCAGCTGTACCATGATGCCCTTTTTGAACGAGCCCGGAGTTCACGACACCACCGCCGACTCCGCTGTGAATGCTTAAGCTTACCAGACTCTCAGAACTATCAGAAAATGCATATTCTCCAAGCGCTGCTAAGTTTGCTTCGTTTTCGATGAAAATTGGAAAATCAAAGCTTTTGGAAAGCTGTTTGTGTAAATCAATTGTATCCAAATCGTAGTAAGGAGTGAAAATGACTTGATGATTATGAACCACCCCATGAATCCCTATGGTCATCCCAATAATTGTTGAGCAGACCTCAGGATTTTCTTTTTGAATAGCAGTAATGGTCTCTTTTAAAAGAGCAATGACTGTTTTTGCTGAAACGTTCAATCGTTTTTTTTCAATAAACGTAATTTCTTCACCGTTTAAATAAGCAAGTGTTCCTTTTAAATAATCAATTCCGATATCAAAAGAAAGAGCTGCCGCTACTTTGGGGTTAAACTGCAGCATAATCGGTTTTCGTCCTCCTTGAGTACCAGCAGAGCCGATACCTGTCTCGAAAATTAAACCATCATCCAAAAGTCCTTTGGTGATAGATGAGACAGAAGCTTTATTTAATCCGGTTAAAGAAGACAGCTCAGCACGGGAAATATTTTTATGATCGATTATTCCTTTTAAAATCAAAGATTCATTTTGTTCGCGTATCTTATATTTGTTAGATATCATATGGGTTCACCTCGTTTAGTTAATATTAAAATTTTTGAAAGCGCTTGACAACTTATTTTCAATGATTTAATATTCTTTATGTAAGTTAGTTTAACTTGCTAACTAACTAAAATCAAGCTATTTTTAGGAGGAATCTGTTAATGAGTTACTTTCCACAGGTAGACAAAGTAGGTTACGAAGGACCAACAACAGAAAATATGTTTGCTTTCCGTCACTATAATCCAGAGGAAAAGGTATTAGGCAAAACGATGAAAGAACAGCTGCGCTTTGCGATTGCCTACTGGCATACGATGACTCAAGATGGCTCTGACCCATTCGGAAAACCAGTCAATCAACGGGATTGGACGGCTGAAACAGCAATGGAGACGGCTAAAAACAGAGTAGCAGCATTTTTTGAACTTTTGACTAAATTGGATGTGGAGTATTTCTGTTTTCACGATGTGGATATTGCGCCGGAGGGCGACTCATTAGAAGAGTTCTTCCGCAATATAGATGAAATTACTGATTTGATTAAGGAAAAGATGGATCAGACAGGGATTAAGTTGTTGTGGAATACCGCAAATATGTTTTCTCATCCTCGCTTTGTCAACGGGGCGGCTTCATCTAATAATGCTGAAGTCTTTGCCTATTCAGCAGCTCAGGTGAAAAAAGGATTGGATATTAGCAAAAAGCTAGGTGGCGAGAATTATGTCTTTTGGGGTGGTCGTGAGGGATATGAATCTTTGTTAAATACAAATATGAAGTTTGAACAGGATAATATTGCCCGCTTATTTAAAATGGCTGTTTCTTATGCAGAAAAAATTGGTCATAAGGTTCAATTTCTGATTGAGCCAAAGCCAAAAGAACCAACAAAACATCAATATGATTTTGATGCTGCAACAACGATGGCATTCATTCAAAAGTATGATTTAGAAAATGATTTTAAACTAAATTTAGAAGCCAATCATGCGACTTTGGCAGGTCACACCTTTGAGCATGAGCTGACTGTTGCCCGTTGTTATGATGCTCTAGGATCTATTGATGCCAATCAGGGAGATATGCTTTTAGGCTGGGATACAGATGAGTTTCCAACAAATATTTATGATACTACGCTTGCGATGTATGAAATTTTGGAAAATGGGGGAATAGCGCCAGGGGGAATTAACTTTGATTCAAAAGTTCGCCGCTCGTCTTTTGCGATGGAGGATTTGCTTCTAGCTCATATTGCTGGTATGGATACATTTGCTCGCGGGTTGAAAGCCGCTGCAAAATTAAAAGAAGACCGTTTCTTCGATAAATTGAAAGAGGAACGTTATGCGTCTTATACAGAAGGAGTAGGCGCAAGGATTGTTGCTGACAACGAAGATTTGGAAACCCTTACTTCCTATGCTCTGGAACATGATGAGATTGAAATGCTGTCCAGTCATTTGGAGTATGTTAAGTCCCGTTTCAATGATTATCTAGTATAACAAAGAGGAGAGAGACGAAATGAAACGAAGAAAGATTTTTTCTACTATTGTGTTAGCTGCTGCGGGTTTGCTATTAGGTGCTTGTGGGAATGGCGGATCTAGTTCCAGCGGAGATACAACGACCATTGATGTCTTCAATATTAAAGTGGAGACAAAGGATCAGTTAGACGAGCTGGCAAAGAAATATGAAGAAAGTCATGAAGGAGTAAAAATCAATGTTACGACTGTAGGCGGCGGACAAGATGCGAATGCAGCCTTACAATCTAAATTTTCTTCCGGTGATGAGCCAAGTGTTTTCCTTCTAGGCGGTTTAGCAGATGTTGATAAATGGGGAGATAGTCTAGCCGATTTAACAGATACGAAGCTGGCGGATACAGCTATTGAAGGAACTTTGGATGGTGCGACAAGAGATGGGAAAGTATATGGTCTGCCGATGAATATCGAGGGCTATGGCTTTCTAATCAACAAGGAGCTATTTAAAAAAGCCGGCGTTGATGTGGATGCAATCAAATCATACAGTGATTTTGAAGCGGCAGTGAAAAAGCTTGACAGCAAAAAAGACGATTTAGATATGAAAGCTGTTTTTGGATTTAGTGCAAAAGAATTCTGGGTGGTCAGTCAATACAGTTCTCATTTTACAGCACCTGAGTTTGACGATGATGTACAAAAGGTGTATGAAGCGAAAGCAATTGATTTTTCATACAGTGATCAGTTCAAACAATATACAGATTTAATTAACAAATATAATGTTCAGCCCATTTTATCTTTAGATTACAGCACATCGGTAGAAGAAGATTTTGCCAACGACCAAGTCGCTATCGTTCATCAGGGAAATTGGATTATTCCTACCTTAAACAGTTTAGACCCAGAAATTGTAGAAAATAAATTGGGAATTTTACCGCTTTATGTGAAGGATGAGTCAGATGGAAAGATAGCTGCAGGAGCGCCTTGGTATTGGGGCGTAAATAAAAATAAAGATGAAAAGGTTGTAGAAGCAAGTAAAGAATTTTTGGAGTGGATGTATACAGATGAAGCGGCGATGAAAGTCATTACCGATGAAATGGAATTTATTCCTGCTTATACTAACTTCTCTTCAGACAGTTTGAAGGATGCAACATCTCGGGATATTTTCAACTATGTATCTGAGGGTAAAACGGTTCCGTGGGTTCACAATCAATACCCAGATGGTTACTCTCAAACTCAGTTTTATCCAGAATTTCAGAAATATCTAAATGGCGATCTCTCATGGGATGATTTGATGACCAAAGGCAAGGAAGCCTGGGCAGAGGATCGTAAATAATAAAAGCGATTGCTTAGCTAGAGAATAAGAGAAAAGAACTGATTTTTCGGTAAAATTGTTTGCCTAGTATTTTAAGTAAACTGGGCTGTTGTGAAAGAACATTGTTTTTTACAGCTCAGCTTACTAAAAATAATTGATAGGCATCGGGAGGAGGATTTGCATAATGAGTAATCGATCAAAAAGCTTCTGGCTATTTCTAGCGCCTAGTCTGTTGGGGATAGCTGTAGTGTTGTTTATACCGCTATTAACAGGTGTTTACTATTCAATGACTGATTGGAATGGCATAAAAATTGACCAATTTTTAGGCATCGAGAACTATATAAGGGCATTTCAGGACGAACGTTTTCTAAATAGCATTTGGTTTACAACCAAATTTTCTGTAGTTGCGATTGTTCTTGTAAATATTATTGGACTGGGACTGGCACTACTGGTGACTCAAAAAGCAGATAAGCTGAATAATGTTTTCCGTACAGTGTTTTTTATGCCGAATCTAATCGGTGGGATTATACTAGGTTTTATTTGGCAATTCATTTTTATTAAAGCGTTTGCGGCAATTGGAGATGCAACAGGGATAGAGTTTTTTAAAGGCTGGCTCTCCACGACTAATACAGGCTTTTGGGGTTTAGTTATCCTCTTTGTCTGGCAAATGAGCGGCTACATTATGATTATCTACATTTCATTTATTAATAACATTCCAGATGAAATGATTGAAGCGGCGGAAATTGACGGCGCTACATCGTGGCAAACTTTCTGGAAGATTAAGTTTCCGATGCTTGCCCCGGCATTTACCGTTAGCTTATTTCTGACACTATCCAATGCATTTAAAATTTACGATCAGAATCTAGCATTGACCGCGGGAGGACCGTTTGATTCTACACAGATGGTAGCAATGAATATTGTCAACGAAGCATTTGCAGTTCGAAATATGGGGTATGCACAAGCAAAGGCTGTGATATTCCTGATTATTATTACTATAATCTCTATTGTTCAAATCAGTATCACTAGAAAACGGGAGGTAGACCTATGATCAAACAGAAAAAGAGAAAAGCATTGTTGATTAAGATTCTAGGGATCTGTTTGATGCTTGCCTGGCTGTACCCTTTTTATCTGATTGTAGTGAACTCATTTAAGACAAAATCTGAGATATTCAAAAACACTTTGAATGTTCCGGAACAGTTTACAACAGAAAACTATCCAATTGCTTTTGAGAAGCTGGATTTCTTTCAAAGTGCGCTTAATTCAGTAATAATTACAGCAGTGTCGCTTTTTGTAATTGTCATTTGTACGTCAATGGCAGCCTATGCCCTTTCAAGAAATAAAAGTAAGCTTAGCAACGGCTTATATTTTGTGATTGCGATTGGCTTGTTAATCCCATTCCAGGCGATTATGATTCCATTGGTTTCATTTTTTGGAAAAGCCAATATGTTAAATCGGCCAGGACTGGTTATTATGTATCTAGGCTTGGCGAGCAGTATGGCAATCTTTCTTTACTTTGGCGCCCTAAGAGGAATTCCTCAATCATTGGATGAAGCAGCGACTATTGATGGTGCTTCGCGTTTTCAGATTTACTGGCATATTATTCTGCCATTACTGAAACCGACAACTGTAACTGTTATTGTACTGAACTCAATCTGGTTCTGGAATGACTATCTATTGCCGTCTCTAGTTATTAATAAAGAAGGTATGTACACGATTCCACTGAAAATGTTCTATTTCTTTGGTCAATATTCTAAGCAGTGGCATTTGGCGCTGGCAGCCCTATTTATTGCGATTATTCCAATCATTATTCTCTATGTGTTTCTACAAAAATATATTATTAAAGGCATTTCGGACGGTGCCGTAAAATAGGAGGGCAACCATGAAATTTACAAATGGCTATTGGATGACAAAAGAGGGGTATACAATTCAATCACCAAAGGAAATTTTTACCTATCAGGAAAAAGAAAAGCAATTGATTTTGTACGCTCCATATAAAAAAATCGAGCAGCGTGGCGATACTTTGAATATGGGAATGAGCACGATTACGCTCACGAGTCCGCGCGAAGATATGATTTCTGTAAAAATTGTCCATCATGAGCAGAACAATCCAGGTCCGGAATTTACATTAGAGACAGCTGATGTTCAGCCGGTAATTGAAAAAACAGATGGAAAGATTAGCTTTAAATCGGGTTCTATCAAAGCAGAAGCTGTCTTATCAGATAAGTTTCAGTTACGCTTTTTGGGAGAAGAGAGGCTGTTGACTGAGTCGAAATTCGGTGCACAAGGAGAAATCACTTATAAAGACGGCACTCATTATATGAGAGAACAGCTCTCTTTGGGAATTGATGAGCTGATTTATGGTTTAGGTGAGCGCTTTACGCCATTTATTAAAAATGGACAGACCATTGATATTTGGAATGAAGACGGCGGAACAGGCAGCGAACAGGCATATAAGAATATTCCTTTTTATATGAGCAGCAACGGCTACGGAATTTTTGTCAATCATCCTGAGCAGGTTTCTTTTGAAATAGCTTCAGAAAATGTTTCACGGGCGCAGTTCAGTGTAGAAGGGCAAAGCTTGGAATATATAATTATTTACGGACCTACACCAAAAGACATTCTTGAAAAATATACCAGTCTAACTGGGAAGCCATCATTGCCGCCGGCTTGGTCCTTTGGCTTGTGGCTGTCTACATCCTTCACAACAGACTACAGTGAAAAAACTGTCATGTCATTTATTGACGGGATGCTGGAACGCGGGATTCCGCTGGAAGTCTTTCACTTTGACTGTTTTTGGATGAAGGCCTTTGAGTGGTGCAATTTCAAATGGGATGATGAGCTGTTTCCAGATCCAAAGGGGATGATTCAGCGTATTCATGAAAAAGGAATCAAGGTTTGTGTCTGGATTAATCCGTATATCGGACAAAAATCACCACTTTTTGAAGAAGGCAGGAAAAATGGCTACTTTTTGAAGCAAGCAGATGGAAATGTTTGGCAATGGGATATGTGGCAGGCCGGTCAAGGCATCGTAGACTTTACGAATCCAGAAGCGGTGAAGTGGTATCAAGGCTATTTGTCAGAGTTGCTGGAGCTGGGAGTGGACTCCTTTAAGACAGACTTTGGTGAACGAATTCCGACAGATGCCGTCTATTTTGACGGATCGGATCCTAAAAAAGCACATAATTACTATAGCTATCTATATAATGAAGCCGTCTTTTCTTTATTAGAGGAGCAGCGCGGGAAAAATGAAGCCGTCCTTTTTGCTCGTTCTGGAACTGTCGGCTCCCAAAAATTCCCTGTACATTGGGGTGGTGATAACCTTTCAGAATATGTCTCAATGACAGAAACACTGAGAGGCGGGTTGTCGTTCCTGTTGTCTGGCTTTGGTTTTTGGAGTCATGATATTGGCGGATTTGAAGAAAATGCTTCAGCGGATATTTACAAACGATGGACACAGTTTGGACTTTTATCTACTCATAGCCGCTATCATGGCAATATTCAATACAGAGTTCCTTGGCTGTACGATGAAGAAGCAGTTGAGGTCACTAGAACGTTTACTAAACTAAAATTAAGCTTAATGCCTTATCTCTATCAGCAGGCGGTTTATACTGCTCAAAGCGGCGTGCCGATGATGCGTCCGTTATTCATGGAGTATACACAGGATAGAAATGCTTATTTTGTAGACAAACAATATTTTCTTGGGGATTCACTGCTTGTGGCGCCAGTGTTTACTGAAACAGGTGAAGTGGATTATTACCTGCCGGAAGGACGTTGGACGCAGCTGTTAACGAATGAGCTGTGTGTTGTATCAGAAAATGGTCAGTGGCGAAATGAAACTTATGACTATTTACATTTGCCAGTCTGGGTGAAAGAAGATACAATTTTGGTAACAGGTCGCAAGGATCAGAAGAGTGTTGTTTATGACTATACAGATTCAGTAGCTATCCATTGTTATCAATTATCTGAGGGAACACACAGTCAAGAGCTTGTGGACAGTAGCGGAGCAGCTGCCGGCAGCATTGAAGTAAACAGAGCAGGAGCAGCTGTTGTTGTTCGGACCACAGGCTTATCTGGTAATAATACAGTGTATATCCATGAAGGAGAACGAATCTTACAAGGGGAACTGACGAATACTGAACTGACCTTCGATTTGAATAAAGAGTAAACAACTGACTGGAGGACAAGTAAGTGGAACACAAACAACTCGATCAATTTCCAACAGATTTTTTATGGGGCTCAGCTTCAGCTGCCTATCAGGTAGAAGGCGCATGGGAAGCCGATGGTAAAGGGGTTTCTGTCTGGGATGAATTTGTCCGAATTCCCGGGAAAACATTTAAAGGCACAAATGGAGATGTGGCTGTTGATCATTACAACCGTTATAAAGAAGATGTTGCCTTAATGAAGGAGCAGGGGCTAAAGGCCTACCGCTTTTCAGTAGCATGGACACGGATTTTTCCTGAAGGTCGGGGAGAAGTCAATCAGGCAGGTCTGCAGTTTTATATTGATTTAGTAGATGAGCTGCTGGAAAATGAGATTGAACCTGTATTGACGTTGTATCATTGGGACTTGCCGAAAGCACTGCAGGATGAATATATGGGTTGGGAATCCCGCAAAATTGTAGAGGATTTTACTGCTTACGCTGCTGTTCTATTTGAAGCCTTCAGAGGCAAGGTGAAGTATTGGGTTAGTTTGAATGAACAGAATATTTTTATCACACATGGTTATCTAATGGCAAGTCATCCGCCGGCAGTTCAAGATCCTAAACGGATGTATCAGGCGAACCACTATGCAAATTTGGCAAATGCAGCAGTTATCAGTAAATTCCATGAGCTGAAAATGCCGGGTATGATTGGACCGAGCTTTGCTTATGGTCCAAACTATTCGATAAACAGCGATCCTAAAAATGTGCTGGCTTCAGAGGACGCCGAGGATTTAAATGCTCATCTTTGGCTGGATGTCTATGTGTTTGGTGAATATCCAATTGCTGCTTTGAAATATTTGGCTGAACAGGGCGTAGCACCTGAGATTGAAGCTGGGGATATTGAGCTGCTGAAAGCAGGAAAACCAGATTTTATCGGCATCAATTATTATCAAACGAGTACAGTAGCCTTTAATCCGCTGGATGGTGTAGGTATGGGTAAAATGAACACTACCGGCAAGAAAGGCTCTACAGAAGAATCTGGAACACCTGGCGTGTTTAAGCGGGTAGAAAATCCATTCGTTGAACGAACAAACTGGGATTGGGAAATTGATCCTCAAGGATTGCGTATTGGTTTGAGACGATTAACCAGCCGTTACCGGATGCCAATTCTGATTACTGAGAATGGTTTAGGTGAATATGACCAGCTGACTGAAGATAAGGCTATTCATGATGAATACCGTATCGACTATTTGAAACAGCACGTAAGTGCCATTCAGGAAGCCATCACAGATGGAGCGACCGTTCTTGGTTATTGCACATGGTCTTATACTGATTTGTTGAGCTGGCTGAATGGCTATCAAAAACGCTACGGGTTTGTTTATGTGGATCAGGATGAAACGCAGGACGGCTCATTGACACGTTATAAAAAAGACAGCTACTATTGGTATAAAAAAGTAATTGAAACAAATGGAGAGGAATTATAGTCAGAGAAACAAGGCTATAATAGACTGTAGCTAAAGACTGCCTGTTCCAGGATTAATGAAAAATGGCGGCAAAGAGAAGGCGTGACAGAAGTGTTCTAACTTGAGAAACAGCTAGAAATGGTTCGATTTATTTCCGAGAGCTTTAACGTTTAGTACTTTAGTAAAGTGTTAAGTTCCTACACGCTTATCTAAGGTTCTCACTACGTTGATAACGTCGAAGCACGGACGACTGGAACACCGTTTATTCGATTTTAGGGTTTGGAGACAGTTCGTTGTCCCAAACCCTTTTTTTGTTCCAACTAAAAATGATGAAGACATTTCTCTAGGTTATGGTATCGGGATAGAGTTAGGAATGCGTTCAAGATTTTTATATCTATGGAAAAAGCTGGTTACTGCAAATCATGTACCGCTTATCACCCTTTTTCTTCTCTTGCTGATGATAAGAAAAAACAAGCAGCTCATCTTTTCAACCGAAAAGACGAGCTGCCTGCCGTCATTTACTTAAAAACAGACCCTCCGCCGAAGCGAAAGGGTCTAGGGGACCCAAAGTTATTAAAGCCAAGATAACACGTAATTACTAACTGAATTGAGTATATATGAAAGCGTTGTCTAGGGGCAATGGTAGAGTGCACAAGAAGAAGCGCTGATTTTCGTCAGTTTGACCAATTTAAAAAATAATAGCTGTTTTCAGCAGTAATCACAGATTTCCGGACATTTGGTGGAGTACTCTAAGATATGATAAAATTGAGCCATCACAAAAAAAAGGAGAAAAACATGGTTGTTGTTTTACAAATGTATATAACCCTGATGCCGGTTATTCTTGCCGGCATTTTAAATATGGTCTGGTGCAAAAGCAGCATTCTTAAAAACGCTGCTGTACCAATCGATCAGGGCAAAGTATTAAAGGATGGGCAGCGGTTGTTCGGAGAGAATAAAACCTGGAAAGGCTTTGGCGGTTATCTGCTTTGGGGAAGTGTCAGTGGTCTTGTCTGGGGTTGGTTTAATCAGCTGCTTCCCTATTTAGAAGCCCATAATTATTTATATACGTATCATGCAAATCAAGTACCGTATAATCTGTTAATGGGTCTGGCTTTTGGCGCAGCCTATGCAATCTGTGAGCTGCCCAACAGCTTTTTAAAGAGAAGAGCAGGAATTCGTCCTGGTAAACCGGCAAAAGGGCAAGTTCAGTTGTTGTTCTTTCTATTAGACCAAATAGATTCCCTGTTAGGCTGTGTTTGGGTGTTAACCCTTGTGTATCCGATGAGCGCAGCTTTTTATAGCTTGTTTGTCATTTTGGGCGGATTCACACACATAGGAATCAATGTGATTCTTTACAAATTACATCTAAGAAAGAATATTTTTTGAGGGCGACCGATATGATAAAAAAGATAGAGCAAAACGTAGACAAGAAAAAGGCTGGCGCCAAAGGGGCGATGCTGAGCCAGTTGACCCGACAGGGATTTTCTGTTCCTAAAGGTATCATTGTGGAGCAGTCAGTATACGAGAAAACAATAAAAGAAAACGGGATTGATCAACAGCTTCGACAGCAGCTTGAGCAGTTGTCTGCTGCCAACATCGAAGAGATTAGTAGGACTATTCAGCAGCAGCTTCAATTGATTCATTTTTCCACGTCATTCATCGATGAGTTAGAGCAATTTCTTGATGAGCAAACAGCTTATGCTGTAAGAAGCAGCGGGATTAAAGAGGACTTGGAAGCAGCCAGCTTTGCAGGACAATATGAAAGCTTTCTTGAAATCCAAGGTGTTGAGGCTGTCTTAGCAAGCATCAAGGCGTGTTACCAGTCGATGTTCAGTGTGGAAAATCTCAGCTACCTGCTGAATCGGGAAATGGCAGCTTCTGAGCTGTCGATGGCTGTGATTATTCAGGAATATATCGCTGCTGACTACAGTGGCGTTGCTTTCACCCTTGATCCGGTAACTGGAAATGATCAAACATTGGTGTTGGAGATTGCTGCTGGCAGAGGAGACCAGCTGGTGGGGGGCTTTGTCACCGCAACTGCTTATCGGTATGACTGGAAGATGAAGGAGTGGCTGACTGGTCCGGAAGAACCAACGGAACGTATGCAGTTGGAGGCGTGTATCACCCGTTTTCTAGCTGTTCAGCGCTGGCTTGGCTACCCTTGCGACATTGAATTCGCACTTAAAGACGGACAGCTGCATTTTTTACAGGTTCGACCGATTACTTCGTATTCCTTTGAAGGAATTCATGGACAGTGGACAACCGCCAATTTTCAGGACGGCGGTGTTTCTTCTGAGGTTTGCACCCCCTTTATGTGGAGTCTATATCATTCTGTCTGGGATTTGGCGCTGGGAGATTTTTTAGTTACAGGTAAAATATTTAAGCAGGAAGAATTTTCGAATCTGCTGCGGTTTAGCTATGGACGCCCTTATTGGAATGTAGGAGTAGTCAAACAGGCGATGGCAAAATTTCCCGGGTATGTTGAAAAGGATTTCGACAATGAGTTGGGGATAAAAATAAGTTATTCAGGAGCGGGTCAGAAGACTGGTTTACAGCTGGGGTTGCTGTGGCCGATTATCCGTATGGCTATTGCTCAAAAAGGAAAAGTTAGCCGTTGTCTAAAAGAGGCCCCAAAAAAACGGAAGCAGCTGTTGGAGGCTTACAATGACTTTCGGGAAAAGCTGGAAATACAAGACGAGGCTGAGCTGTTCAATACGTGGAAAAAATTAGTAGAAGAAACCTATATATTTAGCGAAGTCACTTATTTTCAGCAGGTGTACTTAAACACTGTACAGCAGACGCTATTCAAGGATCAGATGCTGAAATATTTAAACTATCAGGAATACTTGCTGCTGCTTGGGGGGCTTTCAGAAATTTCCCACACACTTCCTTATCAGAGCATGTGGACAATCAGCAGAGAAATACTGGCAGATGCTGCGATTCTGGAATACTGGCAGCAGGAATCGGCTGAAGAAATCGCTGCCGATTTGCAGAAGGATGGCGATTTTCCGGGAAAAAATCGAGTAACAGAATATTTGTTGACCTTTGGCTATCATTCAGAGCGGGAATTGAATATTGCCTATCCCTCCTATGAGGAGCAGCCGCTGCCTGTCGTTCAGCAGATTCAAAACCTGTTGCAGCTGGATGAAGCTTTTTCGCCAAAGACAACGAATCAGCAGCAATATCAAGCGTATCTGTCAATAAAAGAAAAACTGACTCAAAAAGTATCTGCAGGAAAAATGAAAAGGCTGACCAAAAAAATAACACAAATTCGGACACTGTTGTGGTGGCGGGAAGAGTTCAAGGATTTTTCTACTCGTTATTATGCATTGATTCGCCAATACACACTGAAGCTGGCAGAAAGCTTGACGGTTAAAGGAATACTTCAACAGCCGGAGGATATTTGGTATTTAAGGACAGAAGAAATCATTCGCTTTCTTGATGGAAAGATTAGCGAAGAAGAGCTGCAGGACTATCTGGAAATAGGTCGCTCGTACTATCTTTCTTTTCGACAGTTTCAGCCAGCAGGAGACATCGGTTCCGTTTATCAGAAAGAAGCTCATGAAGAGAAACAGCTGGATAGAGATGGACTTGCAGGAGTGGGCTGTAATCAGGGAATCGTCACTGGCAGGGCTCGTGTCATCAAAGATACTGCATCTATGAATCAGCTGCAGATTGGCGAGATTTTGGTTACCCGGTTTACAGATACAGGCTGGACCAGTAAATTTGCTATTCTGAAAGGAATTGTGACAGAAACAGGCGGTGTCCTGTGCCATGCAGCAATTTGTGCTCGTGAATATGGCGTACCCTGTATCGTATGTGCCAAAGAAGCAACGCAAAAAATAGAAACAGGTATGCTTCTGGAAATCAATGGAGGAACAGGAGAAATTCGCATACTTGATAATTAAAAAGGAGTATCACACAATGTTGATTGGAAGTTATAATAAGACGGTGTTAATTACTTATATTGGAATTATTTTATCTATCGTTGGTATGGTTCAGGCAATCAAGGGAGCGATTCAGTATAGTTTGATTTGCCTGATTGCTGCGGGAATCTGTGATTTGTTTGACGGGCGCTTTGCAGCAATCTTTAAAAGAAATGAGTATGAAAAAAGCTTTGGTGTTGAAATTGATTCGTTGGGGGATATGATTAATTTTGCGGCCTTTCCTATCGTTTTATTTTATATGGCAGGGCTGAATGCTTGGTGGCATATTCCTCTTTTTGGTTTCTATTCATTAGCAGCAATTACCCGGCTGGCGCATTTTAACGTAATGGCAAAGACTGCCTCTGAGACTGAAAGACCTAGCTTCTTTCAAGGACTGCCTGTTACGTACAGTGCACTAATTTTTCCACTTGTTTGGTTAATCAGCAGTTGGCTTATGCCTGATTTGCGAGATATGCTGTGTTCTCTGGCGTTCTTGTGTGTTGGTGTTCTATTTGTCTTGGACGTAAAAATTCCAAAGCCGCGAGGAGCAGCGTATATATTTTTTGCTGTGTTGGCGGTGCTTGTTTCGTATTTTATTCTAACCTTTAGAGGCGCTGTATCATGAATGCTGGCGATAAAATCCAAATTTATGACCGACAGCATAAACAGCTTCGTGAGGAAAGACAATATCAGGCGGGGCTGCTAAAGTTTTTATACGGGACACTTTCCGGTCGAATTTTGCTAAAGCTGTTTATCTCAACACCGTTGTTCTCAAGATTCTATGCGTTTTCGGTAAAAAGCCGTCGTTCAAAAAAGAAAATTCTGCCATTTATTGAACGCTACCAAATTGATATGAGTGAGTTTCAGGAAGAAGACTATCCAAATTTCGATGCTTTTTTTACACGGCGGATCAAACCGGAAGCTAGAGGCTTCAGCCCACAGCCGGCAGAGCTTTGTGCGCCGGCAGATGCCCGATTAATGGCGTATCCTATTACTGATGATTTGACATTTACAGTAAAAAATAGTCAGTATTCGGTACAGTCGTTGCTGAAAAATGACCAATTGGCTGAAAAATACCGCAAGGGCTGTTGTCTGGTTTTTCGTCTAACAGTAACTGATTATCACCGCTACTGCTATATCGATGAAGGACGGACGAAGGAAAGTCAAAAGGTCAAAGGGCGGCTGCACACAGTTAGTCCCATCTCCTTAGCTGCTCATGAAGTATATGCTGAGAACAGTCGGGTATGGACAGTACTGGCGACAGAGAATTTTGGCGAGGTTGTTCAAGTAGAGGTTGGTGCCCTTTTGGTTGGGCGCATAACGAATCATTCGAAAAAAAACTTTTCCCGCGGGGAAGAAAAAGGTTATTTCAGCTATGGCGGCTCAACAATTATTCTTTTGTTCAAAGAAGGACAGATAACGGTTGATTCGGAGCTATGGCAATGGACACAAAGAGGAGTAGAATGTACCGTAAAATTAGGTGAAAAGATTGGAGTTGGGAAAAATGTTATCTAGATTAAATACGTATTATAAAGAAATGTTCCCGCTGATTCCCAGATTATTTGTCGGGGTTATCATGTTTTTCGAGATTTATTTTTTATTGCTGCTGAACTATGGTGTAAAGGTCGAACAGTTGGCCATTGGCATGGGCGAAATTGTCGGCAGTCTAACAATTTTTATTTTTCTAATGATTTTAAGAATTGCTGATGACTTCAAGGATTATGAAACTGATCAGAGGCTGTTCCCTCATCGGGCGCTGCCGTCGGGAAGGGTATATAAACAGGATTTAATCAAGGTTGCTGTAGTAGTGATTGTTATTGCGGTTGTCAGCAACATCATCTGGATGAACAATCTGCCGTTTTTTGCGTTCTTGTTTATTTACGGCACCCTGATGTCGCTCTGGTTCTTTCAAAAGAGCAAGATTCAGCCAAATTTACTGCTGGCTCTTGTCACTCACAATCCTGTCCAGCTGGTGATGAATGCATACATTATTTCTTTTACCTGCTACAAATATGACTTGCCTTTGGTTTCCTGGACGAGTTTTCTAGTTTTGCTTACTTTATATTTTCCAGCACTTATTTGGGAAATCTCCAGAAAGATTCGTGCGCCAAAGGATGAGACGGAGTATGTCACGTATTCAAGAATCTTTGGCTATAAAAAGGCGACACGTTTTGTACTGATTTTGACAGCAGTAGATGTGGTAACGAATATTCTGCTGACCTATCGCTTAAACCGTTTTGCTGTTTTGTTGATTCTGGGCAACTTATTATGGTTTACTCTTCAATGCCGGAAATTCTCTGCTGATCCGACGCAATTTAAAATTGTGGATAAGGTAGAGCGTTATACGTATATTCTGGAAACGATGATGATACTTGTAGTAATCGGATATCTTCTACTGGGCCGCTTATGAGTATGTTAATTGATTATCAAAACTATCAGGAGCATCAGGTTGGCGGAAAAGCTGCACGTCTTTTTCAGCTCCAGAAGATGGGCTACAGAGTACCCGATTTATGTTGTCTTTCAGCTGAACTGTTTCAAAAGAGCATCACGGAAAAAACATTTGAAAAAATTCGCAGACTGATTGGCTGTATAGATTATGAATCGGCAGCTTCACTACAAGAGACGAGTAGACAGCTTCAGGATATTGTTCGAGAAGCGCTGTCAGAAACTGCTATTCTAGACGACCTACCGAAATTGATTTCTAAACGCTTTCCAGGTGAGTCTCTATTTGCAGTTCGTTCATCCGGCATGATAGAAGATGGAACAGAGGATTCCTTTGCCGGTCAGTTTGCTTCCTTCCTTTCACTTGCTGAACAGGAGATTCCGGAGGCAGTCGTTCAATGTATTGTTTCTCAGTTTCAGCCAAATGTACTCAGCTATATGAGGGAGAGAGCCTATCAGCTGGAAGCAATGATTTTTTCAGTAAACGTCATCATTCAGGTGATGGTGCCGGGAGAATATTCTGGTATTTTGTTTACGGCAAATCCGCAGGGATTGCTGAATGAATCAGTACTCGTTGTAGGAAAAGGGACCGGAAATCTAGTGGTCGAAGATCGTGTGGATACAACTAGCTATTACTATCAAACGACAGATCAGCTGTATTATTATGAACAGCAGGCAGAAGGTCCCCTTCTGGAGGAAGCAGCTGTTCAAGAATTAATTATGCTTGGGCAGGAACTAAAAAAAACAATGGGGCAGGAGCTGGATATAGAATTTACTTGCTCTAATCAACAATTTTATCTGCTGCAGCTTCGTCCGATTACAACATTCGGAAAAGACTTCCCAATAGTATTAGACAACAGCAATATTGTCGAGAGTTATCCGGGAATCACATTGCCGTTAACCTTTTCTTTTATTAAACAGGCTTATTTCGGTGTGTTTCGCGGATTGGCTTTGCGCTGTGTTCCAGACCGGCGTTTTGTGGCTGCCTATGAAAATATCTTTGAAGAAATGTTGGCAAGTGTAAATGGCCGTGTCTATTACAGGCTCAATAATTGGTATACGCTGCTTAGCTTCTTACCTATGTCCCGTAGAATTATTCCGGTATGGGAGGAAATGCTGGGAATTACGGAGGAGGCGCCGTCACAAGGATTGGTGGCTATGCCGCTGCACAAACGGCTGAGAACCTATTTCCAGGTTGTACGTGAAGCAGTAAAAATCCCCAAAGGGATGGCTGCATTGAATTGCTCCTTTATTGAAATTGAAGAATTATTTCAGAACAGATTTCATACAAAGCTAACGAATCAGGAAATTTTTGTACTGTATCAGGAAATCAAGGATCAGGTGCTTGCAGATTGGGATATTACATTGTTGAATGATTTATATGCGTTTGTTTATACAGGTTTGCTTAAGCGTCAGTTGAAAAAGCTGAACAGTGAGAATTATGAACAGCAGACGAACGAGTTTATTTCCGGTATTACAGATTTGGAAAGTATGAAGCCGGTGCTGGCGCTTCTGCATCTTGCTCAAAAGCTTGTGGACAGTGGACAAACCGAAGAGCTATTTTCAATACAAACAGCTGATCAGGCTGAAACTGGTTTGAAAAATCCTCAAACATCAATGTTTCTGGCAGTTAAAGAATACATTCAGCTATATGGCGACCGCTCGCCGGAGGAGCTGAAGCTGGAAACAGGCACATTTAGAGCCAAGCCGCTCAAGCTGTTTCAGGAGCTGCAGAGCTATGCAGCCAATCCTGAAATACTAGAAAAGCTACTGGGAAAACTGACAGAATCGGAAGCAACAGCAGTGCGGCTGTTAGCAGAAAAGAAGACTAGTCAGCGACAGCAAAAAAAGCTGGAACGGCTGAGCAGCAAAGCAATGCTGGGAATAAAAAATCGGGAAATATCCCGTCTGAATCGAAGCCGTTTATACGGCATGGTGCGCAGCTTATTTACAGTTATGGGCCATAACTTGAGTGATACAGGTCTCTTAAAACAGCCGGAAGATATTTTCTATCTGACAATTGAAGAACTTGAAGAAGTAAACAGAGAAGAAGCACCGAAAATTAATTTTCTTGAGCGGATTGAGAAGCGGAAACGGGAGTATCAGCAGTTTAAGCAGCTGCCTGCATATACACGATTAATATACGCTAAACAGGAATTTAATAAGTATCCACAGACGATTAATTCTGTAAGGATTGATGATGGAACAGATGATTTGAGGGGAATCCCCTGTTCGGAGGGGATTATAACTGCTGAGGTTCTTGTTATAGAAAACCCTCATGAGGTTTCAAACAGCGAAGGAAAAATTCTAGTGACGAAGATGACAGATCCTGGCTGGGTTTTCTTATTAGCTAAAGCAGCTGGAGTTATTGCAGAAAAAGGCTCTCTTCTTTCTCATACAGCCATTATTTCAAGAGAATTAAAGATTCCGTCAGTTGTTGGTGTAAAGAACGCAGTCAGTCAGCTGAAAACTGGCGATTTAGTCACCTTGAATGGAAATACTGGGGAGATTCTAGTGGGAGGAAAAGAAAATGTATCAGCTAATTGAGTTTGATTCTGAAGCAGAAAAAATTACTGACTTTCTATCTTTGCCTAAGAAAATCTACACATCAGCTCAGCTGACGCAGGACATGGAGGAAGAACAGGCTTTACTAAGCGGCACACATCTTTTAAGCAGCTATTTCCGGTTGCGGAAGCTTCTGGTTTATGACAAACAAGGAAATGTCTGCGGTCGTTGTGTCTTGACTATCTACCCCAATGACCACACTGGGTACTTAGGTTTTTTTGAAACAATAGAAGATAAGAGCTGCAGCCGGCAGCTATTCGATTGGGCAGCTGAAACAGCTGCAGCAGAAGGCTTAAAAAAGCTTGTCGGACCTGTCGACTGCTCCTTTTGGGTTCGCTACCGGTTAAAAACAAACCACTTTGAACGGGCCCCCTACATCACAGAACCTTATCATCATGCGTATTATCTGGATTACTTTTTGGAGAATCAATTTGAAATTACGGAGAGGTATGTTTCAAATAGCTATCCTGCTATGATGAAAAATCAGCAGCCCAGCTCTTACCTGCGTGCCAATCAACGGCTGATAAAGCAGGGGTATCAGATTGTTTCGCCGAGAAAACAGGAGTGGGAGCAGGTAATTGGCGAGGTCTATCAGCTGCTGATTGAGCTGTATGCTGATTTTCCAGTGTTCAAGGAGATTTCTCAAGAAGATTTTCAGGCCTATTTTGCGAGGTACAAAATCGTTTTAGATTTATCGATGGTAAAAATGGCTTATTATAAAGGACAGCCGGTTGCATTCTTTATCGGTATCCCTGATTATGGTAATTCCTTCTATGGCAGGATGACGCCAGTCAAGCTCTTTCGCTTTCTGCGGACAAAGAAAAAAGCGAAGCGCTATATTCTCTCATATTTGGGCGTGTTAAATAGTCATTTAGGTGTTGGCCTGGGGATTGCTCATGAAATCATGGAAGAGCTCTATCGTCGAGGAGCCGCAAGTGTAGGTGTTTTTATTCAAAGCGGCAAAGTGACTGAACGCTACTGGGGTGAATTTATTGAGGATAAGTCACAGTACGTCCTTTTGGAACGCAAAGTGCAATAGAAGAGCTGAGCACCCTGATGTGATTAGAGCATCTGCATTGAACGTATGAGATAGAAAAATCATTAATTTAATGTTATTTATCTTATCTATTTCCAATAATTTACTGACTTAGAATACATTAAATAGTAGAAAGGCGGTTACTATGTATATAGAAAAATTAGCATCGAATTTGAATCAACAGACCGAAACTCAAAATGTAGAGGTAGCAAAGCTATTAGTGCAGAATCAGGATGATAAGGGAATTTTTGAAATCGTTCAGGGATTGAAGCAGAAAAAGGCCATTGCAAATGATTGTATCAAGGTTTTGTATGAAGTCGGTGAGCAAAATCCATCGTTAATTACAGCCTACGTATCTGAGTTATTAGATTGCTTGGCTAGCAAAAATAATCGTTTGGTTTGGGGAGCTATGACCGCACTTGCTACTATAGCCGAGGAGAAGGCAGAGGCTATCCACCAACAAATTGATAAAGTCCTGTATGCCTATGAAAATGGCAGTGTAATTACTGTTGATAACAGCATATCCGTTTTTGCTAAGCTGTGTAAGGTGAACAAAGAATATGAGAAAGAGCTGTTTCCTTTGCTGCTCACTCATTTATCGACCTGTCGTCCGAAAGAAGTGGCACAGCATAGTGAGAGAGTAGCTCTCTGTATATCTAGCCATAATAAGCATCTATTTATTGACGTTTTAGAAAAAAGGAAGCCGGAGCTTACCACTGCACAAAAAAAGCGAATAGAAAAGCTGCTGAAGAAAATTACTGTTATAAATTAGCACCAGTCTAGAAATGCAGCTGAGAATAGTTTTATACTTCCATGGGTATTGTCATGCTGAAATTTCAATGGTGGATGACATAAAGGCTTTTCTACTAGACGGACGCCAAATTCTTGTAGAATCTATCAATCATAAAAGGGTGTGACACTGTCAAATTGACAAATATCACACCCTTTTTTAATTTTACTATGGTAATTTAATCACTTCTTCTGTTGATTTATCAAAGAAATGACTCTTATTAAGGTTGAATGCCAGATTAATCATTTCACCTGGGGTGTGCAGTTCACGCGCATCAACTTTGGATACAAATTCATGATTACCAACTTTTGTATACAGCATTGTTTCTGCACCTAGAAGCTCGGATACAACGATTTCTGAGCGGACAACAGTTTCAGGAGCAGCCTCCAAAGCAATTGGTTCGCTGTGGATATCTTCCGGACGAATCCCAAAGACAACTTCTTTTCCTTCGTAGCCTTTTTGAACAAGCATTTTATTTTGACCTTCTGGAAGTGTCAAATTAAAGTCTTTACCATCACTGATAACACCATTATTTAGTGTTACGTTGAAGAAGTTCATAGCTGGAGAACCGATAAATCCAGCGACAAAGACATTATTCGGTGTGTCATAAACCTCTTTAGGAGAACCAATTTGCTGTACAAAGCCATCTTTCATAATGACAATTCTATCTGCCATCGTCATCGCTTCGGTTTGGTCATGGGTTACATAGATAGTTGTAGTTTCTAAACGGCGGTGAAGCTTAGCGATTTCTGCACGCATGGCAACACGTAATTTTGCATCTAAGTTTGATAGTGGTTCATCCATCAGGAAGACTTTTGCATCACGAACGATGGCACGTCCCAATGCCACACGCTGACGCTGACCACCAGATAAGGCAGCTGGTTTACGTTTCAAATATTCTGTCAAACCTAAAATGTCTGCAGCATTTTCCACACGCTTTCTGATTTCTTCCTTATCATATTTACGCAGCTTCAAACCAAAAGCCATATTATCAAAAACAGTCATATGGGGATATAAGGCATAGTTCTGGAAAACCATGGCAATGTCACGGTCTTTTGGTGCAACATCATTCATTACCTTATCGCCAATAACCAAGTCGCCTTCAGTAATATCTTCCAGTCCGGCAATCATACGAAGAGTTGTTGATTTTCCACAGCCGGAAGGACCAACAAATACAATAAATTCGCGGTCAGCGATATCTAAATTAAAGTCCGTTACTGAATATTTTTCAGCATTGTCATATTTTTTATGAACGTGTTTTAAAGCGATTTCTACCATTACAGTTCCTCTTTTCTCTTATTTTGATGAGTTCAGTATATATGAAAGCGGTGTCTTGCAACAATGGTATTTTGCCCAAGAAACAATCTGAAATTTCGGCATATTGCCGAAAGCGTTTTTCAGGACAATAGTTTGGCGCAAAAAACGAAGGGAATAAAGGGCTATAAACTACTGGAATATTCCTCATGGACGAAAAATAAAAGAGAGACGGGAACCTACTAAAGTCCAGTCTCTCTCTATTCTAAAACCGAATTAACGGCATTCAGGTCTGCTCTTAACCCTCTGATCTGCGCTAGTCGTTTAGCAGCAGGAAGCAGAGAATTAACTCATCCGTATTTTTTAAATTCATCCCAGTTTGTTCCTGGAATTTCTCCAGACGATATTGAAGGGTGTTACGGTGCATAAACAATTCTTTGGCTGTTGAACTGAGATTCCCCTGATTTGTCCAGAGAGCCTGAATAATCTCCTTCATCTCTTCGTCAATATGCCATTCTTCCTTCATCGATTGAGTCAGAGCACTTTTGGCCAATGCCTCTTTTGTAAAATAGTGAAGGGCAACATCTGAAATTCCAAAAACCTTTTTCCGTTTAACTAGCCGAACCTCTTCTCTAAATATCTCCTGCTCTTCTTCAAAAAGCTTTGGAAATTCTTTTGAGCTCTCGTGAAATTGTCCAATAAATAAACGGCTGAGCGTGCTGAAGTCATCATCTAAGGTAAGAAAAATTCCTTCAAGTTCTT
Source organism: Enterococcus sp. LJL51 (assembly GCF_054871795.1). Taxonomy (NCBI): domain Bacteria; kingdom Bacillati; phylum Bacillota; class Bacilli; order Lactobacillales; family Enterococcaceae; genus Enterococcus; species Enterococcus sp. LJL51. The sequence continues at coordinate 71,000 of NZ_JBTXLW010000004.1, read as the reverse complement.
CTTTTGAAAGCGCGTATTTTGTTTGTTTTTCTACTAATATGGCCTGATTAGGCGTTAAAAAGAAAAAGTCTTCAGTGTTAGAAAAAATTCCTTCAACATGTTCCTTCCAGATATCAGCCTGAAATTCCTCAGGAGACTGGATTTGAATTTGAATAATCCGAAAACGTCCGGTTTTGCTGTAATCTTTTTTTTGAAAGAGAAACTGATACCAGAGACTTTCTGTATTTAAATCAATAGATGCTTCAGCTGTTAAAAGCTTCAATAGGGCTTGTTCATTTTCAGTTAGTTTTTCTTTTTCAATCCAAAGAAAACCGTCTTTATCTGGAAAAGAAAGATATTTTTGATTGTCAGCGGGATGTGTGTGCCAGCTGGCGTTTGGATAAATAGCTTGTAACTCTTGTCGTTTCAAGGATTGTACACCTCATTTATCATAAATTTATTCTTATATGAAATGGATACTGTGAACTGCCAGTCATAGCGTATCCACCGTTTCGCTCTTCTTTGTTGAATAATTTCAGTCTATCATATCCATTAAGGGATTGTAAGCATTTGCTAAAGCGGCTGACAAAGAAATACCTAAAGTTAGCTATCAGTAATTTTACTTTTCTTTCATGTTTATAGTGAAAGTATAGGGAAATGACCAGTATAATAGGAGATATGTGCAGCAATAAGAAAAAGAGGTGGGCGTATGAAGCAAAAGCTTCTAATCATCGATGATGAAATAGATTTAGTAGAAACCTTGAAGCGTTATTTTGAGTTGTCTGGTTATCTGGTTTACACAGCTGGCAATGGTGCAGAAGGACTGCAGCTTCTTAATAAGAAACCAGATTTAATTCTCCTTGATGTCAATATGCCGGAAATGGATGGGTTGGATTTTTGCAGAGCTGTCCGGGAGGTTATCCATGTTCCGATTATCTTCCTTTCAGCCAGAGTAGACCAAACCAGTCGGATGGAAGGATTGGTTGCCGGAGGGGATGATTATCTGCTGAAGCCGTTTAGTATGGAGGAGCTAGGACTAAGAATACAAGCTCATTTGCGGCGGGAAGCACGAGGAGGCAGAGAGGAATCGGTTGCTTATTTTGGACAATTAGCTGTTCTGTATCAGCGAAAAGAGATTCGCTGCCGGAATCAAATAATTCCTTTAACTAGAACAGAATTTGAAATCGCTGCGTACCTGTCTCTTCGAAAAGGCAAGGTATTCAGCAAAGAACAAATTTATGAACATTTATGGGGCTTTGATAAAGAAGGCGACAGCGGCATTATAACAGAGCATATTCGGCGGATTCGGGCAAAAATAGGAAAGGTGTATCCGGAAGAAATAATAGAAACGGTTTGGGGGCTGGGCTATAAATGGATTGGTTAGATGAGCAGCTTCAGAGAATCCGTCTGACAAATAAAAAACTGACAGCCAGCTTGAGCCTTTATATTTTCACAGGAATTATTCTGGCTGTTTTTGCCTATATGGTTACAGTTAGTATTTGTGTGGGGTGGGAAAAACTGCTGCTGGATGAAGCAGATTCTATGGACAGCTATATTGAAATGATTTTTTATTCCCATAATGCCGGGATTCCTCAGCAGCTGGTAGTGCCAGTCACTATTTTGCAGCTGATTCGTCATTTTTCAGTTATTCTGTATGCTGTATTGGCGATTGTCTGGATTAGCAGAAAGTTTTACAAGGACAAAATTCTACAGCCGTTAATTATTATGAATGAAACGATTGAGGGAATCAGCCGTAAAGATTTGTCGATCGCCTGCTACTATAAAAGCGGCGATGAGTTTGAAAGGATTTGTTCAGGCCTGGATCAGATGAGAGTACAGCTGATTCAGGACCAGCAGCAGATTATACGAACACACGAGGAGCAGCGCCAGCTTAATTCAATATTCGCTCATGATGTTCGAACACCTTTGGCAGTTATTCAGAGCAATGTGGAGCTGATTCGTAAATTCCATCCGCTTGGAACATTGACGGAGCAAGCATTGAATGACTCTTTGGATAAGATTGGGCGTAATGTCCAGCGTCTTAATGACTTTACCTTTACCATGCAGGAGATTCAAAAGCTGGATGAAATAGATTTGAATAAGCGGCAGCAGCATACACAAACAATGATTCAAACGATTCAGGAAACTGGTAATGCTATAGTAACAAAAGAATTTCGCTTAATAGTTTCCAGCCAATTCCCTGAAAAAATTAATTGTGATCTTCCCTTGATTATGCAGGTTGTTGAGAATCTGCTGACAAACGCCGACCGGTTTGCAAAAAATATAGTAAGTCTAACAATACAGTTTGATGCAGACTTTTTATACCTGTTTGTACAGGATGATGGAGCAGGCTTTTCAAAAGAAGATATCCAGCACGCTGCAACCCCCTACTATTCAAAAGATAAGCAGGAACATTTCGGGATGGGGCTGACTATCTGTAAGACGCTGACTAAAAAACACGGAGGCATTCTTCGCTTGTCAAATGGCGTTAACGGCGGTGCAGTCATATCTGCTGCATTTAATACCATGTAGTGAATTTATAGATATTTATTTTCTATTATTAACAATAGAAAATAAAGGAGCGTAGATAAATTATGAGTATTAAAATTGAAGGACTTAATCAATATTATGGGAAGAAGCAAATTCTTCATTCGGTGAATCTAACGATTGAAAAGGGCATGTTTGGCTTGCTGGGAAGAAATGGAGCTGGTAAGTCAACGCTGATGAAAACACTGGTAACACTGCTTCCCTGCAAATCCGGCAGCATAACGATGAATGAAATACCGATTGAACGGCAAAAAGAAATTCGATCGATAATTGGTTATTTGCCGCAGGATTTTTCCATGTATCAAAATCTGACTGCGTATGAGGCCCTGGATTATTTAGGCGTTTTATCAGATATGGCTACTCCTGTCCGAAAAAAAAGAATAGAGGCTGTACTTGAACAGGTAAACCTGACTGTTCATCGCAGGCTAAAGGTCAAAGCCATGTCCGGCGGGATGAAACGCAGACTGGGGATTGCTCAGGCGCTGCTGAATGATCCGCAAATACTGGTAGTAGATGAACCAACAGCTGGCTTAGACCCGGAAGAAAGGATTCGTTTTAGAAATTTATTAGCTGAAATTGCAGCGGAACGAATTGTTATCCTCTCCACACATATCGCCAGTGATATTGAAGCTGTAGCAGAAAATTTGGCTATTATTGATCAAGGGAAGGTAACTTATACCGGTACTGTATCAGAATTGTTGGAAACGGCCGAAAATCATATTTTTACTGTTCGGATTCCAAGAACAGAGCTTAATGCAATTAAGCAGCAGGTCCAGGTTATCAATCTTTATCAGGAAGGGGCCAATATTGAAGTTCGTTTTATTGGAAATGAGCGGGAGAAGATTATGGCGCATCCCTTGCTGCTAGCAGTTCCGCCTACGCTGGAAGATGCCTACCTTTATATTTTGCAGCAGAGGGCAGGTGTTCAGCCATGAGTATTAAGTTATTAGGAAAAGAGCTTAAGCTGACAGCCAAAAGCCTGACCTATTGGCTGGTTATAGGTGTGATTTTTGGTTTCATTATGACCCAAATAGGGATGAGCTTGCGGGTAATTCAAGAACCAAAGCCGGGAGAAGACGGTTCTTATGGGATGATTCGTACAGAAAACAAAGAGCTTATTCAGCAGCAGGCATACAGAGCTCTATTTCTGGAATATCAGGCAGAGAGCTATCAAGCCTATCCTTTCGGTTTCTATAAAGAAGTAAAGCTTGATAGTAAAGAAGAACAGACTATCAGAACGATACTTGAAAAAGCAGCTGGAAAAACAATCGAAGAGCTAGCCGCAGACTATACAGCCCAAATAGAGGCCGCAGCACAAAGTAATCCGGGGGAGGCAGTCATGGAAAACAGCTCTTACACCTTCCCGTTAGTCAAAGGTCATGCTTTTTCCCAGTTTGAGGAGGACATGCAAGAAGTTAGTGGGTTTATCGGAAAGGGTTCTGCTTATGAAAAGAATAGCTATATGAATGATGCAGAAGAACCGATGACTTATGAACAAGCGCGTAAGCAGTACCGGAAAATTGTAGAAAAGGACAAGGTAACCGGTGCCTATGCACGGATGGTCTGTGATTATCTGGGCATTATTTTAGCAATTGTTCCGGTATTTTTGGCAGCAACTGTAGCATTGAGAGATAGACGGGCAAAGGCTGCTCCAATTATTTACTCTAGATTAGTTGCTTCAATCCGGCTTGTCGGCTGCCGGTATAGTAGTACGGTATTGCTTTTGCTGATTCCTGTACTGCTAATTAGTCTGATGCCGGCAGTACAATCCTTAGTGATTGCAGATAAATTGAATGCTACCGGCAGTTTGCTGCTGTTTTACCAATATATTATTGGCTGGACTTTGCCGACGATTCTTTTTGTGACAGGACTTGGCTTTTTAATGACTGAGCTATTTGGCGGTATTACGGCAATCGCTGTTCAAATCATTTTTTGGTTTTTCGCTCTATTTTCCAGCACAGATACACTGAACGGTAGTGTAGGCTGGAAGCTAATCCCTCGTTTTAATACGGTAGGACTGCCGGAAGTTTTTGAACAGATTGTTCAAGAGCTTATCTGGAATCGTTTATTCTATGCCGGATTAGGAATCATTTTTCTCGGAGTAACCATTCTTGTTTTTGATTATAAACGCAAGGGAGGACGAATCCTTGGAAAAAGCATTTAAAACAGCTGTAGTATTTGTCCGCTGCCATTATTTTACCTATATGATTGGCGGGGCTGTTAGTCTCTTGTTTTTACCTATGGCTGCAGGAATGGAAAATTTGGATGTGTACCGCAGTGCAAAGGTTGTTGAATATTGCTTCTCTCTTATCGGTATGCTAATGATGCTTCCCTTATACATTCCAGATACTGATTATGCGGCTTTAAGCGTCATTCGGTCCAAAAGAACCTCCTACAGCTGGATTGTACTGATTCGACTTTTCGTTGAAATCATGTACGGCTTATTGTTGCTGGTTTCCCTGTTGCTTATTATGAAGGCCGGCAGCAGTACGTTTCCTTTTACTTATTTTCTAGTAAGGGGACTAGCAGTGATGCTCTTTCTTGGCGGATTATCCGCATTGGTTTATAGAATAACCCGTCAGCCTATCGCTGGTTTAATGGTGGCGTTTTTATATTATCTCTATAATTTGATGGGGAAAGCAGAACTACTGGGAATATTCCGTTTATTCTCATTTGCAGAAGGAACCTGGATTGAAGTGGTGGTTCTATTTTTGACAGGTGTCATCTTCTTAGGAATCAGTCTCTTACTCAGCAAAAATATAATAGAATAGTTATTTGCTTGACGGCAGACCGTGTCATTCTCTTGGAGTGAAGCGGCCTGCTATTTTTTTCAAAAAAATAACTTGACTAGTTCTTGTTTTTTTTATTTTAAAAAATAATTATAATAATGAGATAGGATAAATTATATAAAGGAGTAAAGCGTATAAGATGGGAGGATTAAGTGGTATGTTTAAATAAAAATGTCTTGTGTGGAACGACTTAAAACCTGAGTTTTGTCTATAGAGAAACAGTATAAAAAACGTATATTTTTATAATAAATTTGTTTTTTCAAAGACAAGATCAAAAAGTTTCAGTATCGTGGGAAGCAGAAACACTTAATATGGTAAAAAGGAGTAATCAATAGGAAGTTAATTGAATTGGTAAATATTGTATGAGGAGTGTATATTGTGGCGAGAAGAGGAGAAAATATATATAAACGTAAGGATGGACGCTGGGAAGGACGATATATCAAAGCCAGAGATCATCAGGGGAAAATTACTTTTGGTTATGTATATGCAAAAAAATACGGCGAGTTGAGAAAAAAACTGTCGATAAAAAAAGCAGAATACACTTATATAGATGAAGATATAATTCTTTATAAAGGGACTGTGAAAGAATGGCTGAACTATTGGCTGGATTATCTAACTGCAAAAAAAATCAAACCCTCTACGTATTCAAACTACCGTAACAAGCTGGATAAGCATATATTCCCCTTTATGGGGGAAATCAAGCTAGTGGAGCTAAATACCTCAACGATAGAAGCATTCATTCATTATTTAATTTCATTAAAATTTTCAGCAAAAACGATTCATTCTATCGTTAATATATTGAAATCAGCCCTCCACAAAGCCTTCGTTGACGGCTACCTAAGGAAAGATCCCTGCTTAGGGATTATTTTACCGAGAACACAAAAGAAAGCTGTTTCTGCTTTGACCAGCAAGCAGCAAAGTCTGCTTGAGGAAGCAGCGTGGAAAGAGGCAGAATGCTCTGCAGTTCTTCTCTCTTTAGCGACAGGGATGCGGATTGGTGAAATCAGTGCACTCCGCTGGGAAGATATTGATTTTGACAATAATATAATTTCAGTGAAGCGAACGCTGCAGAGAATAATGATTTCCGATGGTGAGACAAGCAAAACCAAGGTCATTATTAGTCAGCCGAAAACAGGCAGCTCCATAAGAGCTATTCCTTTGGCAAAAAATTTGAAACGCTATCTATTGAATAAAAAAAAGCAATCGTTATCAATCTATGTTGTTTCTTGTAAAGACAGCTTTGCTGAACCTCGGGTAATTAATTACAGATTTAAGCGGCTGTTGAAAAAAGCTGGTCTGGAGTCAGTTAATTTTCATGTACTAAGACATACCTTCGCGACCCGTTGTGTAGAGGCAGGTGTTGATATTGCCACTCTTAGCAAGCTTTTAGGTCATACATCAATTAAACTGACCTTAGATACCTATACAGACTCGATGTGGGAAAATCGCCAGAAGGCAGTAACTATCCTAGATAACAAACTGAAAAAATACAATGCTGCTTAGCTGTCTAACTGATTGATAGAAAATCACTCCTTTAGAGTTTCCGAATCATCATTTTTCGGAAGCTTTTTTTGGCATGAAGCAGGCTAGAACGCTATAAATTTGACTCGACAGAAAAATATTTGAAGAACTAAAACTAGTCAAACTGCGGACTTTCAAGGTTTAAAAACAGTCAATCGCTGTTTCAGTGATTTTTCATGTTTCATGAATGAAAATGAAAAACAATTTCTTGAAGAAAAGGCAGAGAGGTTTACCACATCCTTTTCAAGATTTTTGAATAAACAATGTACTTTTAGATAGAAAATTTGTTACAGTTAAGAAGTAGAAAAGGAGGGGAACCCAATGCTGACTCCTGCATACCCCAATCGAGGAAAGTACAAAGACCTGCTTATTGAATTAGAGAAGCAGCTATACAAAAATCCCCATTATATTTATGTGAAAGACAGAAAGTTTATCCATAGCCAGCCGCTAATTGAAGACAGCAGGCACTATTATGACCTGCTGCAAAGTTCCTCAAATACTGTTTTATTTTGGAGCTCAAAAACCCGGCTGCATTCCCCAAAGCTGATTTATTCTATTGAGAAACGGACCGTCGTCTTTGAGACTATTATATCAGCTGAACGAGACGATTTTTCCTGGACTTGTTCTTGCTTACTGACTGCGGCAGCTGGGTTGCTGTACGGGTTTAAAGAGGATGTAGAATTTGTTCGAATGCCTAAACAATTTGGAATAAAACTTCTCAAAGAACCTGAAACAGCTGGAGAAGACATCATTTTAACCATCAATTAAGTTCTGACAGCTCCTACATGAGAAATTACTAAAGAGAAAAAAATAGAGTAATTGAGAATTTTAAGTAGTAAATGAAATCGAGAAATATTTCACAAAGCCTCTATACCAATAGATTTGCCTTGTTAGATTAGAATCATTACAATTTTTTAACAATTATAATTATTCCTTGACTTTCTTTAAGATAACCTTGATAATTTTAATTGTACTTTCATTTTGAAAACCTCAAGAAGAAATTGCACGATATTATTTTAAGAAAAATTTTAATTACTTTTAGGAGGAATTTTATATGTCATTAATCGGAAAAGAAGTAGAAGAGTTTCAAGCAAAAGCGTACCACAAAGGTGAGTTTATCGATGTCTCGTCTGAAGATTTAAAAGGTAAATGGAGCGTTGTTTGTTTCTACCCAGCTGACTTTACGTTTGTTTGTCCCACTGAATTAGAAGATTTGCAGGGTCAATATGACACATTGAAAGGGCTGGATGTTGAGGTTTACTCAGTATCAACAGACACTCATTTCACTCATAAAGCTTGGCATGATCATTCGGATGCTATTGGTAAAATCGAATACATCATGATTGGCGATCCAAACCACAACATTTCTCGTATTTTTGATGTTTTAGACGAAGAAGAAGGTTTGGCACAACGTGGAACATTCATCATCGATCCAGACGGCGTTGTTCAAACAATTGAAATCAATGCGGACGGTATCGGCCGTGATGCAAGTATTTTAGTAGATAAAATCAAAGCTGCACAATATGTTCGCAAAAATCCAGGTGAAGTTTGCCCGGCAAAATGGAAAGAAGGCGAAGAAACACTGAAGCCAAGTCTTGACCTTGTAGGAAAAATTTAAGGAGCGTACGTATGGGATTAGATGCAGAAATTAAAGGGCAGCTGGCTCAATACCTTGAGCTGCTGGAGAATGATATTATCTTAAAGGCGAGCGTAGGAACTGACGAGAATTCACAAAAGGTTCTGGAGCTGGTTGAAGAGATTACATCGATGTCTCCAAAGATTACAATGGAGCAGGTACAGCTTGAAAAGACACCGAGCTTTGCTGTAGATCCTGTAGAGGGAACGAGCGGTGTTGTATTCGCTGGACTGCCATTGGGACATGAATTCACTTCTTTAGTCTTAGCACTGCTGCAGGTTAGCGGACGAGCGCCTAAGGTTGATGAGAGTGTTATTAAGCAGATTCAAACAATTGATAAAGAACTTCATTTTGAGACATATGTCAGCTTGACCTGCCACAATTGTCCTGATGTCGTTCAAGCCCTAAATATTATGAGCGTGGTGAATCCAAAGATTTCCCATACTATGATTGAAGGCGGAATGTTTAAAGAAGAAGTTGATGCCAAAGGAATTATGGCTGTACCAACTGTTTTACTGAACGGTGAAGAATTCTCCAGCGGACGTATGACAATCGAACAAATTCTTGAAAAAGCTGCTGGTCCGGCAGATGCTTCTGAATTTGAAGATAAAGAGCCATACGATGTACTGGTAATCGGTGGCGGACCTGCTGGTGCGAGTGCGGCAATCTACGCTGCACGTAAGGGAATTAGAACTGGACTGGTTGCTGAAACATTTGGCGGTCAAGTGCTGGAAACTTTAGGAATTGAAAATGTAATTGGAACGAAATATACAGAGGGACCTAAGCTGATGGCTCAGGTTGAAGAGCATGTGAAGGAATATCCTGTGGATATTATGAAATCACAGCGTACAGCTAAACTAGAGAAAAAAGAGCTTGTTGAAGTTACTCTTGAAAATGGTGCAGTTCTGAAGAGTAAAACAGCGATATTAGCGACTGGTGCCCGCTGGCGGAATGTTGGCGTTCCTGGTGAGCAGGAATTCAAGAACAAAGGGGTGGCTTACTGCCCGCACTGTGATGGTCCATTATTTGAAGGAAAAGATGTCGCGGTTATCGGCGGCGGAAATTCCGGGATTGAGGCAGCGATTGATCTTGCCGGTCTTGTTAAACATGTAACTGTATTAGAGTTTATGACAGAGCTAAAAGCAGATAAGGTGCTTCAAGAGCGTCTGCATTCTCTTCCAAATGTCACTGTACTGACGAATGTTCAAACGAAGGAAATCACAGGCACAGATAAAGTAAACGGTATTAGCTATGCTGACCGTGAAACTGGTGAAGAAGTTCATCTGGATGTTCAAGGAGTCTTCATTTTAATTGGTTTAGTGCCGAATACTGACTGGTTGGGTGACACTCTGGAGCGTACACGAATGGGTGAAATCATTGTAGATAAACATGGTGCAACCAATGTCCCTGGTGTGTTTGCAGCTGGCGACTGTACAGACAGTGCCTATAAGCAAATCATTATTTCAATGGGTTCAGGAGCAACAGCTGCTTTAGGTGCGTTTGATTACATGATTCGAAACTAAAAAATTATAACAAATAGTATTGGGATGAAGCTACTTAATCCCAAAGAAAAAGCTAGGAGAGTTTGGGACATAAGTAAATGCCCGAACTCTTTTTTGTCTAAAATCCGAATAAACGGCGTTCCAAAAGTAGCTCACTACACTTTGTTCCGATAGCATCAACTTCTAAGTGCTAAAAGCACTAAGAGTTGAAGTTCTCGGAAATAAGCCGAACTATCTCAAAAATATGAAAAGCTATTTTCGGATAATTCGTCTTATTTCTCGAAGCTAAACACTTTTGTCTCGACCTCTTTTAGTATGCTTAAAACCAAATAAAGGGTGCGGCAGTAACACATACAGACACTTAACTGCGACGAGTAATCGCAGGAGAAACTTCTTCGGAAATACGCCGGCATTCAGCAAACATTTGTGAAACACCAGATAGGAATCAGCCAACATCGAATAGTTTACCTTCGTGTTTCCTGTCATTTTCGGAATTTCTGCCGTATTGCTTAGAATCACTGTGATTGCTCTTTGAGCAGAACAGATGCTGAAAAGTACCTACCTGGTGCTTGAAGTTAACCGTTTCTGTTCCATCTTTCTGTTTTTTTTAGTATATTTATTCTAATTTTTTTGACTAATAAAAAATATTAAATGATAGTTTTAATTTTTTGTGTGCTTTAAAATTTCAGCGTTGGGATGTCTGGCAAGTCAGGGGAAAATGTAGACATAAAGTATACTGGACTGGAATCAATGGATTAAAAATGGTTTTCTTAAAACATTAAAAAGATAAAGTTAAGGTGCGATTTTTGATTTGAATATTTTAATGGAAAGCGGTTTCGTTATGCTATTAATGAAACCATGGAGTTTCATTTTTAATTTGGATGAAAATTGCTTGTGTGCTACGATTATTTTTACACTCAAGGAGAAAAGTGAGGCAGAGAAAATTATTTCTGCTTAAAAAAAGTCGTACTTTGCAAATCAATTTTTTTCAAAATATAATCAAATATTGATAAAATAATTTTATTTGGCACATAAACCTTTTTAAAATAAGGTTTATGTGCCTTTTTTCTCTTATATAGACTGCTTTAATTTTGCATACAGCCCTATCTAATGTTTTCGAATATGTTACCATAATTAAGGGTTTTTTTATAAAAATCTCTTTGTTTTTTTTTATTGAGAAAAAAACAGGACAAAATTACTTATTTAGAGGATTAAAATATCCATCTCAACATTTATAATGAAATAAATTTGATGAGAAGGCTATTTTAGTGGAAGGGAATAAATAATGATACTAAATGATTTATTGATGGAGGATGATCGCTATAAGTGGTACATACTTCAATATTTAGAGTTAAACAAAAGCTTTTATTGCTCTCTTGATCAAATCTGCGATTTGTTGGAAATCTCCCGATATAAGATAGAAAAATACATTCATGAGCTTAAAGAAGAAATGAATAATGCTCAATTTACTGACATAATCGACTTAATGGATACGGGTGAGATAGTAGTCCATGACTTATCTCACAAAACAGTGAAAAAAATGCGTGTATTATTTATTGAACGAAGCTTGTCATTTCAGATATTTCATCGTTATGTAACGAAGGAAGTCAGTCTTGATAAGCAGATTGAGGCATTACATGTTAGCCGCTCCAGTACCTATCGCTTGTATCAAAAGCTAAAAAATCAGCTGTCAGAAGAAAATATTCAGATAAAGAAAAACAGATTGGTCGGATCAGAATTTGGCTTGCGAAGCTTTTTGTTCGGTATTTACTATGAGTTGTTCAACGGGCTAAAGGATCCGTTTCCTGAAGAAATTAAGCAATTGAGTAGAGAGCTGTTTCAGCACTTGGTTCATTACAAAAATCTAGTATTGCCAAAAACTAAAGAACATAAACTGAGATTTATGATTGAACTGTGGCTAATTCGTCTAAGCCATGGGCACTTTGTAAGTGATGCGTATATTTCAGTTGGTGACAGCGAACTTGTGAATTATTTGTCAAAATGGCTAAACAAGCATTTTTCCCTTGAAGAGGGGATTATGGAAAAAGAACGTACTTATCTGCTTCTATTCCTTAAAACATTGTATGAAGAATTAGATGAACCGATTACTTATTTAGAAAGCAAACAGGAAATAGAGGCTAGACAGATCACTGAAGAGCTGCTGCTGTTTATCGCAAAAAATTCTTCTTTTGAGATAGATATCTTATTACAGGATAACGACTTAACAAAGGGATTATTGGCAATCAATCGCAAGTGGCTCAACTATCATTTTAGGGAATCTACTTTTGTAACAAAAGTTCAAAGACGTTACTTTCAAGAAATTAATCCCAAACTGGATAAAATGATTCAACAATTTATCCAGCAGATAGAACAACGTCAATTGTTTGAATCAGCTCAAGAGAAAAATAAGCTTTATTATGATTATCTTTTCTTTTTGATAACAAAAATTTCTGTGGAAAAACTGGAGGAGGCTGTTTATATTTGCATAGATTTTTCACATGGTAAACACTACAACGACTATATCAAGATGATGCTAGGATCGTTGCAAAGCGCTCATATCCAGTATGAAGAGCGTTTGAGTACACGCACACAGATGTATTTGTCAGATTTTTTGATTGATAAACTTCCGTGCCATCAAATTATTTGGAAACGTCCCCCAACACCAGAGGATTGGGCAGAGTTTGGCAAAATATTACTAAAGGTTAAAGGTGAAAGCTATGAATAAGAATGTGTTGATGGCTTTTGTGCTTCCAACGATGATTTTCCATCAAACGACTATTACAGCATCTTTCAGTGAAGCTGTAATCAGTGCCTGCCTAGCAGAAAAAGAGAAAGTCATTGTTTTTGATATGGAAGAATCTGGGAATACATTGATTGTTTCAAATGAGCGGATAGAAGAAGAGCCTTCTAAAGAAGCTGATGTTAAACAAGGGATGGACAGTGATCGAGAAGCAGTAGTTGAAAAGAAAAGGGCACAGCAGTCTGATGATGAGCAAGCACTGCCGAATACGGTTCAGGAAAATCAAAGAAGTGGAGAACGCGCCTATTTTGCAGCACTTGAACACAAAATCAATCAACTGCCAGCTTGGCTGCCAGATGTCGAAAAAGAAGAAGGAGAGTTAATTCACATGCTTTCTAGAATGTCTGGTACTGTTCTTTATGGAACACGTTCAGAGGAACAGAATTATCGTGAACATATGATTTTTTAAGGGGATGATAGTAATGGTTAGAATAAGAAAAATATGGTCAGTAACATTGGTGTTGAGCATACTGCTCGGCTTTCTACCGATACAGGCAATAGCAGAAACAGTGGATGGAGTAGGCATACAGATTAATGAGGCTAGCTTGACCGATTATTCTAGGGCTGAAATCAATCAACAGCAGCGAATCAATGCAGGAGATCAGATCAATGTCAAACTGAAGTGGTCTCTGGATAAGTCCGGGTTGATAGAGCAGGGGCAGACAATTGGAATAGCTTTACCGGAGAACCTGTATTTCAGTGAACAAAGCGGGATGTTGGCAAACAATATGGGCAGTTATTATGTGGCCAATCAGCGCTTATCTTTTTTGCTTAATAAAAATTACGTGTCTTCACAGGAAAATGAACAGATTCCTGACTTTTCCAGTGTAGTCTTCTATGAAGGTGAAGTTGAATTGATTGCTTCCACAAGTGATAAAAATCAGCAAGAAGAGTTTGTTGATTTTGGGAATAACGTTGTGAAGCCGTTATATTATAAACAAGTAAATGAAGAGACAATAAAATCTTCTGAGGAAAGTGAAGACCCTAAAGAAAATTCGCTGTTAATAGAAGAATCAATAGATGGACAAGAAGAACTAAAAAGCAATGACCAATTAGAGATGAGAGAAGCTAGAGCTCATGAATCCAATCTAAATAGTAGAGGGGTAAAGTTATTTACTAATGTAAAAATTACAGATTTTAATGGCCAAGAGTTCTCTCCAAGTAATCCCGCTTTGAAAGATGCAAATATAAAAATTCATTTTGACTGGGTTTTGGATGATTTGGAAGAAATCAAAGCTGGCGATTATTATACTTATCAACTTCCGGACTATTTCTCTATCCATAATTTGGTTTCTGGAGAATTGAAGAACGCAACTAACCAAGTTTTGGGTAATTTTTCTGTCGATTTGAATGGCCTGTTGACAGTTACCTTTAACAGTGTAGGTGAGAACCTAAGCGAGCGACAAGGAACAATTGATTTGACCACAGAGCTGAATATCACATCAGAAAAGGAAGTGGTTACAATCGAAACCGGTATTACTGATAATGATGGAAAAGAAATTACCATTGTGTTTCCTGTAGTAAAAGCCGATATCGTTAAAACAGGTGTCATCAATAATGATAACACTGTAGTCTGGACAATAGTTATCAACGAAAAGCGTGAGGCGTTAAAAAATGTGGTCATTACCGACTATTTACCAGAAGGTCTGACCTATCATTACGCTAGTGCTTTTGTTCAAAATGGCAATGGGGAGTGGGTGAGTGCTCCAGCTGGTTTCACTCAGCTGCTGCAGACAGGAGCCAACACAATCACTTTTTCATTCCCAAATAATGAAATTTTAGATGAACCGGTAAAGCTTGAAATCAGAATGAGGGTTACCGATAAAAATAAAACAGAATTTGTTAATAAAGCAACTATAACTGGGGATAATTTCTTGGGAAATTCTAGTGAAGCCAGTGTTTCTTATGCCGACAATAGCAATTACAAACGTCTCCTTGCTTATGATTTAGATAAAGGTACCTTCAATTGGGAGGTTAAAGCCACATATACAGAGGCAGGCGGAAGCTTCAAAGATTGGTTGTATGCGAAAAATAGTGATCCAAGTATTTCTTTGCACTATTTACTGAAAAATACGCTTGAAATTTATGATGAATCAGGAAATCTTCTTGGTAGTGACAAATGGTCTCTTGCTCAAACAAATGGAGACTATGCAGAAAAGAATGGAGAACTTGTTCATTTTACTTTGAATTTTGTTGATAAAGGAACTTACTTGATAAAATATACAACAAAAGCCTTTGATTTGCCTGTAAGACCAAATACGACAATTCCTAATTATGCTACAGTAATTGATGGCAGTAATAGAGAAGAATTATCAGCTGGTGAGACGGTGAAGCTTGATTCTAAGCTGGGGGTTAAAAAGCTGAGTACCGGTTCAACTCAAACCGATCATAGTGCTGGCTGGCTAGTAAAAATCAATGAAAACCGTATCCAAATGAACAATGCTGTAATTACTGACAAGTTTGAGACCTTGGAAGGTGCTTATCCAAGTGCTTTACAGCTTATCCCATCTACTTTGGAAGTAACCGCTGATGATGGAACGACAACAAAGACTTTGGAAATGGGTGCTGCGAAGGATTATGTTTTAGAAGCTTTAGCTGGTGATCCAACCTATAAAAAAGGATTCCGTATTAAATTGTTGAACAGTTACGCATCAACGACAGATACAATTACGATTAAATATAGAACTCACTATCATATGGATGAGCAAATAATAGGGATGGATGGCTTACCTGTAAACCGCTTTTCCAATTCCGTTACTATTTCTTATACAGGGGAAGACGGCAATACCTATACTGATGGAAGTGAAAGCACTATTTGGGTAGATTTGGCTCTTTCTTATAATGGTGTGAAATATGGGACTTATGTAGCTAAGAATGATGATGTAGCCAATGCATTAAAACCTGCACCAAATCCGTTTGAAGCAATCGCACCAACAGACAGTGTTTATTGGACTGTTTTGCTTAATACCTGGCAAACTAAAATTCCGATAGGAACCACGATACGAGAAGAATTGGGCGAGGGACAGACGCTTCGAGATATTAAAATCTATGACGTAACAATGGATGCAACTGGTGTTAAGGTCAAAAGCCTAGACAAAGAATGGCAGCTGGGGACGGACTATGGTATTACAATGGACAATGGGGTACCAGTCATCACACTGCTGAGTGAACGCACGCAGGCTTTTGCAGTCTATGTCTCAGCGGATGCGTCTGCTGATGTCTATAAATACAAAAACATAGCATTCATGGATACTTTGATTGGCAATCAATTAAAGGTGGAAGGATTTGCTGAAAAGAGCGAGAAGAATGACTGGATTGATAAAGACGGCAGTCAAGATGGTGGAAATCATCGTCTGGTCAATTGGTCAGTTGTTATGAACAAGGATAGTCATACTATTCATAATCCAATAGTTACGGATACTGTAAATATCAGTGAACAGTCTTTTGTTTATGATGCTTCTAAAGATGTAATTGTTAGCATTTATAAAGCTAAAAAAGATCCTTCTGGTAACTTTGTCAAAGATGGTGCTGCCCTTGTATTTGATGAGGCAGATAAACCAGTGGTGACATTAGATGCCGCTGCAGGAACACAAACATTGAATATCAAATTAGGAGATATGATTGATTCTCCTTACATTATAGAGTATCAAACGATTCTTGACCCAGGAATTCGAAACAATGAGATTATTAGCAATAAGGCAGTGCTTTCTGGAAAAGATATTCAAATAGAGGAAACGACAAAAGTAGTAACTGTTAAATCTACTGATGGAGTAGGAACTTCTAGTGGTAAAAATGGATCATTAATATTTAGAAAAATTGATGAAAACAATAACTTGATAACTTCAGATTCAGCATTTTTTGATTTGTATCGTAGAGACAGTAATGGCGTGTTGACATTATTAATGCAGGATATAGAAGTTAAAGGAGATAAAATCATTATTAACGGGACAGAGATTGACTCTATCTCAAATCTTCGTTATGGAGATTACGCCATCATAGAAAGTCAGGCACCAGATGGCTACGAAAAAGATGCCGCACAACATGATTTTACTATTTCTAAAAACCAAGTTGAATATACGTTTAGTTTGGAAAATAAGAAAAAAGTTGTTGAAACAACTGCAAAACTGGAAGCGAAGAAAGAACTGAGTGGACGTGTGCTGCAAGCAGATGAGTTCGAGTTCCGACTGACTGGTAATGAAGACAGTGTGAACCAGACGAAAAGGAACAACGGCATAGGCTTAGTAGCGTTTGATGAGATAAAGTATGATACCGCCGGTATCTACACATATACCATCAGTGAAGTGATTCCGGATACGAAGGAAACCGGAATGAGCTATGACCAAGCAATCTATGAAGCGACTGTAACAGTAGCGGATAAAGGCGGACAGCTGGAAGCGAAAGTCACATACAAAAATGTAGCGTCAGGAGAAGTACCAACCTTCAAAAATGAATATAAGGCACTGGCAGGAAGTGCAAAACTGGAAGCGAAGAAAGAGCTGAGCGGTCGCGCGCTGCAAGCAGATGAGTTCGAGTTCCGACTGACTGGTAATGAAGACAGTGTGAACCAGAGGAAAAAGAATGACGGTACAGGCTTAGTAGCGTTTGATGAGATAAAGTATGATACCGCCGGTATCTACACATATACCATCAGTGAAGTGATTCCGGATACGAAGGAAACCGGAATGAGCTATGACCAAGCAATCTATGAAGCGACTGTAACAGTAGCGGATAAAGGCGGACAGCTGGAAGCGAAAGTCACATACAAAAATGTACCAGCAGGAGAAGTACCAGTCTTTAAGAATAGCTATCAGCCTAAAACAAAAGCAGAAACAGGAGAAATACTACTAAAAAAAGTTGATAGTAAGACAGGTAAGACATTGTCCAATGCTGAATTTAAACTAGTTGATGAACGTGGAGAGGTTATCAAAGAGAGAATCGTTACAGATGAAACTGGAACAGTTTTAATTCAAGGTCTTAGTGATGGAATCTATGAATTGATTGAGACGAAAGCACCAACTGGCTATCAATTAGATGCAACACCAATCAAATTTGAAGTAAAAAATAGTCAATCAAACAAGAAAGAAATAGCGAAGAAAAATACACCGATTGGCACAACAAATTCAAATACTAATTGGACAAACAATACCAAGCAGCAGACGAGAAACACACTTCCAAGGACAGGGATTATATCAAACAGCAGCTTTATCATTTGGGGAATTTGTTTCTTGGTAGTGGCTTTCCTTATATATTTTGGTAAAAAAAGAGTGTAGTGTAATTTCCCTATAATTAACCGACCAATATCAAAAGATTTAGTACTAAACAATCGAAATGTATAAGTAAGCAATTCATTATCATGTTGAACTGATGAGTAGAAAGAGGCTAGATATAATCATTCTTGTGCTCTTTCTACTTCTAACCCGCTAATAAAAGTAATTCAAAGGTATGTCTTTAAAAATAGACTATAGTATACTGAAATGGTCTGTGACCTAAGTAAATTCCCAGACTTTTAGTATTCTTGAAATCAAATAAAGGGTATGGCAGTAACACATACGGACACTTAACTGCGACGAGTAATCGCAGAAGCAATTTCTTCGGCAATAAGCCGGTATTTTTCAAACATTTGTGGAACACCAGGTAGGAATCAGTCAACACCGAATGGCTTACCTTCGTGTTTTCTGTCATTTTCAGAATTTCTGCCGTATTGCTTAGAATCACTGTGATTGCTCTTTTAAGCAGAACAGATGCTGAAAAGTACCTACCTGGTGCTTGAAGCTGACCATTTCTGTCACAACCTATTGAACGATCTAACATAGAGCTAGAACCAATACGATAATAGATAAAAAAAGAAACCACCCCAACTATAATTTGTTAGAAGGGTGGTTTCTTCTATTTGTTGTATTCTCCCATCTCTTGCTTCCTGACTCATAGGCTGTGAGAATAAATAGTTCACTACATTAAGAAAGCTTAATGAAACATTCTTTGGAGAATAAAGTTGAACTGGGAGTTTTTAGCAAGAGCTGTTGATTATTTGTCCAGTGTAATAACCGGCAGCCAAAATTCCATATAAGAGGCTTCTGGAGAGCTGTCATAATAAAGCTCTGGAGAATAGGTCTCCATGGTCAAATGATGTTTCTCCAGCCAAAATCCGCAATATTTAACGGCTTTATTAATAGCAACCGTGACAAGCTCCTCAAAGTTTTCAGCTTCAAAGCCGCAGACAATATAGTCTCTGGCAGGCAGCTGCCAGCTCTGAAAGCGGCTGTCTGTGACATCTTCTCCAACCTCAGCGCCGGCATAATAAGTAAAATGTCCTTCAGGAGCATTTCCTGCGTAAGCAACACCAATCTCCCGTCCGTTAGTAATTCGAGGAATATCTTGTTTATTTTTATGGAAGGTTCCCCAAACTTCTCCGGGAATATCCACTCCTGTAGCTTCGCCGTTCGGCATTTGTCCTTGGATGGGTACATATCCTTCAAAACCTAGAAAATGAATAGGTTTTTCAAGCGTTTTTCTGTTGAATTCTAAAATTAGACCATCGCTGATTAGAGGGACACCTTCATCAACCATCACATAGTTCAAGACAAGATCCGGTTTATCAAACTGGTTTAGCAT
This sequence comes from Enterococcus sp. LJL51, assembly GCF_054871795.1. Classification (NCBI taxonomy): domain Bacteria; kingdom Bacillati; phylum Bacillota; class Bacilli; order Lactobacillales; family Enterococcaceae; genus Enterococcus; species Enterococcus sp. LJL51. Next base: position 51,614 of record NZ_JBTXLW010000004.1, on the reverse strand, counting down.
TACAGGATTCTCTCTGTATGCTTCAGGAGTCATATTATAAGCTTCTTTAAATGCTCTGGTAAAGGTTTCATGATTGTTAAATCCTAGCTCTAAAGCAACGTCAATGATTCTCAGTTGTTTGTTTTTGAGCATTTTTTCCGCACCAGCTAAACGCCGGTATTTGATATATTCTTTTACTGGTTTTCTTACAAGTCTGGAAAAAAGCCGCTGATAGTAAAAGGGCGAGAGATTAGCTATTTCAGACAGTTCTTCAATAGGCAGTGAGGTTGTCAAATTCTTCTCAATGTAGTCAACAGTTTTTTGTATGGCTTCCCATGCGTGCATAATCAGCACCTCCTTAAAACAAGCTTACCATGATGCGGCACCGCTGGTTTGACGGCTTCTGCTCATTTTCAAAAAATCATAAGAATTTGGTCTGTCAGTCATCTTACTGAAAAGCGTGAGCAAATCTTTCAAAAAATCGCATTGAAATAAGGATCAATATGTAGCTATATGCTTTTGCACCAGCTGAACGGGAAAATAAAATTAGAAATTCGAAGCAGTGGAACAGGTGAGGAATAAAATTTTTAACAAGAGTTGTATAGTGAGTAGGATAAGCGGTGGGAGCAGTAGCACATACAGTAACCGCAGTAGCACGCGCCAAGCACTTAGCTGCGACGAGTAACCGCAGGAGCAAGACCTTCGGAAATAAGCCGAAAGTCACAAAATTTGAAGAACACCAGGTAGAATCAGTCAATATCGACTGGCTCACATTCGTGTTTCCTGTCAATTCCGTAAATTTTTCCTTATTTCTGGGGACTAAACACTTCTGTCCCATCCTCATGATTAAAATTCCGAACATCTATTTTTTTATAGGTGAATGGACGATAGAGGATAGAAGCAGTGCTTTTCGAAATAAGGATAAAAACAAAAATAATTTTTTAAACCTTTTCCTAGTTGTCACCGCCGGCTTTTCCCGTATACCGACAAAAACATGTGCGCTCTTTTTTCATTTATTCAGTCAGTGAGATTAATACTCAAAGCTTAACTCATCTAATTGGAAAATAGTTTTGAGAATTTCGTTGACTCTTTCCGTCAGCTTTTTGGTATCTTCGATTCTATCAGGTGTGCGAATTTCTTTTTCTGGTCCTTTATAAGTTAACTCATCGTATTCCTCAAATAGACTCACTTCAAAACCTTCTTTAGTAAACGAAAGGTAGTCATCCAGCACATCCATTTTCATTTCCTGCTTAAAGCCGTTTTTTAAAACGACGGTCATAACTAAGGAACTGACAGAAAGCTCATCTAAAGGAATTTCCCGGCCATCAATTGTAAGTGTGTAGGAAACACATTCTACGATACCGCAGGCGTTACAGCCGCCCTCTGTCAAGTCTACACTACTGGTAATTACTGCTGTTTTCATCTTATCCCATCCTTTATGCTTGTTTATTTAGTGAAAATCTGCATTAAAAGCTTACTGAGCTGTTCATCTTTTACAGCAAAAAGGCGTTCGATATTAAAGACCATCGCATGGGCACGAACTAGCCGTTCTTCCTCAGTCATAGCTACTGTATCATCGTCGTCAAAGGCAGCGCTGGCGTAGACCAAAACCATTTCCATCGTTTCGTATGGGTAAGGATTCTCCATCACCTTCTGGCTAATTCCTTCCTCAGCCAATTCAGCGAGAATTGGTGTGACACTGCTAATCAGCATTTTCTGGATTTTCTGATGCATCAGAGCATTTTGAGGTTTGTGAAGGTGTTCCCTGACACCATCCTGATTCACGTTTAATGCTAAAATAACTTGAAGGATTCGCTGAAAAACAGGCTGTTTCTTATCGCCGGCAGCTTTTTTTGCTTTATCCATAATTCGGGTGTTGTAACGCTGAATCAGCCCATCCATAATATCTTCTTTTGATTTAAAGTGATAATAAAGGGTACCGCGGGCAATTCCTACTTTTTCTAATATCTGATTTGTGCTGGTTCCATCAAATCCCTGGGTTTCAAAAAGTTCTTCGGCAGCATCTAAAATTTCATTTTTTCGTATTTCTGGATCCTTAACAACTCGCATAATGAGTGCCTCCTTCATAGACTGTCTGTCGGTAGAAGGTTACCTTATTTTGATAAGAAAGTCAAGGTACAAAAATTGAGATGAAAACTATTTCTTGTGGGAAAGTGCTGATAGTTGCTGAACTTTCTTATATACTTAGATAAGATGAAAAAAAATTAAAGCATGAGAAGTTTGCAATTAAAGGAGAATTTATGCAGAAAGTATTAATCATTGAGGACAATCGTCAAATTGTTGATGTACTGGAAAAGTATCTGACACAGGCCGGGTACGGCTGTGTTCATGTATATGATGGCGCTGAGGCGCTAGCGGCATTTCATTCGGATACGTTTGAGCTGGTCCTTTTGGATATTATGCTGCCTAATGTTGACGGCTACAGTATCTGTAAAAAAATAAGGGAGACATCTATTACTCCGATTATTATGATTACCGCAAAAACAGAAGATGCTGATCGGATTTTAGGTCTGGAAATTGGGGCAGATGATTATATTGTTAAGCCGTTTTCACCAAAGGAAGTCATCGCCCGGATTAACGCACTGCTGCGCAGAATTGATTTTGAAAAAGGGAGTAAGGAAGTACAAATCTGCTACGGCAATATTACGATAGATTTGGATACAAAGACAGTTTTCATAGGCCAACAGAGGTTGAGATTAACGAAAAAGGAATTTGAGCTGCTTGTGTTATTTGTTAAATTTCCCAAGAAGGTCTTTTCAAGAGAAAATCTATTGGACAGCGTTTGGGGGTTGGATTATTTCGGTGATCCCCGAACAGTTGACAGTCATATCAAACGATTGCGGGTTAAGCTGAATGAGGGGACATCCTCTTGTCGGATAAAGACAATTTGGGGTGCAGGCTATGCATTAGAGGTGGAGCAATGAAAAAGAAAATTTTCAAGCGTCTAGTGCTCTTGTTTTCTTTTCTACTGATTATGATGACTGTGATTATTGGTATTTTATTCAGCGTCATTTTTTCAAAGCAGACAGAAGATCTTCATGTAGAAGAGGTCACCCACAGGGGCGAAATCATTCAGCAAACAATGACGGACTATTTTTCTGAGAATCAGAGCAACCAATCTACAGGAAATCGAAGGAATCAGCATGGTGCCATGATGGGATATGGTGCCTACCTTAATTTTATCAATCAAATTGCTGGTGATAGTGTCTGGGTTTTGGATGCAGAGCTTAACAGCTTGACTAGTAGTGGTCATCATAATAGTGCAGCTGCTGAGAAAGAGCTGTCGCCGGAAAGTAGGGCGTTGGCCGAAAAGGTTCTTCAAGATAAGCAGCAGCAGGTAGTCAAAAGCGGCGGTTTTTTCCAGTTGAAATCTGTAGCTAGTGCGTTTCCAATTCTTGTAAATAACCAGCTTGCTGGTGTAGTGGTTGTTGTCTCAGATGTTGCCAATATTCATCAAAATCAAATAAATGGCTATTTAATTTTATTGTTTAGCTTGTTAATTGCTCTAGCAGCAAGTATTCTGTTATCCGTTCAGCTCGCAAAACGCTTCGTTTCTCCCATAAAAGAAATGGAGCATTACACAGGGCAACTAATTGCAGAGGAGTATCCCGCGCCGCTGACAATCAAAACTGGGGATGAATTAAATGAGTTGGCAGATAAGCTGTCTATTTTAAGTCAAAGGTTAGAGAAAGCCGAACAGGAACGTAAGGACAAAGAACAAAGTGAAAAAGAATTTCTTTCACAAATCTCCCATGAATTGCGGACACCGGTTACTGTGATGAAAAGCTCTTTAGAAGCATTGGCAGACGAACTGATAACTTCTCCGAAGGAACAACAAATGTATCACAGCCAGCTATTGAAGGAAGCGGGCTATCTAGAGCATTTAGTTAATGATTTGCTGGAATTGAGCCGCTTGCAGTCTGTTGAATTCTCCTTGACCTTTGAAATAGTTGATCCTCTTGAAGTTATTGAAGATAGTATTCGAGGCTACCGCAGAAAAATGGCAGAGAAAAACCAGCAGCTGGTAGTAGATAATCGATTGAAAACGCCAGTTTATCTTGAAGGAGATCACATCCGCTTAGTCCAGCTGTTTAAGAATTTATTGGATAATGCACATAAATACGGGAAAAAAGATTCTAGCATAGAGGTATCAATTAGCACTGAAGAAAACATGCTTTGTTTTAGGTTTGAAAATCAAACAAGTAATTCAGATATTGCTTTAAAGAAAGAGGAGCTGTTCCAAGCTTTTCACAGAGGCAATAGAAAGCCGGAAGAGGGAACTGGCTTAGGTTTAGCTATTTGTCAACAAATTGTCCTCAGGCATCATGGACAAATTGAGTTGAACCCTCATGGGGGAAATAAGGTGACGGTAACTATTTGGCTGCCGATAAAAGAGTAGCAGCGAATTTGTCAGAAAAAGGAACTTTGTCACATTTTTGCCATACTTTCTTTTTATACTTAATAAAAGAGAAAGAAACGAGGTGAAAAAAAGTGAAAAAGCTTTGGAAGAAAGTCTTGATTTCAGGCATATTGGGTATGCTGATAGTTGGGATTGCCGGTGGTATCCCCACAAAAACAGAAGCTGTTTCCAATGTCGTTGAAGCGGGTATTTCTGAATGGCACTGTGGAACAATCCGGAGAGTAACGAAGCAAGGACCTCAGGCTGGAAAAGCTTCTTATTGTAGAGAACAGGTAGGTGTTACGCTTACCCGCAGCCGTGCAGTTGACGAAGAACAAACAGCGACTATTCCAGTTGAAGCAACCGTAAATTCTGTAGGAAATTGTAATGGTAGTCTGCATCAAAATGGTATCTGTGACGGTTCATGTGTCAATGACGGAGGAGCGCAAACGAATGGCTGGGCTAATAACGTTCAAGGTGCAGGCTTGTGTGATGGAACCGGTCACTATAACAACCGTTGTGACGGAACCTGTATTAACTGGGGACAGAACCAGCCGAACACGACGGATCAGTCAAACAGCAACACTGAAGCAGGGGCAACAGCTACTCAGGGACAAGGCTATGGTCATGGAATGAACCATGGCGGCGGTCATAGAACCGGTGGTCATCGAAGATAAAACCGTTATGAAATACTGAAAGTATTGAATAGCTTCTAAGTCGGTAGCTGTCCAAACCGCAGCCCTTTACGTGATGTTTAGCTATCTGCAATGGTTAGGTAATAAAGTACGAAGAGTTGATATTCTTGGAAATAAGCATACTATACTGAAAAGCTAAGTTGAGGTGAGACCCAATAAGCAGTACTTTCTCTGTAGTGTTTATTTGAATGAAAAGAACCAAACAAAACGAATCATCCGTTTTGTTTGGCTCTTTAGCTTTTTCTATTCTTTTACTGGAAGCAACAAGCGCAGACCATTTAGGATGACTAGCAAGGTACTGCCTTCATGGGCAATAACACCAATAGCGATATCCATCTTTCCTAGAAGATTCAAAATGACCAGCATGGCAACAATCAACATTGAAAAGATGATATTTTGCCAGACAATTTTATTTAGACGCTTTGCTACTTTGTGCGCATAGCTGAACTTTTTCAAATCATTTTTCATTAATACTGCATCAGCCACGTCAATTGCAATATCAGTGCCGTCTCCCATCGCAAAGCCGATATCAGCGGCGACTAGGGCGGGAGCATCATTGACGCCGTCTCCCAGCATGGCAGTCATACCATATTGCTGCTGCTGTTCTTTAATAATCTGTGATTTGTTTTCTGGAAGTACATTGCCGACAACTTCATCAATACCGATAAGTTTGCCTACAGCTTGTCCTGTTTTTTCTGCATCACCAGTAATCATTGTAGTATGGATATTTTGTGCCTTCAGATAGTTAATGACTTCTTCAGCCTGCTGATTTGGCACGTCCATCATAGCAATCAGTCCGACGACCTCTGCATTTTCAGCAAAGTAGACAACGGTTTTTCCTTCCAACGCATACTGTTCTTTTTTTCTTTCGATAATCACAGGAGTATTTTCGAACAATTCAGGCTTACCCACTCTAAAGGTTTGACCAGCATACTCAGCAGTTAAACCTTTACCGATTTCATTAGAGACCTCCAATGATAAATCATTCCCAGCTGGGAATTTAGCCAATATCGCAGCGGCCAAGGGATGGTTCGCTGTTTTTTCCATAGAAGAGAGTATTTGGATCCAGTCCTTTTCTACCTGAGCATTTTCCGTATGGAAATAGTAATCTGTAACCACTGGTTTTCCTTCAGTTAACGTACCAGTTTTATCAAAAGCCACAGCTTTGATATCTGCTAAATTAGCCAAGTAGGAACCGCCTTTAAAAAGTACCCCGCGCTTTGCTAAATTGGAAATACCAGAAAGTGTTGCTGGTACAGCACTAGCAGCTAGTGCACAGGGAGAAGCTGAAATGAGAAGCACCATGCCGCGATAAAAGCTTAATTCCCAGCTCCAGCCTAAAATGAAAGGTGCTGTCAGAATGAATAAAGGAACAATAATCAAAACAGCAGTGACATATTTAGGCTCCAATAGCTTGATTTTAGTAGCTGTTTTAGACATATTATTTTGAGATTGCTTCACCAATTGAATAATTTTTGCAAAAACAGTGTCTTGACTATCTTTAGTAACTTCCATTGTAAAAGAGCCGTTGCCGTTTATCGTGCTGCCGAATACGAAGTCTCCAGCTGATTTTTCTTTTGGTATACTCTCTCCGTTGATGGATGACTCGTCAACAACTGAAGTTCCTGAAACAATTACGCCATCGGTTGGAATCTGATCGCCGTTCAGGACCTGAAGCGTGTCACCGATTTTTAATGTATCCACAGCAACGGAAATGGTTGTCCCATCCTTTTGAATCAGGCGTGCTTCAGTTGGATTCATCTTTAAAAGGTTAGTAATTTCCCGTTTGCTTTTTCCTTCGGCATAATCTTCAAGGAAATGAGCGCCGGCGAAAATCAAAATTAATAAAGCTCCTTCATCAAAGTCCCCAATGATTGATGCCCCCAGCGCAGCAAGTGTCATAAGGATGTGCACATTAGGCAGAAACTTCTTCTGCTTCAAGCTGTCTTTCACAGTATCGCCAAAGCCTTCGATGATGACATGCTGCCCCGCTGACAACATAGAGAAAATATATAAAAGAGTCCGCAGCAGGTTTTCTTCAGGAATTAAGAAGGCAGCCAAGTAGGCAGCCAATCCTGCAAAAAATAATACAACAGGCATATTGCCATGACTATGTTCGTGATCGCAGCCGCCTTGTTCATGTGTATGTTCTTTTGTATGTGTGTGTTCCATGATTCCTCATCCTTTCAGTTAATAAATAGTAATGATTACACTTACATGAATAATCGTTCATATCTTCATGCTTATTATATATGAATATACGTTCATGTGTCAAGCTGAAAACTAAAGAAAAATAAAAATAGCAGGGTTATTAATATTTTTGCTGCTGAAACCTCTGTATTCCTGATTATCTTATTTAGATAATCAGGAATAAACCTTCAGATTCGAGGTTTGAACAGAAGGATGCATTGACGTTGCTGTCAAAAAATGAAATACTTTAATAACTGTTTTATAGACTGCTGGCTATAGTATGTAATTGTAATTTTTTTGTGAATAATCAAGAGATTTTGTGTAAAAAGGCACAAAACACTTTTAATTTTTGGTTAAATGAATGTGAGTAAACTAGGGGAGGAATCTATAATGAGGGTTCTAATTGTTGAGGATAATCGAGAACTGGCGCTGTCAGTAAAAAAAAGTTTGGTGAAGGAAAACATTTCAGTAGATTTAGCATTTACAGGTGAAGAAGGAGAAGAGAAAGCTTATATTACAGAATATGATGCCATTTTACTGGACTTGAATTTACCTGGAAAAGATGGACTGTCTGTTTTGTCTTTTCTACGGGAAGCAGGTGTTGAGACGCCTGTTATTATCGTCACTGCCCGTCACGAGATTGAAGAACGGGCAAAGGGACTGGATAACGGAGCAGATGATTATTTAGTAAAGCCGTTTGAACTCGTAGAGCTGATGGCGCGTATCCGGGCAGTTGTTCGGCGTTTTCACGGCCGAACGTCACCAAATATTTCAATTGGCGGTCTCTTAGTCAATACAGTAAAACGGGAGGTTTCCTTTAAGGGCAATACAGTCGTACTGAAGCCAAAAGAGTTTGATATTCTATTATATATTGCACAGAAATCACCAGCAGTTGTTTCGATGGAGGAAATTGCCGAGCATATCTATGATGAGAGTTTCGATCCCTTTTCCTCTGTTCTACGGGTTCATATGGCCAGGCTAAAGAAACAACTGGCAGCATCTGCCGGTAAGGAATTATTGAAAACAATTCGAGCGAAGGGGTATCAATTATGCGAATGAACATGAAAATAGGAATAGTCATTGGTATATTTTCACTAGTTATCACAGGGGCGATTGTCGGCGGCTTTTATATGTGGCGGGAATCCTTAAATTCAGTAGACACAGGAACGGCTTTAGGGAGCAGCGTGTATGTGATGAGTAATCAGGAACAGGTGAGTGCACTAGAAAATGAAGTAATAGATGTCAATGCGGCATCTATTATCAGTACTGCTGAGTTAAATGATTTTTATATTCAGTCTTTTTCTCAGAATCTGCCGATAATCGTTGGGGTTATCTGCGGTATATTGATTCTGTCCACAATGATTTTATGGATGATTTTGAAGCGAATTCAAACCAAACAGACCATTTCGATTATTGAAGAGCTGAGGATGATTGATGGAGATTCTCAATTGAAAAACTTGGACAATGGCATCCAAAAAGCTCTAGATACGCTGCGGGAAAACTATGCAGCTAGTCTGGAGGACTACAAACGATTGAGCAGCTACATGACCCATGATCAGAAAAATACAATTGCAGTATTAAAAACAAATCTGGAACAACAGGAGGATACAGAAGATGATTTGCGTCTTCTTTCACGACTGACGGATGGGGTGGATGATATTCTGACCTTGGCCGGAAGTGAAGATGAAGCAGTCGGAATCGTGGATGTTTCGTTGATTTGTGCGGAGGTTTGCGACACCTATCGTAAATTTTATCCAGATTTACATTTTACATTTGCAGAGGATCAGCCCCTTGAGATTCTCGGTAAAGAACGCTGGTTGTATCGAGCGCTGTCCAACCTGCTGGATAATGCGGTGAAATATGGCTGCAACCAAGCCGTTAATGTTTCAGTTTCTGCTGAAAAAAATAGTATAGTTGTTGCTATCGAAGATCATGGTTATGGCTTAGATGAAGAAAAAAGGCAGCAGATTTTTGAGCATAAGTATCGAGTGAACGGTCTGAAGCAGGATGGTTACGGTATCGGCTTGTCTGTTGTAAAACATGTTTGCAGCTTGTGCAGAGGTTCAGTCTATGTTGAGAGCCTAAGAGATCAGGGGTCAACATTCTATTTGAGTTTTCCATCCGTTACCGGTGAGTCCTTGTGATTCACCGGAACTATTTTTCTACAGTTAACATTCAGTTAACAATCAATTTGATAAAGTAAGAGTCAGAAAGGAGTACCCCTCGATTATGCAAAGTCTTAAACATGCATACTTCAACCTAAAACTAAATAAAATACACACACTTGGTAAATTTTTATTTTTGGTTTTTCTTTTAACAGCAGCATTTAGTCTTATCGACAGTCTTAAAAGCTTCGATAGAGAAATTGAAGTTAGCAGAAGCTCTTATAGCAAACAGGTATTAATCATTCCAAAAACAAAAGAAGCAGCTAATCAGCTGACAATTAAAGAGCTGAAAAGGTTTGGTGAATCGAATTACTTATCCTCTGTTGCGGTTGAAGGCAATATTTTCTTTGGACCTACACAAGACATAGAGAACGAAACAACTCCAGCAGAAACAGTAGTTTCCGAGTATAATTCAGTAAATCTTTTAGGCTTTGAATCAAAACAGCTGGAACAGGAATTGAAAAACAAGCTGACAGCAGGTACATATTTATTAAGCAACAATGAGTGTTTAATCAGCAGCAATTATAGTAAGATGAACAAGCTGTCTATAGGCGATACGGCTGTTTTTCAATCCAATGGCCATGAGATTTTACTGACTGTTAAGGGGATTTATGAACAATTAGAAAACCTCTACGCAATTGAGGAAATCTACACAACAACAGAGGCTTTGACTCAAATTAGCCAGCAGCTCTCAAAAGAGGTTCAGTGGAGTGCGGTCTACCTATTGAAGGATAAGAATCAGCTCTCCGATTTTACAGCTGAACTGAAGAAAAAAGGTTTGTCTGATCAATATTTGGTAGAAAGCAACGCAGAAGCCTACAACAACGAAGTAGTTTGGCTGAAACAGGGACTGCAGCAAGCAAAGAGCTATCTATTGACCTTATCGATATTTGGCGGAATCAGCCTTTATTGGCTGACACTGCTGGAGAAAAATAAACGGCAGTCAGCCGTTGGCTACTTGACTACCTTGAGAGTGAAAAAAGCAAAGCAATTGATTGCTTGCGTAGTTGAAAATTTTTTACTGGTACTTGCAGCTGCATTAATCAGTACAGTCCTTTCTCTATTTTTAGCACCTGTTATAGGCGACCTGTTGTTAACCAGCGCTGCTGGAAAAGCTGCATCTGGAAGCAGCAGCTTCTCACTAAGTACAGAGATGGTTGTTTACACAGATGTTGATGAACCAATCAGTGAAGCTGTGATCCTAGTTTCCATTGCAGCAGAAAAAATCTGGTTCTTTTTAGCAGCTTTGATGCTTTCCTGTGGCTATGGACTATATACAATCGGCCGTTTTCAACTGCGGAATCGACTGTTGAAAGGGGAGCTGAAGTGATGGAAATTGTAAAAATGACCGAAGTGAGCTATCAATTAGCAGAGAAAGCAGAAGCGTTATTTGAAAGGATCACAATTCAGCTGGAAAGCGGCAGTGTCTATTTAATCTTAAGCGACTCAGGTATAGAAAAAAGTGGATTTGCTGCTGTATTGGCTGGTTTAGAAAAGCCAACCTCTGGCGAACTTCGCTATCATTCTCTGTTGTTGAACGATGGCGAACTAGCTGTAGATCAGATTGGTACGGTGTTTCAACAGGATAACTTTATTCCTGAATTTTCACCGCTGGAAAATATTTACTACTATCAGCAGATAATCAAGCAGCCAAAAAGAAAAAAAGAGTGCCTAAGCTATCTTGCCGCTTTTGGAATTGACAAAAAGTCAGCGGGAATTCCTCTCGTAAAAAGTAGTCTGTTTATTCAGAAAAAGTATTGCCTTGCAAAAGCAATGGCTTGCAGACCCAAGCTTTTAGTATTGGATCATTTATTTTCAGGAGTAGGCTTTCCTAGACAAGAATGCCTAATGGACTATTTAAGAACACAGGCGGATGAAGAAGATGTGTGTATCGTTATTTTGACAGAGGAACAGTTTTTAGGAAAATATGCAGATGAGGTTTGGGGATTAAATCGTGGGAGACTTTCTTTTATCAAGTCAAGATAAAAAGGAGAATCCGTATGAATTATTTCCAGCGTGCCATTCGAAGTGTCACCAGAAGAAAAGGAAAATCAATTATTTTATTTGCAGTTATTTTCATATTAGGAAATGTAATTGCAGGAGCGATTGCGATTCAGCAGTCTACTCAGAATGTGGAAAAGAAAATTAAGAGCGAATTAGGGGCAACCGCAACTGTCGATTTGGATTACGAAAAAATTATGGCTGAGAACCCCGGTAATTCTTTTCAGGCGCCAACAGGACTGTCTGAAGAAGAGATAAAAAAAATCGGCAGCTCTCCATATGTTAAGGAATATGACTATAGTACAGGCGGTTACATTCAGGTGAAAAATCTAAAGACCTATGAGTTAGAGATGGAGGGCGGCTCTTTTTCAATCAACGCTCCGAAAGCCGTGCTTTTAAAAGGGACAAACTTAGAGACGCCACCGGATTTCTCCAGTAAAAAGCTGAAGCTAACAGAAGGACGGACTTTTACAAAAGAAGAGATTGAAGGGGACAAACCGGTTGCTATTATTTCTGAAGAGCTGGCTGAGAAAAATGGTGTAGGCGTGGGCGATCAAATGGTGTTGGACGGTAACCACTATTCCTATACAGATGACGGCGGAATGTCGGAAGCGATGAAAGGCGACGATCATCCTGTAGAGATTATCGGTCTGTTTAAGCCTGAAACGGTTGAGAAAAAAGCTAATGATGACGGCTCGAAAAAGGATATTAACAGTGAAATTATGGCAACCGATCAGTTCAACACTATTTATATGCCGAACAATGCAGTTAAAGCGATTAATTCACTAGAATATGCTTCTGGAAAACGTTTGGTTCCGGACAATTACACGGAGGATTACACAGAAGAAACAATGAATGCCGCTACACCAACCTACATCTTAAAAAATCCAGATGATGTAGATGCGTTTAAAGAGGAAACAGAACCGCTGATTCCTGAATTCTTTAAACTAAGTGCCTCTACCGATGAATATGAGCAAGTTGGCGGAAGTATGAAAAAGCTTTCTGAAATTTCAAGCTATGTTGTTATTATTGCAATTGTGGCTACATTAGTCATCATTTCTCTAATTGTGGTCTTATTCCTTAGAGACCGGAGACATGAATTTGGTATTTATCTTTCGCTTGGCGAAAGAAGAAACCGGGTTCTTTCTCAAGTAGTCATCGAATTATTGGCAATCAGTATACTGGCCATGGGCATTTCATTGATTACGGGCAATCTGCTTGGCGATATGGTATCCAATTCATTATTGAGCAGCGACATGCTGGGCGATACGGCTAACTCATCAGCGAATGGCGGCATGGTCTACATTGCGGGAATGGGCAACACACCGTCAATCAGTCTGGAAGACATTACAGAAGCTTATGCAGTGAAGTTCTCTCTAAGCTATATCGTGACTTTCCTGGTAGCAGGACTGGCAACCATATTAGCATCTGCAGTTCTTCCGCTGATGTATATTTTACGCTTGAATCCCAAGAAAATCATGATGTAGGAGGAAATGACGATGGCAATTTTAGAAACGAAAGCAGTAACTTATTTTTATCAGGACGGCGACCGCAGAAGAAAAATTTTAGAAGAAACCTCAACATCATTTGAACAAGGGCGTTTCTATACAATTTTAGGACAATCAGGTTCAGGAAAAACGACTTTTTTATCACTGATTAGTGCATTGGACGAACCAAAATCAGGAGAAATTCTTTATAAGGGCAAAAACATCAAGGAGATTGGCTACGAAAATTACCGCAGAGACGATATCAGTATTATTTTCCAAAGCTACAATTTGGTTCCTTATCTGACTGCTCTGGAAAATGTGATGGTGGCGATGTCAGTGACTGATAATCAGCTGCCGGATTCTCCAAAGGATGTTGCCTATAATTTGTTGGATTATATTGGCATTACAAAATCCAAAGCTGACCGTTTGGTTAACCAGCTTTCCGGTGGGGAACAGCAGCGTGTAGCAATTGCTAGAGCATTAGCGACTAATGTAGATATTATTCTAGCCGATGAGCCTACGGGAAATCTTGATGAGGGGATGGAACGGGAAATTATCGATATTTTCAAAGATTTGGCTAAGGTTCATAATAAATGTGTAATAGTAGTCACTCACTCCAATGAAATCGCCAAACATTCAGACCAAACCTTATATTTAAAGCAAGGCGAGTTGATGCTGCATGAGTGATTTTCTGTCAAGCTTCAATAAGGATAATTATGATCCGGAAAAGAAAAAAAGATCTGCAGAAGCACCGCAGTCAACCGCTTCTGAAAGAAAACCAGAAGCAAATAGAAACGGGGCCGAGACAAACAGGAAGCAGCAGCCGGGAAGTCAGCAAAAAAATCAGTCGTCTGATCAGTCAACCTTGCGGGAGCGGGTAACAAAGGAGCTTCAATCAAGTGAACGATCATCGCCGCCACCGTCAGTACCAAATGTAGGGAGCCGGCGCAAAGAGGAAGAAACTGAATTTGATCCCACTTATAAAAAGAAACAAAATAAGAAAAAACGGATGATTATTCTGGGAAGTATTATCCTCTGTGGTTTAGGATTTTTTTTCTACTATCAAATGACTCATATCAAGTTGCCTGACTTTACAGGTAAGGAAGCTGCAGAAGCCAGAAGCTGGGCTAATGAGAATGGTATGAAGATAGAGCTGGAGCAAAAATATGACAATAAAACAGCAGCCAATCAGGTGCTGGGTCAAAATCCTAAACCAAATGCCAAAGTGAAAAAAGGCTCTAAGCTTAAACTAACAACCAGCTTAGGAGCAGACCCGGAGGAACAGCTGGCGCTGCCGAATTTTATGGCAATGTCTAAGTCTGAAGCTGAGAAATGGATCAAAGAGCAGCTAACAGATAATATCTCGATTATTGAAGAGTATCATGAAACCGAAGCGGCAGGGAAAGCTTTACGGATGGAATTTACCAATGGTGAAGTGACAAAGGAAAATTACCGTCGTAAGGATAAGCTGAAGCTTTATTATTCTAAAGGAAAAGAGACATATACAAAGAGCATTACAGTTCCAGACTTTACGAAAAAGACTAAATCGGAGGTAGAGAACTGGGCAAAAAATAATGAGATTGACTTGATCTTTGAAGAAGTCAGCTCGAATGATGTTCCACTGGATACAGTCATTTCTCAGAATATCGCCAAAGACGAAAAAATTGCTAAAAAAGATAAAATGACTGTAACGGTCTCTCTTGGCAAAGGGATGATTGTACCGGACTTTGCTCAATACACTCTTGAAGATGCAGCCACTGCGTTAGAAGGGCTGAATATTCAAGTAAAAACACTCTATACAGAAAACATGTCTTACGGGCAACTTGTTTCCCAAAGTGTTGCTGCCGGAACAGAGCTGACCAGTAAGGATGAAGCTGCTGTCAAAGTAGTTTACTCTGCCGGACAGCCTTATCTCAAAGATTTACGGGGTACTGTGGAAGGTGATCTACAAAAACTTTTTTATGATGAATTTCAGTCAAAAGGAGCAAACATTAATTACCAAATCCGTTATGTGGATTCAGCGGAAGCCAAAGGAACTGTGGTGGATATGAGTGCCCGCAATCAATACCTTCCGCTGAACTTTACCGTTTATCTAGATGTAAGTCTAGGGAATCTTAGCGGAGCTCAGCAATATGGCAACAATAATAACCAGCAGGGACAAGGGGAAAGCGACAACGATGAACCATCGGAAGCTGTTTAATCGCTGGTCTGCAAAAAGCAAGTATAGGAAAACGCAGGTTAGCGTTCTCTTATACTTGTTTTTTTACTTAAAGAGAAAAGTCTCCCTTAAAGTTTAGATTGATTTTAGGAGCTAAAAAATAGCAAAACGGACTTCTTTTGATTGGATGTATAGTAAAATAAAACTGTATAAACAAGAGGAGCTGAGATGGGCAATGAAATTGTATATGAGACAGGCAGCAGCCGCTGATTTAGATGAAATCATGGCGATTATTGAAGGCGCACGAAGGGGCCTAGCGTTACAAGGAATTCCTCAATGGCAGGATGGAACTGGACCAAATAGCGAAATAGTAAAAAAAGATATGTCAGACACAGTCAGTTATGTACTGATGTTGGAGGACGAGATTGTTGGTACCGGTGCACTTTTAACTGCTGAAGATCCGGCGTATGAAGAAATTCAGGAAGGAGGCTGGGATACTACAGCACCCCGCTATGTGTCAATTCATCGAATAGCAGTCAGTGACCAGCATCAGGGAAAAGCTTTCGCTGTCAGTCTTATCCGTTTTCTAATCACAGCCGCCAGACTTCAAGGGTTTACGGATATCCGTATTGATACCCATCCCCAAAATAAAATTATGCAGAAGGTCATTCAGCAGGCGGGCTTTGAATGGCGGGGAAATATTTTACTGGATGTTCCTGACGGTGAACGTTATGCTTATCAGCAGGTGTTAAATTAATATTTATTTGCAGTGAATGAAGATGTGATTCCAATAAATAAAGAGAATACATCAGCATGCGATATCAGTCTAAAGTCCAAGAATAATCAGACCTCCGATGGACGTCAGGCATTAGAAAAACTGGTAAGATTAATTCAAATAGACGGAGGACAGGAAAATGAATAAAAACAATAGTACAATTAAAAATATTTTTGTTATCGCACTGGTAATTATTATTGGTATCTCGTTACTAGGTGTTTTAGGAAATCTAATCGGCTTTGCAATTAAGTTACTTATCCCATGTGCAATCATCTACGTTATTTTCCGTTGGTTGTCAGGTGGAAAAGTTTCTACTCGGAGATAATAAAAAACAACTAAGAAATGAAGCAACTAAACAGGAAAAAAAGACAAATTCGCTGATACAGCCGGATTTGTCTTTTTTTGTTTGCTATTTAGACAGATGTTTTGCTAAGAGAAAGTTAAGTAAGGGAAGAAGAGTGTCTTTGAGAGATACATAGAAGCATATTTTTAGAGTTATAGCAATTAGCTGAAAAATTCAGTAGACAACTTTGTTCTATCGTAGTAGAATGAAATTATTCTATTGCAATAGAATAAAAAGGAGGGGTTATCTTGCAGCTATTTGAATCTGAAATGCAGATACTAAAGCTTCTTTGGCAAGAGGGGGAGCTAACTGCAAAAGAAATAGCCATGATTTTAGAAGAAAAGGTCGGCTGGAAAAAAACAACAACCTATACAGTAATAAAGAAATGCATTTCAAAAGGAATTGTAATGAAAAAAGACCCGCATTATATCTGTGTTCCGTTAATTTCTAAGGAAGAGGTTCAACGGGAAAAAGCAGATGAGCTGATTAAAGATGTGTTTGATGGATCTATTGATAATTTCTTTGCAGCATTTGTGTCAGGAAAAAAATTATCTGAGGAGAATGTTCACTTTTTAGAAAAATTGATTAATGAGTATAAAGATGAGGAAGACCAATGATTATTTTGGATAAAATTTTATCTATGACAATCAATGGCTCAGTCCTGATTCTTTTAATCCTGCTCTTCAGAAAATTTCTTGCTAACCGAATGACGAGAGAAATTATTTTGATGCTGTGGGAAGGAGCCTGCCTTGTGTTGATTTTTCCTATAACAGTAAGCATTCCCCAGCCCGTTGCTAATCCAATCAAGGAGACTGTACTTATCCGACAGGTAATTAATCAGCCGATTCAGCTAGTTAAAACGCACACACAGGCAGCGGTTTCTCAACCAGTATTAAAGACCGCAATCACGTCGAATCATCTACTGCTTGGCTTATATTTACTCGGTCTGATAATTTTTGGGTTACTGATTCTCATTGGCTACTATAGAAGCCAAAAGATTGCTAAGCAAGCTCTTCCTATAGGAGGACTTAGGATTGGTAATTTAGAAAAAAAATATAAGAAGCAACTGTTTCGTTCGCTAAAAATTCAGCAATCGGATCGAATTTATTCTCCTATGACATCAGGAATACTTTCACCCAAAATATTGCTTCCTTCTGACTTTGAGTATTCAGATGAAGAGAGCATACTGCTTGTTCTAACACATGAAATGGTGCACATTCAGCGCTGGGATAACTTAAGGAAGATTTGTCTGCTGTTTGTTTTGTGGCTGCATTGGTTCAATCCGCTGGTTTGGCTGATGTATTATTTTTATAGCTGTGATTTAGAAATCGTGTGTGACAAAGTTACACTAGCTAAATTAGGAAACAATTTTAAAAAGAAGTATGCGCATACACTCATTAAGTGGAATCGTTCAGAAGCAAAAATGATGCGGGTTCACCCTCATTTTTCCAAAAATCCTATAAAAGAAAGGATCGAAATCCTATTGAAGAAAAATAAAAGAAGTATATTGCTGAATATCGCTTCAATTATTGTTGTTGGGGGAACAGGTGTGATGCTTATTACCAAGTATGCATCTGCAAGTTCCTTAGCTAATCAAAAAAATGACACGACACAAAGTAGTACTGTTAGCTCAGCGGGAAATAATGCGACGGAACCAAGTAAAGAGGAACAGAGACAAGAAGGACAACCTAATAATTCAGTTGAAAAAATAGGAGATTATAACTTTAGCTATCTGGAAAAATATCAGGAGATGCAGGATAAAGCATCTGAAGAAGAAGGTCTGCCGCCGGGGTTATACTATGAAGCACCGACAACAACTATGGTAGAAAATCATAATAGCAGTCACGATGAGGTTCAAGCTGAGGCTGACAGCTATGGCCTGCTCTTTGAACCGGGGCCTTACTATGTCAACAGAAGAAAGGCTGAGCTTAGTTTGGAAGAAATAACCCTTTTTGAGCAAATGAAGGGCGGGGCAGCTTATCTAGAGTCGGAAGAATGGCTGCTGGTTGAGCATCCTGATTATACCAATAAATTGGAGCAGCACCGGGTTATCTACTCTGATGGAACAACTCTGAAAACAAGCTTTGTTTATGATTTGAATTTAGATAGTATCGTAATGATTACAAACGAGGATTACACCTATGGTCAAGGACACGGTATTGAGTTAAAAGCAGCTGTTAACGACAATCTGGAATTCATCTATGAAATCGAACGCACCAGATATGGACAATAAAAGGGAAAAAAGACGAATATATAGATTAGAAAAAGGAGTTTAGCAGTCTTGCTAAGTAAAAAATGAGAGGGGGCACTCAATTTCAGTGACCCCTCTCAATCTCTTTGTTGCTATTAAGCTTTTGCAGGTGCTTTCGGTTCACGACCTAAGATAGCCTGCAGGACTGTTAACACACCATATGATGCTAGAACAGCATAAATCAGACTTGAATACGTTGTGATATCGAAATCCCAAGTTTTATAAATAACTAATACAATAGCTAATACGATACCTGCTAATACGTTGAATAGAGCAAAAGCCCAAAGATTTCCGTTTTCCTTGCGCGATAGATAAAAAACAGAAAAACCAAGACTCAACACACCCCATGCAATACATACTAGGATTGCTGCCCAATAAATAATAAATGCGACCACAATTTTCACCTCACTTTGTTCAGTAGTATTCTATCACGTTCTTTATTCTTTGTCATGAAAAGGTAATGAAAAAAAGTTTGAATATCTGTAGCTTCTATTCGTCAGGATTACAAAAAGATATGTCCAGCACAAGTATTTTTGTTCTCAATCTGTAGCGACAGCTTTTGTTAGCTACTGGCAACTTGATTAGTGAGTTCGAGCTTACTAGTCAAGGCTCTATCTTTTCGATTCCCGTTGAATGATAGAGTGCCTTTTTAATTTATCTAGTAATCTTTAATTACTGTCAAACGCTTCTTTTTCTAAACTATAAATATTAAATTTTCCTTCTTTAAAATAGAAAAGTCTTTCACAAACTCTGCACTCCCACATTGACCCTAAAGGCATATTATCCACAAGTTCTTCTACGGTTTTCGGATTTGACTCTAACACATCATAATACTCGTTCTCTGGAAAAATAATTAAAGGATTCGTTGTTTCCAAATTCTCATCATTAAGCACATTTCCACATAAACATTTTATTTTCACGATTAAATCACTCTTCTATTTTATAAATGTAATTCTATCAACTATAGCTTTTGTTAGCTACTGGCAACTTGATTAGTGAGATTAATCCTTACTATCAAGACTCGATCACTTTATTACCAGTCTTGTGATTGAGTGCCTTTTTATTTTCTAAAAAATATATAATATATCTTGTTCTGAAGTAAATGCAGTTGGAATTACTTTTTCTAGATTCTCTATCCTACTTCTCATATATTCTCTGTCTTCCCCATGAAGATTCGCTATAGCCCATTCTTTTAATAAACCCAATTCTTTTAAAACAATATCTAGACTAGTTTTATTAAATTCTGCTCCGTCTTGTATATACTTAATATTTAATTCTGCTATAGCTTTCTCCCAAAACTTTTCATAAAAAGATTCAGAAGAGATATTCTCACTCAATATCACTTTGGAATTTTCGTTGTAAATATCACCATCGTATTTAAATAGCCCTACTGACATTATTTCTTACCTCCATATATTGCACTAAAATTATAATCAGGATATTTCTTTTGTAAAATGCTAATTTGCTCTTGAACAGCTTCACGTAGTGCTGGAGTATCCGCGTCAATTCTAAATGTATAATCCTTTATATTCTTTATTTCATCAACGGAAGAAACCAATCCACTATCGCCTCCGGATATACTAATATCTTTTTGGTTTAAAGCATCTAATCTGTTAGAACCCTTCTTAAATATATGCTTCTGAGCCCACTGTTTTTCAGTTTGAGGAAAATCAGGATTTTCCATGTATAGTTTAGCAGCAGACTTATCTTCATAAATAACTTTGTTAACTAAATCCACTTCATCTAACTCTGTATTAAGTTTTCCATGGATATTAATTTCTTTAGGATTAGATTTAGCCCCATTGGCTTTCTTAATGGCTAAATCATCTAAGTCGTCCATAACATTTGCCACATTAGTGGAGGTCGTTACTTTGGTTTGAGATTTCCTTGCCGTATAAGTTAGTCCAGCAAGCAAGGCTAAATCTAATAATCCAGTCTTATTCGCCATCCAATAAGCAGATTCTACATGAGCACCAGCTTGACTGTACCATTCCCAGCCTGTGTAGCTAAGCCATTCTTTCAATAGGTATATGTTTCCTCACTAAATTTTATCATGATAGACAAAAAAACGGTATCAATGATTGAACATTCACTAATACCGTTTTTTAATTCATATTTAGAGATCTAAATTATACATTTTAGTAGGAGACTTCTTTGGATTTTTGTATCATATATTATAGATAGTTTTTTGTTAGCTACTGGCAACTTGATTAGTGAGTTCTAACTTACTAGTCTAGGCTTTACTAACTGACGTCAATCAGATAGTAAAGTGCCTTTTTTATTTTATGTGTATTCTATAAAAATACTGTTACTTGAATTGTTTTTTAATAATTCTATTATTTTTGTCAATATATCTTGGGAAACTTTGCCTAACGTTGATTTATCAATTGATTCAAATTGTTTTAATGCTTCTTGATTGTTTGGGATTTCCCAAGGACTTTCATCATACCAACCCTCATCTAAATTATAATAATATGCTAAAGACTGCCATTTACCATCCACAGGTTGTATCGCTCTCATTATTTCATCAAAATATCCATCCCACATTTCGATACCCACTTTTTCATTTTCTGAAAAAGTATAAATATCAATTTCAGGGTTTCCCTCAAATCCTTCATAATAATTATCCATATATCGTATTCCTTTCTATTCTTTCCAGTGACCATCTGTTAACATTTTATCTTGTTCAGGTGTACTGACACCATTTTTTCTATCAGTTATTGCTTTTTGCCACTCATTTTTGCTAACCCACTTATCTTTGCCAACCATTATCTGTTGTACCTTTTGTTTACCATCTGGAGTTCCATGGATTTTTTTCTCAACAACAAATGTATTTCCTTGTCCTTCTGGTGCTCCTGGTGTTCTAGTATGCCAACGCACTTCAATTGTCTCTCCATTTTCTTTCCACTTATAAGATATTTGTTCATACCCATTTTTAGATTGAGCTTTTATATTTGCATTTTCTGGAATATTTATTGGAGATTTTTTCTTATATTGATTGGCTAGCTTCAACTGCTCTGCCTCAGTTAAAGTAGAAAGTTTTGGAACATTACTTCTATTGGCTTTCTTAATGGCTAAATCATCTAAGTCATCCATAACATTTGCCACATTAGTGGAGGTCGTTACTTTGGTTTGTGATTTACTTGCCGCATAGGTTAGTCCAGCAAGCAAGGCTAAATCTAATAATCCAGTCTTATTCGCCATCCAATAAGCAGATTCTACGTGAGCACCAGCTTGACTGTACCATTCCCAGCCTTTGGGTACTTGATGTTTTGTTAAGTAGTTTTTACCGTTACCTTTTCGCCGAGCAGCTAAATCTAATTCATAAATTTTTTCCCAGCCTACAACTTCATACATACCTTCTAATTTTTTGCCGTATTTTTCAACATAATTCTGAAGTTCATCATCAAAAACACGGACACCATCTTTATCAATGAACCAATTCACTTTTATTTCTTTTGTGACAGGGTCTTCATATGGCCAAGCATAGATAGTGTATTTCTCAAGTTCTTTGATTTTTTTCTCATGAAATTCTTTTTCTTTTTGCTTGATATTATCCGCTCTAATTTGCCATTTTTCTGAAACGGTGGTTGTCCATCTGAGGTCTTTGGGAATCGAAAAGCTGCTGCCTGTCCAGGCAGCTCCCGCTTGGCTTGCCCCTTGATTTACGATAGATTCCAATTCTGAAATAGAAGAAAAAATTTCAGGAGAATTAGCATGAAATGTTTTTAGTTTTTCCAATTTATCTTGTAAAACTTTTTTTGAATCGACCAGTAGTTCTCTAGCACGACTATTCTGATTTAGTTGTCGTATTTTAAAATTATCGGCGATATCTTTACTCTCAATCGTAGAACGAATGACGTCTAAGTTGTTGATTTGGGACTCAAGCTGCCGAATTCTTTCCTCAAGCTCATCGGACTTTAAATCGCCGCTATCTACAGTTGATTGATAATCCTTTACAAACTTTTGGCAGGCTTCTCCAACTGCTTCTGACAACAAAATTCCAGCTTTTACTAGTGGAATTAAGACAGTGTTGTAGAATGCCTTTCCATTGTTGTAAGCAGTAGAATTAAGACGATTTTCACCAACAAACTGCTGCAAAGCTTGAATCATTGTTTGGTAAGCCTGTTGATCAGATTGACTTTTTGCTAAGGTGCTACTTGCTTGGCTTTGAGACGAACCAACAAACATATCAATGCCCATCTGCTTGGTCCTCCTCGTTAGCAAGCAAAGTCTTACGTTGATAGAAAAGATCATTTTGTTTATCTTCCAATGAAGCTTTTTCGCTGTTGCTCCTCTTCTAACTCAGAAAAGATAGTGAAATTATGTTGTCGTAAAGTCTCCGACTGGTATCTTAACTGCCAACCAAAGTCATTCGTAAGAAATTGTTCTTCCATTTCAGCATAGATTGAAGACGTGTGATGGAAAAAATTATGATACTCTTCTTCAAGCTGTTTTAACCGCTTTTCTTCATCTTCAAGCTGCTCCAAGTCACGTTCTAATTGTAACTCTTCTTGTTGGATCTTTTCTAGTGTATTCGTCATTTTTTTTCACCTCCCATTGGAGATGGGAGAGAGTGGGCAGCCATTAACTGCCTTGTTGCTCGATCGGCTGCCTCAAACTCACTGGCAACTGTTTGAAGATTAGTTGAAGCTTGTCCGATTGCTTGGATAATTTTATTTTGAGCACTTAGCATGGATTGAATTGCGTCTTGCGCATTTGTATTCCCAGCAACTGTTGTTTTTGTGTCTGTGAGAATCGCATCCCCACTATTGGCACCATCCAACGAGCTGGCAATTGCTGTTGCTAGTTGTCTAGCAACAATTGAATCACTTGATACTCCATTCATTATAATACTGACCTCCTTTTTTTATTTTGATAAAATCTTATCATAAGAATGAGTAGGTAGACAATAAGAATGAATAAAATTTGTTTTTATAAATACTTTAATTATGGTCTTTGCTATAGGTCAATCATTAGCAAGTCTATGATTTTTTTGAATGTTCATCTGTCGGTAGAATCTTTGAAACGCTAGATGAATAAAAGTTATAGGTACTATTTCCTTTGTAAAAAACTAATTTATCAATGACTCATTACGTAAATCTGCTGAGCTTTTTCTTTTGCTTGGAATTTTTCTCAACAATAATACCGTCTAAATATTTAAGGGAAGTAGTGAATGTATTGATTTTATAGTTTTTTATCTGAAACTGCTTATGCTGTTAAGTAGCATTTTCGTCAAGTTTATATAGATTCTCAATAGTTATATTACTTGTCAAAGTCCTGAAAAAGCTCAATATGATTTCTCTATGAATCGTAAAAGGTGTCAAATATCTTCTCAATCTATAAGATAGCTCGTATTTTATCATGGTATTTTTCAAATATTTTTAAACGAAGGAGGAATCTGATCCAAAGTCTGCTGATAAATTTTTGAATCACTGAATAGGACTTGTCTTTAATGGATAATATATACGAAAGAAGATGGTAGCATTATTTTGGAAAAATCGTATCTAGTCATTTTCAACAGTAACCAATCCGTTGAAGCTCCAATAGTTGTTATTTATTATGTGAAGAATGGGTTCACCGTTGACCTTTTAACTTCTTTCCTGTACGTTTATTAAGATATGTCAATTTTGTAAAAGTAATGGTGTTATGCTCAGTATGCTGTCAGGGAATGAAAAAGGCGGCAGAGTTCAGATAGTTTGTTTGATTGGAGAGGATTTTTATGTGGTTTTTACCAGCGTTGATTACTGTGTTGGCATGGGGATCGGCGGATTTATTTTATAAAAAAGGAAACAACGTCAAGGACCGCTTTAGTGCAACCAAGACAACGATTATTGTTGGTTTAGTGATGGGGCTTCACGTTTTGTTTTATTATGTGATTTATGCTGGCATTGCTTACGATTGGCGAAATCTGTTTTTGTATCTGCCTGTTTCTTTCATGTATATCCTGTCAATGGCAGTTGGCTATTTTGGGCTGCGCTATATTGAATTATCGATATCCTCGCCCGTGAGCAATTCTTCTGGTGCGGTTTCTGCTCTGCTGACTTATTTTTTGTTGGGAGGCAGAATGGATGGGGTACAGTTTGGAGCAATTGCAGCAATTTCACTAGGAATCCTACTTCTCTCTATTATTGAAAAGCAGGAGTTTGATGAAGAACTCAAAGAAGAGGGAACCATAGTGGAAAAGAAGTATCGAATCGGAGCGGCTGCTATTATCTTTCCCATTTTATATTGCGTGATTGACGGATTGGGTACCTTTCTTGATGGTTATTATTTGGAGTATAAGCAAATTATGCCTGAAGATCAGGCCAATATGAGCTATGAGTTAACCTTCTTGATAGTCGCTTTAGTCTTGTGGGGCTATCTGGAGCTGATAAAAAAAGAACATGTCTTAGTCTTTAAAGAAAAAGATAAGGGACTCGCAGCATTGTTTGAAACGCTAGGTCAGTTTTTCTATGTTGGAGCAATTGCCTCTAATGCAATTATAGTAGCACCGATGATTGCTTCCTACAGCATTGTTTCGGTGCTGCTTGGCCGGATTTTTCTAAAGGAAAAGCTTAGTGTTAAACAGTACACTGTAATTTTGGTGATTATGATTGGAATTGCCGTCCTTGGCTTTTATGATGGCTAACGATATCAGGAGCAGAAGGAAAAAAATCCTGCTGCTCCTTTTTTATTTCCCCCGTTCTTTTAGCGAGGCTAGCTAAAAAAAGAGCGTCTAATGTTACTGAAAAATGGTATGATTTAAAGACAAGAGAATGAAATTTCTAAAATAGAAATTGAAGCTGTTCATTTTGAGCGATTCGATACAAGCTAAAAAGGGAGGGAATCTACTAATGATTAAAAGTACAAAAACGGTTCAGGAAATTTTAGAAGATATACTGTCAAAAGATCCTCAAAAGGTTTGGGCGGCCAGCTGTGCCATCATTTCTTTTGGGCAGGATGAAGAGGTAATCAACAAGCTGCTTCCCTTTTTAGATAAAATAAAAAAAGGAACAAGGGGTGTTGCTCTAGGCGGATATCTGGCACCAAACCAGCGCTTCGTTGATAAAGCGATTAAAACAATCAGCTTTTATCAGGAAAACAAGAGCTGTTCCTGCTGCTTATTTGATGAGCTGTCCAACCCTGTTGATGAGCAAAAAAACGGAAATGTCTTTCTGCTGGAAACAGTGGCTTACCCTGATAGTTCCTATGTCGATTATTATCGGGTTCAATGCAAAAAGTGTAATGCTGGCTATCAAGTCTTTGAGCGCCAGTCCCACTTCCCCTGGTGGGAGTGGATACTGCTAACGTGAGCTGTCATCTATTTTCAGCTGGGAAATCAGTTGTGAGCTGCTTAGGATCGTTAGAATTATCAGGTACTATATTCAAGTCATTTTAGCTATTAATGACTGAGCAAATGACTCTGCAGTCTGGTATTGAATAGACATTATCGTCTATAATAGAAAGCATAGGAGTTGGAAACTATGAAGATTATTAGCCCGGAAGACGGCATTCAAATAATGAAAGAATCAAAGGCAATCACCTTTTTAACTGGTGCAGGGGTCTCAACTGCCTCAGGCATCCCGGATTATCGTTCTTTATCAGGCGTATATCAAGGAATAGAAGCGCCAGAGTATTTATTAAGCCGAAGCTGCCTGCTGCGTGAACCGGAAAAGTTTTATGACTTTGTAAAGCGGCTGTATCATCCTAATGCAGAGCCTAATCGGATTCATTTGGCGATGGCTGATATGGAGAAACAAAAAGAAGTTTGGGTGGTCTCGCAAAATATCGATGGGCTGCACCAAAAAGCCGGCAGCAGGAATCGGATTGATTTCCATGGCAATTTATATGACTGCTGGTGCGAACGTTGTAAGCAGCATGTATCGGCTGAACAATATTTAGTCAACGACAGGCATGAAGGATGTGGAGGCCAACTGAGGCCGGGGATTGTCCTTTATGAAGAAGGCTTCGATGATCAGACGATTTCTGCAGCTGTGAAGGCTGTAGTTGCTGCAGAGCTGCTTGTAGTTGTAGGTACCAGCTTTCAGGTACATCCATTTTGTGATTTGGCTGCGTATGCTCGCCCCGATGCCAAGTTGCTGGTGATTAACCAAACACCGGTAAGACTAAGAGGAGAATATTTTTATATAGAAACCGATGCGATGAATGTGTTTAATAAAATTGAAGGAAAGTAAAGGATGGATAGCATGGAAACATTTAAATCAGAAAAACAGAAAATGATTGATGGGGAATTGTATTTTGCAGCAGATCCTGAATTAAGTGCTGCCCGTAGACATGCACGAGATCAAATGAAGCTGATTAATAACGAGACAGATCGTCAAGTTAGGAGACAGCTGGTGGAAGAAACCTTCGGTTCAGCGGGTACAAGTGTTTATGTAGAGCCGTCAATCAGTTTTGATTATGGGTTCAATATTCATGTTGGTAAAAACTTCTATGTGAATTTTAACAGTATTTTCCTCGATATTTGTCCAATTCGTATTGGTGATAACTGTATGTTTGGACCCAATGTGCAATTGTACACAGCTTCTCATCCGTTAAATCCAGGCAAACGGAACAGCGGGTTGGAATTTGGCAAACCAATTACCATTGGCGATAATGTCTGGCTGGGCGGAGGCGTGGTGATTGTTCCCGGTGTTGAATTAGGAAATAATGTCGTTGTGGCAGCGGGAGCGGTTGTTACTAAATCGGTTCCGGACAACTGTGTCGTAGGAGGAAATCCTGCTAAAATCATTAAGCGGATTGATGAAGAGGAAACAAAGCAGAATAGTCTGGAAGAACAGCGTAAAGCGATTGATTCTATTGATAGAGAAATGGTGGAGCTGCTGGAAAAACGAATGCAGGCAGTAGAGAAAATTGCTGAAATCAAGAAAGAACAAGGGACTGCAGTTTTGGATGAAAAAAGAGAGCAGGAAGTGCTGAAAAAAATCGGTTCTTATGTGAAAAAGGAAGAGTACAAAGAGGCTTTGTTGAAGACCTATCAGCAAATTATGGCGGTTTCCAAAGAGTATCAGACTGGGAAAATTAACAAGTAGTAAATGAGGTGAAAGCTATGGACGGTGGGACAAGACGTTCAGAAATTCTGGAAGTGCTGAAAACAGCGGAGAAGCCAGTCAGTGCCAGTCGATTGGCGAAGCGTTTTTCGGTCAGTCGCCAAATTATAGTCGGAGATATTGCTTTATTAAGAGCGGCTGGTTTGGAGGTAACTGCAACAGCAAGAGGCTATCTTTTGGAGCAGCAGGATGATAATGGGCTAGTAGTAAAGATTGCCTGTCAGCATCAGCCGGAACAGACAGAGGAAGAGCTGACTGCCATTGTTGAATTAGGCGGCGAAGTACTGGATGTAATTGTGGAGCATCCGATATACGGGGAACTGACGGGCAATCTGCGGATTAAATCGCAGAAAGATGTTGGGGATTTTATTAAAGCCTATAAAAAAAGCCGTGCCTCCCTATTGTCGGAGCTGACTGGCGGGATTCATCTGCACACCATTCGCTGTGAAAACCAGCAAATGGTGGAGGCTGTCAAGGAAGAGCTGGCACGTAAAGGAATTCTCTATCAGAATTAATCAGGCAAAAACTGATTCTAAGCAGCTGAATCTAGCGGACTGCGGGGCTGTTTATCAATCAGATGTTTTTAGAAACGTTGCTAGACAAGTATTGAGTATTTTTCATACTGTATACGAAATTCACAATTGAGAACGAGAGGCTGTGATGGCAGCGTTCAGGATTGTTGGCAGATCGTTTAATCGGTTTTGGGAGATGGAGACATAGGGTTGTCACATCTCCTTATTTTTGAAAAATCAATAGAAAGCTTATGGATTGAAGCGTAGATAGGACGGATAAGTATGAAAGAACTTTATCAAGAGGTAGTCACGCAGCTGCAGGAAAATTACATCTCTCAGTATGCAAATGGAAAGCCTTACTTAAAATTAAACGGTGAGCAGTGTTATCATTTTAGAATGAATTTATCCTATTTTTACAAAAGAATTAATGAGCAAACGCTAAAGAAAACAATAAATGTAGCGAATCGTTTAGTGGATGAAGTCTTCAAAAATGAGAGCAGAGCAGGAATCATTCAATATATCAATCAGCCAGGTCAGCTAATGAAATTCATAAAAAAAACAGCTATAAGCGACGACTACTATGTAAATTTGCCTGTTGAAGAGCGTTTTTTGAGAATATTAACCTGCAAGATAGAGAATATTGGGCTGCTCCATAAGCTGGTTATGGGAAGAATCTATCAGGACTTCAAACCCTATAGCGATACCTTTACTAGACTGGATAATCAAATTATCCTTGTGAATGAAACGAAGAAAATTCTTTTACATGTATACGATGACCGGGGCTGTGATGTTTTTTGCAAGGAAGAGCAGGATTATTTAGAGCTGAAACAGCTCTTTAAAAAATATATAGACAGCTATACTGCGCAGATGGAGGAGTTGAACTATCA
The DNA here is from genome assembly GCF_054871795.1 of Enterococcus sp. LJL51. Classification (NCBI taxonomy): domain Bacteria; kingdom Bacillati; phylum Bacillota; class Bacilli; order Lactobacillales; family Enterococcaceae; genus Enterococcus; species Enterococcus sp. LJL51. Next base: position 22,698 of record NZ_JBTXLW010000004.1, on the reverse strand, counting down.
GGTGCAGGAAAGTACGTATGGTGTTTCCTTTACCAAAAAGTGAGTGGGGTGATTTGTATGGGAAATCGCTGTTATTTGAACTCGGAAGCAACACAAATTTTTGAATCAAATAATTCCTTTCCTGTATTCTGGCTGATGGGCTTAAGCAATGCCCAGTTGCCGCTTATTCATCAGCAGTTGGAAAGTATTTTCCAAAAGCAGCAGACAGACGGGGAGTTTCAAGCAGTAACCCGAATGTCATTTAATGAGTATCAAAAAAATCTTGACCATCATACCGTCTACGTATCTAAGCTTTATCCTGAACTGCTGCCGCTATATGAAGATTTTAAACTGATAATAAAAAAAGAAGCACAAAAGCATGAAATGATTGAAATTTCCTATATAGAATATCTTAACTTTTTTACCTCTGCATCAGAGGTCTATAATGAGATTCAAGTACTATTTGATTCAATTTCTTCATGTGAAAAAACTACCTGGATAGATAAAAATGATCCTCTAGGAACGACTATTGGAGGAGATCGGTGGTCACATCATTCTTCGGAAAGCTTATCGGCAAAATATGAATCGCTGGTTGATAGCTTAGATACACCGGTGGTAACGAGTGAAGCTGCTAAAGGTATCAAAGAACCAACAGCCTTTTCTCTTTATAGAAAATTAGTTTCAGATATCTTTGTTTTAGTCATTTGTCTGATTTTAGCAGCTGCTTCTGCACTGATGTTAATTTTTACAGGAAATAAAGTACTCAGCTTTCTAGCAGTTTTATTTTTTGGAGGAGGCGGGCTATTTTTCTATTTTATAGAATTTAAAGAGCAGCAGACAGCGATTAAAAGTCATAGACAATTACAAAAAAATAGGAAATGATGAGAAAGTTGCTTCTGACCTCTCATTTATTCAGATTTTAAAGAAGTCAGAGTCTGGATATTTAATTACCTCTCCCATTTTTTTGTTTACGGATTCATGTTTAATCAGACTATACCAATTATGTGTAGAACAGATAGAAATGTACTGTTTTTAGAGATTTCCTTTACTTTTTTATTTAGTCCTTTATAATTGAAAGCGTAAACAAAAAAAGAAAGGTGGGATTTTTTTGGGTAAGACAATAGACATTCGGGAAGCAGTAGATGCTAATTATCAGTTATACATTAATGGTGTGTGGACAGCTGGTTCGGGAGATAGAAAGCTCACCAGTTATAACCCAAGTAACGGGGAGTCATTGGCAGAATTCGTTGATGCAACACATGAGGATGTAGATCAGGCCGTAGCAGCAGCGCAAGAAGCCTTCACCACGTGGAAGGATGTTGATGTAGCGACTAGAAGTAGCCTTTTGTTGAAAATTGCTGATTTGATTGATGCCAACAGTGAGCGGCTGGCATTGGCTGAAACATTGGATAACGGCAAGCCAATCAATGAAACGAGAAACATTGATGTTCCCCTAAGTGCAGATCACTTCCGTTATTTTGCAGGTGTGATTCGTGCAGAAGAAGGAACCCTTAAAGAGTTTGATAAGGATACGTTATCCTTGGTTATTAAGGAGCCAATTGGTGTGGTTGGTCAAATTATTCCATGGAATTTCCCATTGCTGATGGGCGCGTGGAAGCTGGCGCCTGCTTTGGCAGCAGGAAATACAGTAGTTATCCATCCATCATCTACCACATCATTAAGTTTGTTGGAACTATTTAAATTATTCGATCAGGTGCTGCCTAAAGGGGTAGTCAATTTGATTACAGGTAAAGGCTCTGATTCAGGCAATTACATGCTGGATCATGAGGGCTTTGACAAGCTAGCCTTTACAGGATCTACAGAGGTGGGTTATACAGTAGCTAAAGCTGCAGCTAACCGCTTGATTCCTGCGACATTAGAGCTAGGTGGAAAATCGGCCAATATTATCTTTGATGACGCAAATTGGGAACGAGCGCTAGAGGGTGTGCAGCTGGGAATTCTATTTAATCAGGGGCAGGTTTGCTGTGCAGGTTCCCGGGTATTTGTACAGGAAGGAATTTATGACCGTTTTGTTGCTGAGCTAAAAGCAAAGTTTGAAAAAATCAAAGTTGGTTTTCCTTGGGAAGAAGATACGCAGATGGGTGCTCAGGTTAATGAGCATCAGCTGGAAGGTATTTTAAAATATGTAGATATAGGTGTAAAGGAAGGTGCGACACTTCTTACTGGAGGGAAACGTGTAACACGTGACGGTCTGGATAAGGGCGCCTTTTTAGAGCCAACTTTATTGGCAGATGCGGTTAACTCTATGTGTATTGCTCAGGAAGAAATCTTTGGTCCTGTTGCAACAGTCATCAAATTTAAAACGGAAGAGGAAGTCATCAATCTGGCCAATCAATCTGATTATGGTCTAGGCGGCGCAGTATTCTCTCAAAACATTAATACCGCACTAAGAGTTGCCCGGGGCGTACGGACAGGCCGGATGTGGGTCAACACATACAATCAGCTTCCTGCTGGTGCACCATTTGGCGGGTATAAGAAATCTGGTATCGGCAGGGAGACGCATAAATCGATGCTGGATGCCTATACTCAAATGAAGAATATCTATATTGTCACAAAAGATGAGACAGATGGACTGTATAGTTAAATAAAAAGTATGCAGGCTGCCAATTGCGCAGTCTGCATACTTTTTGTAGAGCAAACAATTTAAGGAAAACAGAACAATCCTTGCTCTTGAGTAAAAAATTTAGTAAAATATTTATCGAAAGTGTAACTGCTTACATCTCTTGTGATTGACTAAGAGAAGCTATCAGAATGCTATATAGAGCTGCTTTCTCTGTTGGCCAAAAGAGAATAAGGGGCTTGAAAGAATCAGATTAAGGAGGAAAACATATGAAAATTACACAAAGAGACTTTGGACAGGGAGCAACTCTGTATTCATTAAAAAATGAAAATGGTGTTCAACTGGAAGTAACCAATTTTGGTGCTAGAATCGTTAATTTGTTTGTACCTACAAAAAAAGAAAAACGAAATATTGTCTTAGGGTTTGATTCTGTTGAGGAATATTTGGCACAGGATATGTATATTGGAGCAACAATCGGCAGAGTAGCTGGGCGGATTAAAGATGGAACTTTTACACTGGGTGGTCAGACTTATCAGACGGATAAAAATGATCATGAGCTGCATACGCTTCACGGAGGAGCACCTTCCTTTGAGGCAAAGCTCTGGGATGCGAAGCTGGAAGAGTCGGAAAAGAAAAGTACTGTGATTTTCTCTCTAAAAAGTAAAGCTGGCGAGCATGGCTTTCCAGGTGAATTGATGGTTTCAGTTTCTTATACGTTAACAGAAGACAATGAATGGTGTGTGGATTATGAAGCACATACTGACCAGCTAACGTTGTTTAATCCAACGAATCATGTATATTTCAATCTTTCAGGGGATGTAGAGCAAGCAATTGACGACCATAAGCTGTTTATTGATTCTGATCAATTTGCCTGCATTGATGAGGCAGTGATTACAACGGGAGAAAAGCGCTCAGTCACAGATACAGCATTTGATTTTAGAAAGGCTAGAAAGCTGGAAACAAGTTTCAATAGTCAAGATGATCAAGTAAAGGCTGTAGGCGGATTTGACCATCCATTTTTCTTGAATAAACCTTCGATTGAACATGTTAGCGCAGTGTTGACAAGTCCAGATGAAGCGGTTCAGGTAGAGGTATTGACGGATTGCCCAGCAGTTGTTGTATTTACTGCGAATTTCAATGGTGCAGGTCCTGTGATTCGTGGAAAGAAATTAACAGATCACGGCGGAATTACCTTTGAAACTCAGACCGCACCTGGTTCAGAACGCTTTGAAGATTTTGGGACCATTGAAATTCAGCCGAATGTCCCGTTTCGTTCAACAACGATTTATAAAATTACAGAGTAGTACGTTAAGGAATCATTCAGAGCATTCTAAAAAAGAGCATTCCCGGTCAAATAGTGCAGCTGGACATATGCTAAAGTATAGCTATTAAGAATACTTGGAGGTACATGACTATGACGCAAATTGCTGAAATTACATTGAAACAGCTGCCGGAAAGAAAGATGCTGGCGATTCGCCGCACGATTGACTTTTTTGGAGAATATGCGGAATTTATGGGGGAAACAATCAAAGAATTGATGAAGCAGATTCAACAAGCTGGTTTACTGCCTGCCAGCGGTCCGATTGTCTGTTTTCATAATGTCGATTTGAGTGCACTCGATTTAGAAATAGGCTTTGAGATTTCTGCCCCTATTTCCGCAAAAGGAGAAGCTGTGTTTGCTGTTTTACCAGTTCAGACAGTGGCAGTGACCATTGACCGAGGTCCCTATGAAGCGCAGGATCCAACATTGGAAGCGCTGATGAGCTGGATAACGGAACAAGACTTTATAACAACAGGTGGTATTTATTATCATTATTTAAATGATGAAAGTCAGCCGCCAAATGAGTATTTGACTGAGATGTATATTCCTTTGAAAGTAAGAAGTTAAAAATAGCTATAACTCATATTATTTATGAAATGAAGGAGGAAGGAAACACCTTCCTTCTTTTTTTGTGGTAAAATACAATAAAAATGTTACAAAAACATTGCTGTTGAGTTTCTTTTGTGTTACAATATCATTACAGAAGATGAAGGGTTAAAATTAGGAGGTGCAAAAGAATGAAAAAGAAATTTGTATTAATAGGCATTGCTGTAGTTTTGCTAGCTGGATGTTCAGGAAAGAGTAAAGAAACTGAATCGACAAAAACAGAAAGTAGTAATAGCAGCTCTGTAAGTAGGTCTACTACGAAAGAAACAGCTAGTAAAGCTACAGATGAGACAATTTCAGGAAGTGAATCTGTTACAAGTGACGCTTCAAGTGTTGATGCTGATTATCCTTATACTGTTCCCGTTACAGCTATTCAAAATATTGTGTTTGCAAATGGAGGAATGAATGTTCCGCAAACGATAGGCGTAAATTTTACCAATGAATCTAATGGGAAAATCACTTTTGAGCAGGCCAACCCAGATGCAATGTTCACTACAGTCTATTCAGCAGCCTATCAACAAATACCTACAAAGACAATTAGAATTTTTAGTGAAGGTGCAAATGGAATTCGTACGGTAAGTGTGAATACAGAACTAGTGATGGGAACAAAGGTAGAAGATGGAAATGGTATCAATCTTGAAGGGAATATGTATGTTTTTTATAATAACAATGGGGGAATTTCTCTAATTACGCCAAATTATGCAGGAAATGTAGCAGTAGAAGATATGGATGTTATGTTGGAATACTTAGTGAAATAAATAGAAAAAAGTACGCCAGCCGGCGTACTTTTTTTGTTTATTTTTCTTCAGCTTCAAACTTTTCAAAAGCGGATTGAATAACTTCTTTTAGTGCTGATGCAGAAGCGTTCATCCGGTCTTTTTCAGAATCTGTCAACGGAATTTCAATGACTTGTTTAATTCCTTGACGATTAATGACTGCTGGAGCACCGATGAAAATATCATTTTGTCCGTATTCACCATCCAAATACACGGATAATGGGAAGACAGAGTTTTCGTCATCCAAAATTGCTTTAGTAATACGTGCTAGTGCAACGGCAATCCCATAGAAGGTTGCTCCTTTTTTATCAATAATAGAATAGGCAGCATCACGAACACTGAAAAACAGATTAACCATTGCTTCTTCGTCGACATCTGGATTGTTTTTCACCCATTCGTAAATTTGCAAACCGGCAACATTGGCATGAGACCAAACAGGAAATTCTGTATCGCCATGTTCTCCTAAGATGTAGGCATGCACATTACGTGCATCAACATCAACTAGTTCAGCGATAGCCTGACGGAAACGGGCTGAATCTAGTGAAGTTCCTGAACCGATAACGCGTTCTTTTGGAAAACCTGAGAACTTCCATGTAGAATAAGTTAAAATATCTACTGGATTTGCAGCGACTAGGAAAATACCATTAAAACCAGAGTCAACAATTTGGGTTACAATCTCTTTATTGATTTTCAGGTTTTTATGAACCAAATCAATTCTTGTTTCTCCTGGTTTTTGTGGAGCACCCGCTGTTAGTACAACAAGATCTGCATCATGACAGTCGTCATACGTAGCAGCGTAGATCTTTTTAGGAGAAGTAAAAGCTAAAGCATGAGAAAGATCCATTGCATCTCCTTCAGTCTTTTTCGTATTGATATCGATGATACCAACTTCCTGAGCGATGTTTTGAGTAACAAGAGCAAAAGCATAGCTGGAACCGACAGCACCGTCCCCTACTAAAATAACTTTTTGGTGATCTTTTCTATCTGCAGCTGCAGTCATGTGTACCATTCCTTTCGTAGGTTTGTTTATTACAATGATAGTACCACCGTCTAAGAACTTTGTCACGCATTTTAACTTTAAAATAGTACAGTTTTTATCGCTGTTATAATTGCAAGCTCTTACATGCTCGGTATTTCACTATTCTTGTTTTTTTAAGTTTTTTCAAAGGTTTGGTCTCTTGAAGGATAGGTTTATTGTTTTTTTAAACTTTCATATATATTGGAACAGCAAAATCTGTGTTATACTATTGAGACAGAACCTGAGCCGCAAATATGCTGCTCGGCTATTTTGTGTTGAGGTTGAGACAGAAACGGTTAGCTTCAAGCAATAAGCAGGGATTTATGAAAATGACAGGAAACACGAAGGTAAATCATTCGATGTTGACTGATTCCTACCTGGTGCTCCACAAATTGTTGTTAAATACCTGCTTATTGCCGAAGAAGTTGTTTCTATTCTCACCGTTTATTCGGTTTTAAGCATACTAAAAGTTTGGGAATTTAGTTATATCCCAGACTCCGTTTCTTGAACGACTAAAAAGTAAAAATTAACCATGCGTTGTTTGTAGCTGCGTCTTTTGGCATGCAGCTTCACTTATAGCGATAAAGGAGATAGAGAGAATGAAAATGATTGTAGGATTGGGCAATCCAGGCAGTAAATATCAGGAAACCAAGCATAATGTAGGTTTTATTACGGTAGATGAAATTGCCAGCCGCTACAACGCGGTCTTTAAAAAAAATCAATTTGAAGCAGATATTGCAGAATTTTTTATAGGAACAGAGAAGATCATGCTGGTTAAGCCATTGACGTTTATGAATGAATCCGGACGTTCAGTAGGACCTTTGATGACCTATTTTGGTATTGAAAATCAGGAATTAATTGTAATTTATGATGACCTTGATTTAGAAATAGGCAAGATTCGTTTGCGGGAAAAAGGCGGTCCAGGTGGACATAACGGGATGAAAAGTCTGATTGCTCATTTAGGTACGAATGAATTTTCCCGAATCAAAATCGGAATCGGGCGTCCTCAGGGAAATGAAACGGTGGTTCAGCATGTACTGAGTAAATTCCCCAAAGCTGTTCATGAAGATATTTTGATTGCTGTCAAAAAAGCGGCAGATGCAGCAATTTATGCTAGCGAAGGACATACCTTTGTCGACACAATGAACCAATTTAATGGAAAGTAAACAATGAGGTGGTCAACGAGATGAATATTATCAAGCGAATAAGCGGAAGCAGTCTTGTGAAGGAATGGTTTGAAAAGCTGGATGGCAATCAGCGGCAGCTGATTACCGGATTGGCTGGTTCAGCTAAAACGCTGCTGATGGTCAGTGGATATCAAGAGAAGAAAAAGAAAATGCTCGTTGCTGTTCCCAATTTATATTATGCGAATCAATTAGTAGAAGATTTAAGAAATTTCCTTGTAGATGAAGAGGTCCATTTATTCCCAGTTGATGAAGTGCTGTCTGCAGAGATGGCTTTTTCATCACCGGAAGCAAGAGCAGATCGAATCGAAAGCTTGAATTTTTTATCCTCTGATGAAATAGGAATAGTGGTAGTGCCGGTTGCTGGTCTAAGAAAATATTTACCCTCCAAGAAGACATGGAGAGAAGCTCAGCTTCATTGGGAGATAGGAACAGAAATAGAACTGGAAAAGCTGGCTCAGGAATTAGTGCTAATGGGCTACGAACGTCAGTCTCTAGTTGGAAAGCCAGGAGAATTTAGTATTCGGGGCAGTATTGTCGATGTATATCCGCTAAATACTCAGTATCCTGTCAGGGCTGAGCTTTTTGATGTAGAGATTGATTCTTTAAGATATTTTGAAGCAGATACGCAGCGCTCGGTAGAGACAATAGAATCAGTGGTTTTATCTCCTGTTACCGATACTATCTTTTCAGCAGAAGATTTGGAAGCTGGAATTGTCCGGCTGCAGGAAGCATTGGAAAAACGCTTATCTGTGACCAAAGAGCAAACGGACAAGACATTTATAGAAGAGTATTTTGGTCAAATAATTTCATCCTGGGAAGCTGGAATACCGACTGAGCAGGCGCGTTACTACGTAGATATGCTCTATCAGGAGCCAGTTACAATCCTTGACTACCTGCCGGAAGACAGCTTGCTGGTAGTTGATGACTATGCTCGGATTCTGGAAACAGAAAGAGAGATTAGTCGTGAAGAAGCAGAGTGGCACACACTGAAACTGGAAGAAAATCGGGTATTTGCAGAACAAACTTTTGGAATCAACGCCCATGATCAGCTGCGTAAGCAGCGGTTTGCAGCGACCTTTTTTTCGTTATTCCAAAAAGGAATGGGGAATCTCCGGTTTCAGGCGATTCACAACTTTCAATATCGGTCCATGCAACAGTTTTTCGGGCAAATGCCCTTGCTAAAAGCGGAGATGGACCGCTGGCAAAAGCAGGAGCAGACAGTGTTAGTATTTGTACCAACAAAGGAGCGGGCTCAGAAAGTAGAAAGTCTGTTTCGGGATTTTGATATTTCCAGTACTGCAGTTGGCGGAGATCAGCTGCTGGATGGACGTATTCAGCTGGTCTTGGGAGAGCTGCAGTCCGGCTTTGAACTGCCTTCGGAAAAGCTGGTAGTTATCACGGAAAAGGAAATCTTCCATACGGTTACTAAAAAGCGGGCTCGCCGTCAGACAATTTCTAATGCAGAACGCTTAAAGAGCTACAGTGATTTGAAAAAAGGCGACTACGTTGTTCATGTGAATCACGGAATCGGGAAATATATCGGTATGGAGACGTTGGAAGTCGATGGTGTTCATCAGGACTACATCACAATTTTATACCAAAATGATGACAAGCTGTTTATTCCTGTTACACAGCTGAATCTAATCCAGAAGTTTGTGGCAGCAGAATCTAAAACGCCGAAAATCAACAAGCTTGGCGGTAGTGAATGGACGAAAACGAAACGTAAGGTATCTGCTAAAATTGAAGATATTGCAGACGATTTAATTCAGCTGTATGCAGTGAGAGAATCAGAAAAAGGATTTGCTTTTCCACCGGATGACGGCTATCAAAAGGAATTTGAAGATGCTTTTCCATACTCTGAAACAGAAGATCAGCTGCGCAGTACTGCAGAAATCAAGCATGACATGGAAAAAAGTCGGCCGATGGACCGTCTGCTAGTAGGGGATGTGGGCTTTGGAAAAACCGAGGTAGCACTGCGGGCAGCGTTTAAAGCAATAGCAGCAGGAAAACAGGTTGCATTTCTAGTTCCGACAACTATTCTGGCACAGCAGCATTATGAGACAATTCAAGATCGTTTTGAAGGCTTTCCTGTAGAAGTGGGCCTGCTCAGCCGTTTTCGAACGAAAAAGCAGCAGAATGAAACGATAGAACAGGCGAGAAAAGGACAGGTAGATATTTTAGTAGGAACCCATCGGATTTTGTCCAAGGATGTTGCTTTTAGTGATTTAGGACTACTGATTATTGACGAAGAGCAGCGGTTTGGTGTTAAGCATAAGGAACGGCTGAAGCAGCTTCGTGCTCAGGTGGACGTATTGACATTGACGGCCACGCCTATTCCCCGAACACTCCATATGTCTATGCTGGGTGTCCGGGATTTATCTGTTATCGAAACACCGCCGGAAAACCGCTACCCGATTCAAACCTATGTAATGGAAAGCAATCCAGGTGCTATTCGAGAGGGGATAGAGCGGGAGCTGGCACGCGGCGGACAGGTATTTTATCTCTATAACAGGGTAGACACTATTGAAAAGAAGGTGGAGGAGCTGCAGGCATTAGTGCCGCAGGCCAGAATCGCGTATGCTCATGGGCAAATGACAGAAATTCAACTGGAGAACACCTTGTTTGATTTTATCGAGAGACAATATGATATTTTAGTTACTACGACGATTATAGAGACAGGTGTAGACATTCCTAATGCAAACACTCTTTTTGTAGAAAACGCGGATTATATGGGACTTTCTACCTTATACCAGCTGCGCGGACGGGTCGGACGAAGCAATCGGGTAGCCTATGCTTACTTCATGTACGAGCCTCAAAAGATTCTAAACGAAGTCAGTGAGAAGCGGTTGGAAGCAATTAAGGACTTTACTGAGCTGGGCTCAGGGTTTAAAATCGCTATGCGGGATTTATCAATTCGAGGAGCCGGGAATTTGCTTGGAGCACAACAGCATGGATTTATCGATTCAGTTGGGTTTGACATGTATTCACAAATGCTGGAAGAAGCCGTGGCCAGAAAGCAAGGAAAGAAAGTAGTGGATCAGAGAACATCTGTAGAAATTGATTTAGGAATTGATGCGTATCTTCCAAATGAGTATATCTCGGATGAACGTCAGAAAATTGAAATCTATAAACGGATTCGACAACTGGAAAATATGGAAATGTACGAAGAGCTGGAAGGGGATTTACTAGATCGCTTTGGCGAGTATCCAGATGAAGTAGCCTACCTGCTAACGACAGGACTAATTAAAATGGACGGCGACCGGGCACTGCTGGAAACGATTCGCAAACATCAGCAGGATATCACCTTTACCCTTAGTAAAGCGGGGACAAAAGCATATACAGTGGAACAAATTTTTGAAGCTCTGTCAGCAACCTCTCTGAAGGCGGATTTAGCTGTTGACAATGAAAAGATGAGTATTCGTTTGAAGCTTTACAAAGGAATGAAATCAGCGGCGTGGCTGCAGGAAGTATCAGCATTTGTTGCAGCGCTGCGTCAGGAAAAATATAAAAAGAGAAATATGCTGGAAGAGGATTGAGCAGGGAGGGAAACGAATGGCTCATAAAGAGATTCGTACGATGCTTCAAGGAGCGCTTATGCTTACAGTTGCGTCTTTTATTGCTAAGCTGCTAAGTGCGGTTTACCGAGTACCTTTCCAAAATCTAGTTGGAGATGAAGGCTTTTACGTCTATCAGCAGGTCTATCCAATCTATGGAATAGCGATGACGTTAGCTTTAACTGGACTGCCGCAGTTTATTTCCAAAGTGGTTGCAGAGCAGGAGGACGTTAGTGAAAAACGCTCTGTACTTCAGCGGCTGTTCCCGTATGTCCTGGTCCTTAGCCTCTTGGCATTTGCCTTCTTTTTCTTCGGCAGTGATTGGCTGGCGGGACTAATGGGTGACAAGCAGCTGGGTTCACTTATCCGAGTGGTGTCGGTAACCTTTGTGTTGGTTCCAGTGCTTTCTTTTTATCGGGGAAACTTTCAGGGGCATCTGCTTATGACGCCCAGTGCTGTTTCTCAGGTGCTGGAACAGCTGATTCGCGTCGGTGTCATTTTAGCTGCAGCGGCCTGCTACAAAATGCTGGCATGGGATATTTATAAAACAGGAACAGCCGCAATGGGTGGTGCAATTTTAGGTGGTGCTGCAGCGGCAGCTATTCTATGGTATTACGACCGGAAAATTCAGCCGGGCAGCTCAGACTATTTCTATCGCTGGCGGCTTGATTCAAAAGGAAAAAAACTACTTGAGCGTCTATTTATTGAAGGTGGTCTAGTTTCCATTTATAGTGCGCTGTTAATCATTTTTCAACTGGCAGATTCCTTTTTTGTAAAGAATGCATTAGTGCTGTCTGGGCTGTCTAATCATGCGGCCAAGGTTGATAAAGGCGTTTATGATCGTGGGCAGCCTCTCGTACAACTTGGTCTTGTCGTGGCACTGGCTTTAAGCTCAACTTTTTTACCAGCGCTAACTAAATATTTTGTTGCTAAAAAGGAGCAGCAGTTTGTCGAGGCAGCGAAGATGTTTTTGCGTCTGACGACAACGGTTGCTGCGGCTGCAGCCATAGGGCTGGTATTACTGCTGCCGTATATCAATTTTGCCCTATTTAAAGACTATCAAGGAAATGGTGTATTAGGCATTTACATTTTTTCATTAGTTTTTATGGCGGTTATTCAAGCATATCAAAGCATTATGCAAAGTCGGAATAGCTTCAAATCCTCGTTTCTGGCGGCTGGATTGGGAATTTTGATTAAATTTCTGACGACTGCCAGTCTGACAGAAAGGCTGGGAACGGCGGGAGCTAGTCTTTCTACAATTCTTTCTTTAGCTGGAACATTGTTCTGTTTGTTTCTTTTAGCTGACAACAGCTTGAATCAATTTTGGACAGAACGAAACTTTTTGAAGAAATTATTGGCAAGCTTAGGTATAATGAGTATAGTTCTGATTAGTTATCAAGGACTGCTTAATTTGTTCTTTGGTGTAGCAGATCATCGGGGACAAGCGTTACTATATGCGCTAATTGGCGTTGGGCTGGGCGCGGCAGTATTTGTGTTTGCTGTCATTCAGCTGCGGCTGTTCACCGTTCGTGAATGGCTGATGCTGCCATTTGGCAAGAAAATTTTAAGAACGAAGAAGAGGGAGTAATATGCGTTTAGATAAATTTCTGAAAGTATCACGTATCATTAAAAGAAGGTCAGTTGCAAAAGAAGTTGCAGATAAAGGCCGAATCCAAATTAATGGGATTTTGGCAAAATCCTCCAGTAGTGTTAAGATAGGCGATCAGGTGAAAATTCGTTTTGGCAACAAAATTCTTGAGGTTGCAGTCAAAGAACTCCATGATTCAACGAAAAAAGAAGATGCTGATAAAATGTACACAATCGTTTCTGAAACAAGAGTTGATAATTCCAGCGATTTAGATTAGACAACCTTTGAAGATGTTGGTATAATAAAGCGGACATACGAAAGTGAGCGGAAAACATGAAGAAAAAGGATAAAAACGTCAATAAAATTGCTGCGCTGGACAATGATTATACCAAAGAACAGTTTGCTGAATTCCAAAAACAGCAGAAACAGCTGATTTTTAAACGTCGCCGACTTGCGGTTATTTTTCTATTAGCCGTCGTAGTGTTCTCGATTTCCGGTTTTGAGCTGCTTAAGGATTATCATGAGTTGAATGCTTTTAAAGAGCAAAAATCTGAAGTTGCAGCAGAGTCAGCAGAAATGGATAAAAAGCTGGGACGCCTGGATCAGGATGTTGCCTTACTGAAGGATCCAAATTATGTTGCTAAGCTAGCCAGAAACCGTTATCTTCTATCTAAAGAAGGTGAACAAATCTACCCTGGTCTGGAATTTAATTCAGCACTCAGCGGAGATAAAGACAAAGAGACAACGCAGTCTACTGCAGAAAGCAGTCAATCACAGCCTCAATCATCTGAAGAATAATCAGATGACGGCTGAATATATAATTATATAGGGTGAAAATAGGAGGAACACATTTTTTATGTCAATCGAAGTAGGAGCAAAGCTGCCGGGAAAAGTGTCAGGAATTACTAATTTTGGGGCCTTTATCGATTTAGGTGAAGGGAAGACTGGTTTAGTCCATATCAGTGAGGTATCAAACGGATTCGTTAAAGATATCAATGATATATTAACTGTTGGAGATGAAGTGACAGTAAAGGTTACTTCTGTAGGAGACGATGGCAAGATTGGCTTGTCTATTCGTAAAGCGCAGGAAAACGCTGAAGCACCTAAGAGTAATTTTCAACGTCGCAATCATCAGGAAAATCAGGACAGAGGGCATCATTCTGCACCTAAAAAACAATTTAACAAGCCGATGAATAATAATAATTTCAATAACAACAGCAAACAGGATTTTGACACGCTGATGAGCTCCTTTTTAAAGGATAGTGATGATCGTTTGTCTTCCTTGCGTAGAAACACTGAAGGAAAACGAGGCGGACGAGGCGGACGCCGCAATTAATCTGACAATGAGCAAAAAAAATTTGTGAAACAGCTGTTTTGAAGAAAAAACAGCAATCATTCGAAAAAAAGCAGTGTTTATATCCACTTGCCTGATTTCGATTATGTTGTTTGAGACAGAAGAGTCTGGAATTTTTCCCGGCTCTTTTGTTTTATGTTGGAAAATAGAGAACCAATTACAGGAGGAGGAAGGATGATGCTGGATGGATTTTATCAGGAAGGTCTGAAACAAGGCTTCTGGCATTCGGGCGAACGGATTCTGTTGGCTGTTTCAGGAGGCGTTGACTCAATGGTATTGCTGCATCTGATGCTGGCAGCAGCTGAAAAAAGCGGCTGTGTAATCGGTGTAGCTCATGTCAATCATCAGCTTCGACCAGAATCCTTTGACGAGGAAGAATGGCTGAGCCGGTTTTGCGAAGAAAAAAAGATTCCTTTCTATAGTAAAAGGTGGGGTATCAAAACGCCTGTTCAGGGAATGGAAGCTGAGGCGAGAGCATTCAGATATAATTTTTTTGAAGAGGTTATGAGAAGTGACAAGTATTCTATGCTAATGACGGCTCATCATGGAGATGATTTGGCCGAGACGATTATTATGAAATTAACACGGGGAAGCAGCTTACTGAATATGTCTGGTATTAAATCCAGCCGGTCTTTTGGTAAAGGGCGTTTAGTTCGACCTTTATTGATTTTTTCTAAAGATGAGCTGAAACTGATCGCAAAAGAACGGAGAATTGTGTATTTTGAAGATAGTACAAATTTTTCTGACTGGTATTTTAGAAATAGGATTCGCCATCAGGTAATACCCAAGTTAAAAGAAGAAAATGCCGGATTTCTTAAGCATACGGCTGATTTCAGCTGTCAGGTGCAGTATGCAGCTGAACTGATTGAGGAAGTTGTAAAAGGAGTTTACGCTCAGGGTGTCCAAGAAATTCAAGATGGCTGGCGGTTCGACCTGAAGATGCTCGAAAACAAAAGCCGCGCTTTTAAGTATTTCTTTTTTCAAAATCTGCTGCAGCAAACGTTAATTCCAGAAAAAGTTGAGATAAAGCATGAGCAGCTGGAGAGGTTAGTTGATTTAGTTTCAGGGCAGGCGCCGCAAAAACAACTGTCGTTTGAAAATGACTGGCTGTTTATTAAAGAGTATAGTCAAGGCTATCTACGGAAAAGAACACAGGTGAAAGCTGCAGAAGAGGTTTATTTTCTTGAAAAAGGACAAGGCATCTTCCTTTCTGAAACTGAATGGCTGGGATTTGAGACACCGGATGAGCTGTTGGAGTTTCCGAAAAAGGTCAAAGAATGGCAGACGAAGGAGCTGGCTGTCTCAAGTCAGCTAACGGGCCCGCTGACCATCCGCCGGAGAAAAAATGGCGACCGGATTGCATTGACCGAGAAGCTGACAAAACGTGTAAACCGTTTGTTTATCGATCGTAAGGTTCCCGATAGTCTCAGAGAAAAAGCATGGCTGATTTTTAACAATCATCAGGAGCTGATTTGGGTGCCTGGTTTTGCAAATTCCTATTTGAGTATTCCACAAGAAACTGATAAAATACACTACAGGCTCCTTTACATAACAAAGGAGTAAATTGAGAGGAGAGCATCATGCTAGAGAAGGATATTAAGAATATTTTGATTACAAAAGAACAAATCACTGAAAAAACAGCTGAGCTTGGGAAAAAGCTGACAGAGGACTACAAAGAAAAAACACCTTTAGTTGTAGGTATTCTGAAAGGCGCAGTACCATTCCTTGCTGATGTCGTTCGTGAAATGGATATTAATCTAGAAATGGATTTCATGGATGTTTCCAGCTATGGAAATGCAACTGTTTCATCCGGCGAAGTGAAAATTGTTAAGGATTTGGATACAAACGTTGAAGGTCGCCACATTTTAATCGTGGAAGATATCATTGACAGCGGACGTACGTTAGCGTATCTAGTTGATTTATTCAAATATAGAAAAGCGGCTTCTGTAAAAATTGTTACGTTCTTGGATAAACCTGAAGGACGCGTTGTTGATATCGACGCAGATTATGTCGGTTTTAACATTCCTAATGAGTTTGTTGTCGGTTACGGACTTGATTATGCTGAGGCATATCGGAACCTGCCATACGTTGGTGTTCTTAAACCGGAAATTTATGAATCAAATTAATATCTCTCTTTGAAACGGGTATGTTACAATATAAAGGTCAGAATTGATAAAACTAAGACATGTTAATAATTGTTAACAAATGATGCTAGGAGGACAGGCATGAATAAAAAAGGTGGCGGCATGAAAAACGGCCTATATTATGTATTAGTCATTTTAGCGATGATCATGGTTGGAAGCTTTATTTTTGGAAACAACGGCTCTCAATCCCCTGATATCGAATACTCCACTTTTAATCAGCAGTTAAACGACGGAGACATTAAAACAATGACAATTCAGCCGACAAATGGTGTGTTTAAAGTAGTCGGAGAATACAAAAAAGAACAGAAAGTTGAAAACGAAGGCGGTTTATCTTTGTGGGGCTCTTCTGGTGTGACAACCAAGAGATTCTCAACCATCGTATTGCCGACAGATACAACTTTAACGGAGATTCAAAATGCTGCGCAGCAAAAAGAAGTAAAACTGACTGTTAAGGAACAGTCAACAAGCGGAACATGGATTTCTCTAATCTTTAGCTTCCTGCCAATCATTTTATTGTTCTTTATGTTCTATATGATGATGGGACAACAAGGCGGCGGTGGAGGTGGCGGCGGCCGAGTAATGAACTTCGGTAAGTCAAAAGCCAAAGAAGCGGATAAAACAGCCAGCCGTGTACGCTTTACTGATGTAGCCGGTGCAGAAGAAGAAAAACAAGAGCTTGTAGAAGTTGTTGAATTTCTTAAAGATCCGCGCCGATTTGTTGAACTAGGTGCACGTATTCCGGCAGGCGTTCTGCTGGAAGGACCTCCCGGAACTGGTAAAACCTTGCTTGCTAAGGCTGTAGCTGGGGAAGCAGGTGTACCGTTCTACTCTATCTCTGGTTCTGAATTTGTAGAGATGTTTGTAGGGGTCGGTGCCAGCCGTGTACGTGATTTATTTGAAACTGCGAAGAAAAATGCACCTGCAATTATCTTCATTGATGAAATTGATGCTGTTGGTCGTCAGCGTGGAGCTGGTATGGGCGGCGGACACGATGAACGTGAACAAACGCTGAACCAGTTGCTAGTAGAAATGGATGGTTTTGACGGCAATGAAGGAGTTATCGTCATTGCAGCAACGAACCGTTCAGATGTACTGGATTCAGCACTGCTTCGTCCAGGTCGTTTTGACCGCCAGATTTTAGTTGGCCGTCCGGATGTTAAAGGACGTGAAGCTATTTTACGGGTACATGCTCGTAATAAGCCTTTGGCAGATGATGTAGATTTGAAAGTCGTTGCACAACAAACACCAGGCTTTGCCGGTGCAGATTTAGAAAACGTATTGAATGAAGCAGCCCTAGTTGCTGCACGTAGAAACAAGAAGAAGATTGATGCTTCCGATATCGATGAAGCAGAAGATCGTGTAATCGCCGGACCTGCTAAAAAGGACCGTGTTATCAGCAAGAGAGAACGGGAAATGGTGGCTTACCACGAAGCTGGACATACAATCGTTGGTTTAGTCCTAAGCCGTGCCCGTGTTGTGCATAAGGTAACGATTATCCCTCGCGGTCGTGCAGGCGGATACATGATTGCTCTTCCAAAAGAAGATCAATTCCTAATGACAAAAGAAGATATGTTTGAGCAGTTAGTTGGTTTGCTTGGCGGACGTACAGCAGAAGAAATCGTCTTTAATGTTCAGTCAACAGGCGCATCTAATGACTTTGAGCAAGCAACAGGCTTAGCTCGCAGCATGGTTACTGAATATGGAATGAGCGACAAGCTTGGCCCAGTTCAATACGAAGGGAACCATCAGGTCTTTGTTGGTCGTGATTACGGTCAGACAAAAGCTTACTCTGAACAAGTTGCCTTTGAAATTGATCAGGAAGTACGCAAGATCTTGTTTGAAGCCCACGAAAAAGCGCGCGAAATCATCGAGACGCATCGTGACAAACATAAACTAATTGCTGAAATGCTGCTTGAGTATGAAACTCTGGATGCTAAGGCAATTAAATCATTGTTTGAAACAGGGGAAATGCCTGCTGGAACACCTTCTGAGTTTCCAAGCGAAAAAGCTCAAACTTTTGAAGAAGCAAAACGTGCATTGGAAGAAAAAGATGCACAAAAACAAGCAGAAGAGAAGCTGGCAGTGAATGAAGATAAACAAGAACTGGATGCTGAATCGAAAGAAGTGAAAACTGCAGCCGATGAAGCAGAAAAGAAAGTTCAGCTTGATAAAAAAGATGAAAATCAATCTTCTGATGATACGGATGATAATCAGTAAACGATTAAATGAGATTATGCTGGAATGAAGGAAGACGGCTGCGGAGGTGCTCCTCTGCGGCTGTCTTTTTGTTGGCAAAGAGATTAGAAAAACTATTTTGACCTCGCTGCACAATCGAGTACTCGTGAAAAAACGTTTAAGCCTTCGTTTGTGCTCCAAACTAGCATTCAATAATTACAATGTTAGAATTCTTTAGTTGAAAAAAAGAATAAATCCTAGTATTATCTGTTAATGAATGAAAACGCACAAGAGATGAGGAAGTAAAACAATGGAAGATTATTTAGTTAAAGCCCTGTGTTATAAAGGTTCAATTAGAGCCTATGCACTTTGTGCAACAAACACAATTGCAGAGGCGCAGAAAAGACATGATTCATGGAGTGCTTCAACGGCAGCGCTTGGTAGAACAATGGTTGGTGCGCTTTTATTGGGTGCAACACTCAAAGGTGAAGATAAATTGACTGTTAAGGTTCAGGGAAATGGACCAGCAGGATCTATTATTGTAGATAGTAATGGCAGCGGCGATGTTAAGGGGTATATCAAGAATCCTCATATTAGTCTGCCTCTAAATAACAATGGCAAAATTGATGTGCGTGGAGCTGTCGGGACTGAAGGGATTTTTACTGTCATTAAGGATTTAGGCTTAAAGGAGACTTTTTCTGGACAAACACCGATTGTATCTGGAGAAATTGGTGAGGATTTTACATACTTTATGGCTGTGTCAGAGCAAATACCCTCAGCTATT
This sequence comes from Enterococcus sp. LJL51, assembly GCF_054871795.1. NCBI lineage: Bacteria > Bacillati > Bacillota > Bacilli > Lactobacillales > Enterococcaceae > Enterococcus > Enterococcus sp. LJL51. The sequence goes on along the minus strand of NZ_JBTXLW010000004.1, from coordinate 3,631 downwards.
GGATTAAGTGTGCTAGTAGATACCGATGAACAGGTGAAAGCAGCCGGCGGTTTTATGATTCAGGTAATGCCTGGAGCTGATGAGAAAACTATTGACCTTATTGAACAGCGTTTAACGGAGGTTCCGATGATTTCCCGCCTTCTTGAAGAAGGAGAAGCACCAGAGCAGATTCTTGAACGCTTACTAGGAGAAGGCGAGGTTGATATTCTCGAAAAAATGCCGGTCCAATTCAAATGTGATTGTTCAAAAGAGAAGTTTGGAACAGCAATTATTGCAGTAGGGCTTGAAGAAATCAATGCAATGATTGAAGAAGATCATGGAGCAGAAGCAGTTTGTCAATTTTGTGGAAATAAGTACCATTATAGTGAAGAGGATTTAATTGAGCTTAAAGAAGAAGCAATTAGGAATACACAGAACAATCAGGGGGAATAGCGATGTGGAAAATCGGAAATGTAGAAATTCCTAACCGAGTGGTCGTTGCACCAATGGCTGGTATCAGTAATGCTGCCTTTAGGGTTACTGTGAAGGAATTTGGTGCAGGACTAGTCGTTTGTGAGATGATTAGTGATAAAGGAATTCATTTTAGAAATAAAAAAACATTGGAAATGCTGTATATAGATGAAAGAGAGCATCCGTTAAGCCTACAAATATTCGGCGGAGATAAAGAGACGCTGGTGGAAGCGGCTCAGTTTGTCCAAGAGAATACGGAAGCTGACATTATTGATATTAATATGGGCTGTCCCGTGAATAAAGTGATTAAAGCCGAAGCAGGTGCCCGCTGGCTGCTGGATCCGGATAAGGTTTATGAAATGGTTCATGCCGTTTCTTCAGCTGTTGATTTACCGGTAACTGTTAAGATGAGAACCGGCTGGGATGAGCAGCATCTTTTTGCTGTAGATAATGCATTGGCAGCTGAAAAAGGCGGTGCTTCGGCTATTGCGATGCACGGCAGAACCCGTGTTCAGATGTACGAAGGAAAAGCAGATTGGGATGTTCTTAAGGAAGTTAAAAGTCAGTTGACGATTCCTTTTATGGGGAATGGGGATGTCCGTACGCCGGAAGATGCAAAAAAAATGCTTGAATACGTTGGTGCAGATGGGGTAATGATAGGCAGAGCTGCTTTAGGCAATCCGTGGATGATTCATCGGACGCAGCATTATTTGGAAACTGGTGAGCTGATTCCAGAACCAACGCCGTTTGATAAAGTAGAAACCGCCAAGGTTCATTTGCAAAGACTAGTTGATTTGAAAGGCGAGTTTGTAGCGGCCAGAGAATTTAGGCAGCATGCCTCCTATTACCTAAAAGGGATTCCGAGAGCAGCTAAAGTGAAAGTAGCCATTAATCAGGCGGATACACAAAAAGAAATCGTAGATCTGATGGATGCATTTATTGGAAAAATCGATAAAGAAAAAACTGAAGAAGTTGTCTAACCGATTAATTCAAGCCGAATATAAAATTCGGCTTGCTTTTTTTGGAATTGCTGTGGCATTATAAGTATATGTTTATTTAAGAATGGAGGAAACAAAGTGGCTGAAGAACAATCTCAAGTCGCAGATTTGAATGATCAAATGCTTGTGCGGCGCGAAAAAATGGAAAAACTACGTGAAGAAGGAATCGATCCATTCGGTAAACGTTTTGACCGTACCCATAATTCTGCTGAACTTCATGAAGCATTTGATGCCCAAACGAAAGAAGAACTAAACGAAAAAGAACTGTCAGCAAGCGTTGCTGGCCGTATGATGACAAAGCGTGGAAAGGGTAAGGCCGGGTTTGCCCATCTGCAGGATCGTGAAGGTCAGATTCAAATCTATGTAAGAAAAGACCAAGTAGGTGATGAGGCCTATGAACTATTCAAACATGCTGATTTAGGGGATTTCTTCGGCGTGACAGGTCAAATTATGAAAACAGATACTGGCGAGGTAACTGTTAAGGCGAAGACAATTGTCCTGTTGACTAAATCCTTACGTCCGCTTCCAGATAAATACCATGGTTTAACGAATATCGAACAAAGATACCGCCAACGCTATTTGGATCTGATTAGCAATAAAGAGAGCTTTGACCGCTTTATGCAGCGCAGTCAAATTATCAGTGAAATCCGCCGTTATTTAGACGGTCAGGGATTTGTAGAAGTTGAAACACCTGTCCTGCATAATGAAGCAGGCGGAGCAGCTGCCCGTCCGTTTATTACACATCATAATGCTCTAGATATAGATTTATACTTACGTATTGCTTTGGAGCTTCACTTAAAACGGCTGATTGTTGGGGGAATGGAAAAGGTCTATGAAATTGGACGTGTATTCCGTAATGAAGGAATCGATACAACTCATAATCCTGAATTTACAATGCTGGAAGCTTATACTGCTTATGCTGATTTTAAAGACATCATGAATTTAACTGAAGGTATTATTCGGAATGCCGCAGAAAAGGTTTTGAAGACTACAACAATTACCTATGATGGAAAAGAAGTAGACTTAGGCTCCGAGTTCCGTCGTGTTCACATGGTAGATGCTATCAAGGCGCAAACAGGTGTAGATTTCTGGCAGGAAATGACCGTGGAAGAGGCTCGTGCTTTTGCTAAAGAACACAAAGTAGAAATTAACGATAATATGACTGTCGGTCATATCTTAAATGAGTTCTTTGAAACATTTGTAGAAGAAACACTGCTGCAGCCTACATTTATTTACGGTCATCCAGTAGAAGTATCACCTCTTGCAAAGAAAAATCCTGAGGATGCTCGCTTTACTGACCGTTTCGAGCTGTTTATTGTTGGTAAAGAATTTGCCAACGCGTTTACAGAACTAAATGATCCGATTGATCAAAGAGAACGCTTTGAAGATCAGGAAAAAGAGCGTGAACAAGGGAATGACGAAGCTCATGGTGTGGATGAAGACTTCATTGAGGCTTTGGAGTATGGCCTGCCGCCAACCGGTGGACTGGGAATCGGTATTGACCGCTTGGTAATGCTGTTGACAGATGCTCAGTCAATTAGAGATGTACTTCTATTCCCGACGATGCGTTAAAAAATCAAAAATCTGCTAATTTCAGAAGTGATTAGCTGCAATGGAACTTAGGAATTGTGACGGTCAAAGTAGACTTTGTCACAGTTCCTTATTTTTATAACGAAACTGGGACAAGCCAAAATAGTAAAATATATAGATTGGTTATCTTAAATTAAAAAGAGCTGTTAAAGACTTTAGTAGGTGAAAAGCATTTTCCTTAGAATGTCGATTATAAATAGAAACAAAACTGAAAAATGAGATGAAAATGCGAACGATAAAGAAAGAAATATAACGAACAATCGGTAATGAAAAAAGTTGAAAAAAATGCAATATTTTGATTGACCTAAGCGTTGAAACTTGATATATTATTACATGTCGCAAGACGAGACAATGACTTTCAGACAGCTGGATAGAATAACATCCAGAGAGAAGAAAAAACTTGTTGAATCAGCAAAAAAGTTGTTGACAAATAACAAAGAAGCTGATAAACTGAAACAGTTGTTATGAAACACAACAACGGATTGCCGAGTTCCATCAACTTAAAACTTTTTCAAAAAAAGAGTTGACATCTTATCGGAGATTTGATAAGATATAAAAGTTGCTGCGAGGCAATGATGTAGACCTTTGAAAAC
>NZ_JBTXLW010000003.1:0-263708 GCF_054871795.1 Enterococcus sp. LJL51 | reverse complement strand
TCTTGATTCCTCCTTTTGGATTGGTTCGCCAAATTAATTCTAAAGGATTTCAAGGTGTCTTTTCTATTGTTTTGGAAAATAAAAAAGATATTGGTGGAATTCCACCAACATCAAAAAGTATAGAGCCGAAAAAACTACCCACTTTTCAATGGGTAGTTTTTTTATTTTATCGTAATTGGGCTATTAGGAATACTGAAGCCTGCTTCGGATAAAGCAACGACATATTGAGAAAGAAAATCTTCTTTAATGGAAGCCTGTTTACCATTGAGAACATACATAATCGTACGAATGGCAAAGTTGCCGTTGCCTAAATCAACCATACCAAAAAGTGTTGGTCCATTCTGAATATCTTCTTCGTGCTTGGCAGCAAGCCGTTCATTTACTTCAGTGATTGTTTGCTGGATTTGCTCAATCCCTTCTTCCGGCACAATGCGAACATCAATCATAACTTGAATATTGGAGCGTGAGAGATTGCTGATTGTTACGATGCTGCGGTTGGGAATAAAATGGACGGTACCATCCAATGACTTTAGCTGGGTTGTCCTCAGACCAATAGAAGTGACCGTTCCTTCAATATCCAAGGCTAGCAGACGAATATAATCTCCTACATCCATCTGTTGTTCAAGGATGATGAAAAAGCCAGTAATAATATCATTCATAAAGCCTTGAGCTCCTAAACCAATGGCGACACCGGCGATACCTGCTCCAGCCAGCAGCGATCCAATCGGTACGCCAATGACACTTAACAAGGAGTAGATAAAAAAGAAAAACAGTGTGTATTGAAAAGCATTTCTTGTTAATAAATGCAGCGTATTAACACGGCTATTGCTGAGTGATTGCTTTTTACCAATCTGATTTTTATATAAATGATTGATTAAGGCTTTACCTATTCGATTAATTAATAAGAATAAAAGGATGAGAAAGGCAATATAAATGACTTTTTCAATGATGACTGCGGTAATCTTATCCCAGTCAATGGACTGCCAGTACCGTTGGAAAGCATTGACTTTTTTTACGGTTTCTTCTGTTATGTATAGACCTGATGAATCTGTGGTACTCTGTAACGTTGTTCTTTGTTGAAGTAGAAACATAGTGTTTCCTCCTTTAATATGACACTTTCTCTATTTTACCCAAAAAGTTGAAAACCTGCCAGCTTTGTTGGCTTTCTCAGTAAAATTTTCAGAAAAATCTAACAATCAATAAGAGAATATGTTACAATATTCTGAAAAATGAGGGGGAATATTAATGATCGATTGGGAAAACTTGGGCTTTGACTATATCAAAACACCATTCCGTTATCTGTCTATCTGGAAAGATGGCGAATGGGATGAAGGACAACTAACGGAGGACAATACACTGCACCTTCATGAAGGATCAGCCGCTCTCCATTACGGACAGCAGAGCTTTGAAGGTCTTAAAGCCTATCGATGTAAAGATGGTTCTATCAACTTGTTTCGGGTGGAAGAAAATGCAAGGAGAATGAATCGTAGTGCAGAACGTTTATTGATGGCTAAAGTGCCGGAAGAGAAGTTTGTTCAAGCGGTAAAAGAGGTGGTACGAGCAAATAGTGATTATGTTCCACCTTACGGGACAGGTGCGACATTATATATTCGCCCTTTGTTGATTGGGATTGGTCCTGGGATTGGTGTAAACCCTGCGCCAGAGTATTTATTCACGGTCTTCTGTATGCCAGTTGGTGCCTACTTTAAGGGTGGGTTGACACCAACGAACTTTATCGTCTCTGATTATGATCGAGCAGCCCCGCAAGGAACAGGGGCAGTGAAAGTTGGCGGGAATTATGCTGCTAGCTTGTACCCGGGAGAGCAGGCTCATGAACGAAAATTCTCTGACTGTATCTATCTTGATCCTGAAACACATACAAAGATTGAAGAGGTGGGCTCGGCAAACTTCTTTGGTATTACTGCGGACAATCGTTTTGTAACGCCGCTATCGCCGTCGATTTTACCAAGCATTACCAAGTATTCTTTGCTTTATCTGGCTGAGCATCGGCTGGGGATGGAAGTTTTAGAAGGGGATGTGTATTTGGATCAGCTGGATCAATATTCAGAGGCTGGAGCCTGTGGAACAGCTGCTGTTATCTCACCAATAGGCGGCATCCAGACATTTGATTCTTTCCATGTTTTTTATAGTGAAACTGAGGTAGGTCCAGTTACGCAAAAATTGTATGATGAACTAACGGGAATTCAGTTTGGTGATGTGGAAGCACCAGCAGGCTGGATTGAAAAGATATAAGATATTTTTTATTTTATAAACATGAAATCACTGCAACAGTCTAAAGAAAATTTCTTCAGACTGTTTTTTATTTCCTTTGTAGGTGAAATAAACGAAGTAAAAAGATAATGATTTCATTTTTTGAGAATAATTCTCGGCTTTTTGTGGTATTATAACTATATAGAGCATGTTGGAGCTCTAATTAAAAAAGGTGAAAAAGGTTGCTGGAGGAGAGGGAAATGAGAATTGCATTATTTGATGAAAATGTTGATGATTTGAATCTTTTACAATCTCTGTTATTGTCGCTGGCGAGTCAAGAGCATGAACTGGCTACATTTGATAGTGGGCTAGACTTGTTAAAGGCAATAGGAGCAGAGGAAGAAAGGTTTGATATTTATTTTTTAGCAGTTGAAGGAAAACAGCTCTCAGGGATAGAAGCTGCTGAGGCTATAAGAGAGAGTAATCTTGAAGCGTTAATTATTTTTCTATCAGAGGATATGGAGAAGATGGCATCGGTATTCAAATTTCAAACCTTTGACTACCTGCTAAAGCCAGTTCTATTTGAAACGCTAAAAGAAACAGTTGAACGGGCCCGTAGATATTTTAATACCATTCATCCTTATTTTGAGTTTTCCTTTAAGAAAAGAAACTTTCTTCTTTCAATGAATGATATTTCATATATTGGAAAGTCAGGCAGAATTGCCTATATCCACACAGAAAATGAAATCTATAAGAGTTATTTAACAATGTCTGAAATTATGAATAAATTAAATCCTGATTTGTTTATCCGGATTCACGGCAGCTATGTAGTCAATCTTAACTATGTGACAAAAGTGGTCAATGGTGAGGTATTCGTTCGAACGAAAAGTGAAACTGGGATAAGCGAGGCAGCTATTTCTATTAGCAGAACCTTTAAAGAGGATTTGAAATCAAAATATGCTTTTTTTGTAAATCAAAGAAGAGTAAAATCAATAAAGTAGTTTTCTATTTATTTAATAGAAATCAAAAAGGGCAGTATAGTTTTTTCGATACTAGAAAAAATGTACTGCTTTTTTTGTTTTTTTAGTGAAAATAAAAAGTAATTTAGAACGTCTAACGAACAAATTGAACGAAATGATTAAATTTGTATAATATGCTATTTTTTACTTATAAACTGCAAGTTTTTACATTTAGATACTATGAATAAAGAAGTATGGTAAAATTACTCTGTTAGAAAGAATAAGAAACTTTCTATATAAATATTAATTATAATTGGAGGAATGTAAAATGGCTGGTAATATGAAAATGGATTTTGGTGCTTTAGAAGATTCAGCAAAGAAATATGGTACAGGTGCTGACGATATCGATCAAGTACTACAAAACTTAACAAGCGAGCAGCAAGTAATCCTTGGTATCTGGGAAGGTGAAGCTGCGAGACAATTTGATGCTCAATTCCAAGAACTGTCACCAAAAGTACAACAGTTTGCTGAATTATTAAGAGATATCAATTCACAACTGAACGAAAGCGCTAGAATCATGAGAGAAACTGATGAACAGCTTTCAAAAGTTTACGGTTTACAATAAAAACAACGGTTACTTTTGTAACGAATGAAAGTAACGCAGAAGGAATAGAGCGGGGGTTCAACCTCCCCCTATTCTTTTTTGTTATCCAAAAAATAGTTTATCTTTTTAATAGAAGTTTATTTAGTTCTTTATGTAATTATATTTTTAGTTATAAATAGTTTTTATTTTATTTTTAGGAGAGTGGAGATGAATAATAAGAAACTTTATTATATTTTAAGGTCTGTTTGGATGGTAGTGATCCTTCTTATTACCCTTATATTTATGAATCGTGATTTCACCGATATTTCTGCAAAAAAAGAACAGGAAGAAGAAACCAGACTGAACATAGCCTTAGTTAATGAGGATGTAGGGGTAACACGTAATGGCAGAACCTATCATTTAGGTGCTGACTATGTGAAGAAGATTGAGAAGGATACCGATCATAACTGGTATACAGTATCTCGGGGAATAGGCGAGAGCGGTCTAAAGAATGGTACATATAATTTATTAGTAACGATTCCCAGCAGTTTTTCTGATAAATTACTTGAGTTAGACAGTACTTCTCCAGAGAAGGTTCAAATCAATTACAAAATTAATTCCAATGGCAATAGTGCATTGGAGAATGAATCTAAGAGCGTCGGGCGTCGGATTGTCAGCGGACTGAATCAGCAGCTGGTAGATATGTATGTTGTCAGTATTATTGATAATTTGTTTACTGCACAAAAAAATATTGAAAAGGTTTATACCAATCAGACGGCTTCGGTTGACGAGTTCCAGAATATCTTGTATCAGCCGACAATTGATTTTAAAAACTATTTACCAGCAATCACTAGTCAATCAGATAGTGCTTTACAGTCCAATAATTTGTTGGCTGATTTATTAACGAGCTTTACAGATACAACGACTTCATTAGTGGATAGCCATAAAGATTATTCTTCTATTCTGGAACAGCTGCTGCAGCAGCGAGCAGATGGCAAACTGACATATGAAGAGTTTGTAGAGATATTGCTTTCATTAGACAGTAGTATTTTAAATTCTGAAACGAATCAGCTGTTTGGACAAGTAGACAAGGTAAATGAATTCTTTACGAATAATTTTATTTCAATGGAAGAAGGGGAGTATTTCCAGCAGATGGCTGGTCTGACAGGAGACTTCGAACAATCCAAATTAGATATTGAAGAACAAATTGAAGCATTGAATAAATTAAGGGACAATTTCTTTGGAACCTATGAAGAGCAGTTTTATCTTTCCTTTGGCTACAAAGCTCCTATAGAAGGAGAAACGTATCCGGAAATTACGTTGAGGGATGTACTGAAGAAAAATGATAACTCTGATCCTGATTTAGAAAATAATGAATCAACTGATGCCTTTAAAAACATTTCTGAGTTCAATACAAAATATGTTAAAAAAATGCAGGATCGATTAAACTTACTTCCAGTTCGGAATACTGCTGAGTTTGATGCCTTTGCATCGATTTTCCACTATGATAATGCTCCATACTGGAATTCGACTAGCGGCTTAGGAAATCCGTTAACTGAAATTGAAAGTTACTTAAACGGTACAGGAAAAATTAATGAAAAAATCAATGATATCAATGCACAGATTATTGCTGAAAATGATAAGTATTATGGCGTTGATCAGTGGAAGGATCTTGATCCTTATATTGCAGTGCCATTATTAGATTTTTCTGCAGATAATGCGGATGTGGACACAGGATATGGTAGTTACTATAGTGAGTTGAAGAAGAAACATGATGCTCTACTGAATCTTAGAGAGAATATATCTACTCGTTCTCAATACAACCGTTCTTTTAAAATCACTTGGAGAAATGTCGGAGAAAATTCTTACCTGTATATTAATCCTCCAGTTGGTGTGGATGTCATGTCAGTTGATAATGCCAAAAGAATGACGGCTGACGGAGTTATTCCACAGAAATATATAGTAACTAAAGGAACAAAGAGAGAGCTTAAAGTTAATTATAAATTTGAAACTGCGTATGATGAATCTGTACAAGACCCAACTATGACCATCAAGGCTGTACAGTCAAAAGTGGATGATAATGGAGGGTCAGTAGAACCAGTTAGATATGAAATAGTTCAAGATGAGCAAAACATACTTATTCAGCCAATGAATACGACGAACTCAGATGAAATTGAGGGAGTCACGGATGACTCACTTGAAGAAATGTCTGAAGAATCAACGGACCTTTTAACCGATGAGAGCTCAGTTAGTGAGAATGAAGCAGAGAATGAAACTGAAACAGGAGATAGCACAGAATCTCTTGAAGATATAGCTCCTCATTCAGCAGATGCATTGACGAGAGCTCAGGCTGGTTATTATGTTGAATGGGAGCAATCCCTAGACACATCTGTCTTTCTTTCGACAGAGTATCAAAATGCCAAACGCGAATACTCTGAAGAAATTGGAAAAATTTTAGAGCTCTATAAAACGGTAGATGAAGAACTAAAAGAATATTCAGATTATCCATTTATCACTTTCCATACCTTCCTTGATATGAAGCTAACTGACGTTTTCAAGTCTGTGTTGAATCAGTCATTTATGAACAGTGAAGGTGATTTTGAAAAGCAATGGACGCAGCTGCATACCTTAAAAGATCTTGCTGTATCTATGGAAACAAAAAATGAGCAAATTAATAAAACCCTTGGAGAAATTCAAAGTAATACAAGTACCCTAAATTCTTCAGTAGCTACACAGTTGGAATTGTTGAGTACATGGCAGGAAACTTCTGAATCATTAAAATCCAGCGAAGATCTAGTCAAATCAATGAACGATCAAACGGATACTGAAATCGATTCGATTAATGACACATTAAAAGCCATTTTGGCACAATCAGAAATGGTTAAAGAATCTTCTCAGCAAAATGTGGAAGAAGCAAATGGCGTGAAAAGCGTCTTTGACGGCTTTAACAAAGAGGTTGCTAATGCACAGAAAAATAGTGAAGATTTGTCGAACAATGCCGATTTAATCATGGAGGATCTGAATAAAGAACTGGAAAATAATTCCAGCTTTGTAGATGCCTTTGTCAAAGTATTAAACAATGCGTATGAAGACGGTGTACCGAACAACACATTGCTGCAGTTTATTGCCAATCCAGTTACTGGTAATGCAGAGGCAACCATTCAGACAACGGAAGTTAATCAGCCGTTTACGTGGATTTTGATAATGTTCACCTTGAGCTTATTTATTGCTTATCTCTTTGCTACACAGCCGGTTGTCCGTCGAATTAAAGATAGATTCAAGCGTGATCAGCTATGGTTCAAAGACAATATTATGGAAACTATCTTGTTGAGTACAAGTGCTGTTTTAGTTGGACTGATACTGGCGCTGTTAAGCATTGGTGAGCTTGCTATTACCAAGGAGGCACAGATTGTTTGGATTATGATGGTGATGATTTTCATGCTGATTTTCTCACTGATGAACCATTATGCATTGAAACAATTCCATGTTGCTGGTTTCGGATTGAGTCTCTTCTTATTTATCAGCTACGTGTTTGTCACGAATGCGATTGGTAAGAGTAAGGAAAACAATCCGATGGTTGGGTTTATCCGACAGATTAATCCGCTGTCGATAGGTGAAAATAATCTGGCAGATATCCTATCCAATAATCCGTTGGATGTTATGAAAATCATTTTATATGTACTGGTTATTGCTGCCTTAGTAGCGTTTAACATCTTCATCTGGAAGCCTCGGAAAAAGGCAAAGGAAGTGGCTAAGAAATGAAAAAATGGCTGATTTTAGCAATTTCGATTATTGGTTTGGGAACCTTTTCGCAAACTGCTGCAGCTAAAGAAACGCTGCTGGATAATGAGCTGGATTTAAAAACAGACCGTCTTAACAAAGAGCAGGGAGCAGATAATAAGACACAAAGCTTCATTGCTGAAGACCGTCTATTTGATGCAGAAATGATAGAACGAGTGAAGCATGCAGAAGAAGTGCAGGCACAAGCAAAAGAACAGGAAAAGGCTGAATACTTTTTAGTTGAGGCGCCGGCAGTGAAAGAGTTTGATACAGAGGAGCTGTTTGCCGATGGGGAAACAGTGAAACTGGCAAAGCAGGAGACAGCGGGAACACTCGCTGCTGCTCCGCCTTCGCTGCTTCCGCTACTTATAGGAACAGCGATACTGACTGGTGCAGCACTGTTTTTGTATCATTCAAGAAAAAGAGGAAAAGCAGATGGCAGATAGCAAAGAGCATATTAATATCACATTAGTTTATAACGATAATAAAGAGAAAATGGTTGATTTACGTATTCCCAATAATATTACGGTTTATCGTTTTATCAGAGAGCTAAACCAGATATTTGGGAGAAATAAAGAGTTGAAAAAGTATCAGTTGAAGGTTTCTAATAAAGGAATACTTTTAGATGAAGAAAAAAGGCTTAAGGATTTCCCGATTACGGACGGGGATATTATAGAAGTGTTGGAGGAGCAAGTACATGGAATCAGCTAAAGAAACATTGGCAGCAATAACGATTGAGAATCATACGTATGAATATACAAAGAACGCGGCAAGCTGGCTGCTTACGCTGCGCAAATCAGAGGTACAGGTGCATGAAGAAAAAGATTTAGCCTTATTAAAGGTGGCCCATCCTTTATTGATGGCAACAGAGATTCATTGGGAAGAGGATGCGGTGTCGTTTACTTATCAGCTGCCAAAGGAAAAAATCACTTTTTCTGAGCTGACTTCTCATTCAAAGGAAGATAAGTTACGGGCAATGGTCAATGTGGCAACAGTGAAGCAGCTGTTGGAATTACCGCTGACATTTTTTATCCATCCAGAAAATATTCTTTTTGATTACAATTTAATGCCGGTTATTGCTTACCGGGGGTTGGAAGGGAAGATGCCGCCTCAAGTAATTAATGAAGAGTTGTTGCTGCGTCAGTACAAAAGCTTGATTATTACTCTATTTGAAGGGAATCAAGATTTTTCTAAGCTGTATGAAGGACAGCTGGATATCAAAAAAGGGTCAAAATTTATTCAAACAGTCATTAATTTGGGCAGTTTTGAAGAAATCAGACAGTACCTGATTGAAAATTATGACCAAACAGTGATGCATACAGAGAAAACGACGCGGAAAGTCAGTAAGACACGTTTTACAGTGATGAAACAGCTGTCGATTTGGTTGCCTATTTTAGCTGTTGCATTGGCTATTCCGCTGATTTATCTGTTGTTTTTCCGGATGCCGTTTTTAGATCGGATGCAGGACACAGATACCGCCTTTTTGAAAAATGACTATGAAGCAGTTATTACAACGTTGGAGCCGGTAAAAACAGATGCTATTCCTTATACGCAAAAATATGAACTAGCATACAGTTTTGTCCAGGGAGAAGCTTTACAGGATAAACAGAAAACAGTTGTTTTAAACAATATTACCCTGCGCTCAGATGAAAATTATCTGGATTACTGGATTGAAAATGGCCGGGGAAATTTGGATGAAGCATTGGACGTAGCGAAAAAGTTAGAGGATTCTGATTTGATTCTTTATGGTATTACACAGAAAATTGAACAAGTTCGTAATGATGCTGCTATGTCAGGAACTGAAAAAGAAGAAACAATTTCTAAACTGGAAGATGATTATCAAAAATATCGTGAAAAACGTGACCTAGGTGTAGAAGAAGCCGAACAGACAACGGAAAGCACGCAGCAGGAGGGCAATTAGATGGGAAAAATGCAAGCGGTCATCTATTTTGAAGGCTATCGCTATCAGCTCCTACTCGATCAAGAGAAAGAGTTTTTGCTTTCTAATGATAATCAGGCCGATCTTCACTTGCCGCTGTCGGAAGAGGAGCAGCTTTCTCTACGCTACGATGGTGAATGGTTGTTGAAAAATGGTGATACTGAACAAGCAGTATCAAAAAATGAGCGTCATCAAATTTCGCTGAATAGTGGGAAAGAACTAACGATTCTACTGACAGCCGCTGAAAAAATGAAGATTTTTGATTTGTTGGATAAAAAAGAAATTATTATCGGAAATGAAAAAGGAGCATCACTAACGATTGCTGACTCTGAGTTTTCAGCAGTTTTAGAAAAATCCGGCGAAAAATGGAAAATGACCTTGCTGGGCGGCACGATTACGTTGAACAATCAGCTGATAACGGGTACAGAATACTTGCTGGAAAAAGGGGACGAGTTGTCATTTGACAGACATACCTTGAAAGTCTACGCACATGAAATTCATGCAACGCAGGGAACTGTACTAAATTCTAATTTTTGTGAAATTTATCGTTCCCGTTATGAAATGTATGATGAGTATCCTGATTTTCACCGCTCGCCGCGGATTATCTACAGGGAACCAGAAGAAAAGGTCATTATTAATGCGCCTAGCGATCCAAAAGAAGAACCCAAAGAACAACTAATAAAAATCATTGTTCCGCCTCTTGCTATGCTGGCGGTAACTGGGGTAATGGCATTCATGCGTTCCAGCGGGATGCTGGTCATTGCCAGTGCGGCTACTACATTGATGACGATTATCTTTTCTGTTCAGAACTATTTTAAAAATAAAAGGGAACATAAGCAAAGCTTGATTGATCGTGAGGTCAAATACAACCAATACCTAGTCGATAAGTCAGTTGAAATGTATCAGCTGAATGAAAAACAGCGGCAAGGTCAGCACTACCATTATCCGAATGTTTCAGAGATTTTGGAAATGGGAAAAACATATAGCCCGAGAATTTATGAAAAAACAGCACTGCATTTTGATTTTCTATACTATCGTCTTGGTTTAGGACGAGTAGATAGTACAAGCAACATTGACTACTCCAACCGTGAGCGTGGGAAAGAAACAGATGCACTTGAAAAGCTGGGCTATGAGTTGTATCTCAAAAGTCTTCAATTGGAGGATATGCCGATTCTGGCTAATCTGGTTCACGGACCAGTAGGCTACATTGGCCCGAGAAATCTTGTGTTGGAGCAGCTTCATCTGTTGGTAAATCAGCTGTCGTTATTCCACAGCTACCATGACTTACAGTTTATTTCGATTTTTCCTGAGGCTGAGAAGGACCAGTGGGAGTGGATGCGCTGGCTGCCTCATGCGAAGCTGCAGGACGTTAATGTTCGTGGATTTGTTTATAATCAGCGAAGTCGGGATCAGGTACTAAACAGTCTGAATCAGATTCTGAAAAATCGTAAAAATGCGATGGAAGAAAACAAAGGAAGTCGCGATAGTACAATTTTCACTCCGCACTATGTAGTTATGATTACGGATGAGAAGCTAATTCTTGACCATGTCATTATGGAATTCTTTAATGAGGACCCTAGTGCATTAGGCTGCAGCGTGATTTTTGTAGAAGATGTTATGAGCAGCTTATCAGATAATATCAAGACAGTTATTGATATCCGCGACCGAAATACCGGAGTTCTTTTGCTGGAACAAGGAAAATTGATGAACACGGCATTTAAGCTGGATCATTTCCCGCCAGGGTTTGATAAGGAGGCTCTGCCTCGTTTACTAGCGCCATTGAATCATTTACAAAATCTAAAATCCAGCATTCCGGAATCTGTTACTTTCTTAGAAATGTATGGGATTGAAACCTTCGATGAGTTCAATGTAACGCAGCGCTGGGCACAAAATTCACCGCATAAAACACTGGCGGTACCACTGGGACTTCGCGGGAAGGATGATATTGTTTATCTGAATCTCCATGAAAAAGCGCATGGACCACACGGACTAGTTGCCGGGACGACAGGTTCAGGTAAATCGGAAATTGTTCAAAGCTATATCCTAAGTTTAGCTGTGAATTTTCACCCGTATGATGTTGCCTTTCTACTGATTGACTATAAGGGCGGGGGGATGGCCAATCTCTTTAGAAACCTGCCTCATTTGCTGGGAAGCATTACCAATCTGGATGGCGCACAAAGTATGCGGGCCTTGATTTCTATCAATGCCGAGTTAAAAAGACGCCAGCGTTTATTCTCAGAGAACAACGTAAACCATATTAACCAGTACCAGAAGCTATACAAAAACGGTGATGTCGATGAACCAATGCCTCACTTATTCCTGATTAGTGATGAGTTCGCCGAACTGAAATCAGAACAGCCGGAATTTATGAAGGAGCTGGTTTCAACAGCCCGTATCGGTCGTTCTTTGGGAATTCACTTAATCTTAGCAACTCAGAAGCCTTCTGGGGTAGTAAATGATCAAATCTGGAGTAACTCGAAATTCAAGCTATGTCTGAAGGTTGCCGACAAATCAGATAGTATGGAAATGCTGAAAACAGCAGATGCCGCTGAAATCACACAGGCAGGACGTTCTTATCTTCAAGTTGGGAATAACGAAATTTATGAGTTGTTCCAAAGTGCATGGAGCGGGGCGGACTATCAGCCGGATAAAGACGATCAGCAGATTGAGGATCATACGATTTATCTAGTCAATGAGCTGGGACAGTACGAAATCCTAAGCGAAGATTTAAGCGGACTGGAAAATGCAGAAGATGTCAAACAGATTCCAACTGAATTGGATGCAATTATCGATGGAATTCATGATGTAGCAAATCAGGAAAATATTACGCCGCTGCCAAGACCATGGCTGCCGCCGCTGGAAGAAAGAATTATTGTCAGCGAGCTGCATCCAACGAATTTCAAGGAAGCTTGGGTAACAGAGAAACAACAGTTAGAACCTACCCTTGGTGTAGTTGATATTCCAAGTATGCAGGCGCAGGAAACCTTAAACGTGAACATGACACACGAAGGACATATTGCTGTATTCAGTAGTCCAGGCTATGGAAAAAGTACCTTTATGCAGACGGTGGTTATGGACCTTGCTCGTACGCACAATCCGGAACGCCTGAACGTTTATCTATTGGACTTTGGAACCAATGGACTATTACCTTTGAAGAAGCTGCCTCATGTAGCAGATACGATGAGCATTGATGAAGAAGAAAAAATTGCTAAATTCGCACGAAGAATTAGCGATGAGCTGAAACGCCGTAAGAAATTGCTAAGTGAGTTTTCTGTAGCCAGTCTGGAAATGTACGAAAAAGCCAGCGGCAAAGAAGAGCCGATTATCCTAATCCTGTTGGATGGATACGAAGGGATGAAGGGAGCTAAGTTTGAAGAGCTTCTGGACAAAGTGATTACACAGGTTGCCCGTGAAGGAGCCGGTATCGGCCTTCATCTGGTATTGTCGGCTGGACGTCAAAATTCTATGCGGATGAACCTTTCAAGCAACATCAAGCTGCAGATTGCGTTGAAGCTGATTGATGATGCAGAGCCGCGCTCAATTGTGGGACGTACAACATTGACTATCGACGACCTGCCAGGGCGTGGACTGATTAAGCTGGAAGAACCTGAGCTATTCCAAACAGCTCTACCGGCTGCAGGGGAGGATACACTACAAATCATTGAAGCCATTCAAGACGAAGTTGCGGAAATGGATGCCTACTGGACAGGTGAACGCCCTGAAGAAATACCAATGGTGCCGGAAGTTCTTTATTTTGAAGAATTCAAGCAGAAAAAACGTGTACAACAGCTTATTTCAGAAGGTCATATGCCGATTGGTCTGCATTATGAAACAGTAGAACCGATCACTGTCTCTTTTGCAGCTTACAAGCATTTGCCAGTTTTCGCACCAAAGTATGAGCGTTTAGTGAACTGTATGCATAGTCTGCAAGGCTTTATCGCTGAATCAAATCATTATGATTATATGATTTTTGATGATCAGGAAGAAAATCTGGCAGAATATCAGGAAACAGCTTTTGGCTACAGCTCTGAAAAAGAAAACTTCCTGTCAATGTGTCAAAAAATCATCGAATTTATTGAAGACAGAGAAGATGATTATGAGGATATGAAGGACAGCGGCGAGGTTGCAAATCTGAAGGAGTTCCTCCTAAAAGTAAAACCTTTGGTTCTCGTTATCCCTAACATCTCCTATTTCCTTGCAGATATTGATAAGGAAGCAGAGAAGTTATTTATTCAAATCATACAAAATGGCGCCCAGGTCGGCGTGTATCTCTTGTATGGTTCAGTCTTTAATGCAGTGAACGGTTACGACGATTTAAGCAAGCTTCTGAAATCTTTCGACAAAGGAATTGTTCTTGGAAAAGTTGCAGATCAGTCTCAGCTGAAAGCTTCTAATCTTGGCTATAAAGAGCCGGCGCCAGATGATACAGAAGGCTATCTGGTAGAAAGCGAATTTGCTGATAAATTGAAAATATCGTTGTCTATAAAGTAAAAAAATAGGGTGAATCTCTTTAGAGACTCACCCCATACATAGGAACAAACGGAGAAGGCAGTAGCTTGAAAATTTGAATGTTTTCAGCTCCTTCTTCCTGCAAAGAAAAACCGTTTTTGAAAAGTTTGTGGCAAAGGCACTATGGCCTTTATCTTTAGCCAAGTGAATAACAGATTCGCAGATAGATAAATACTTAGAAGATAGGAAAGCTAGTTGTATAGGAATAAAGGAGGAAATAATTATGTTCGGATGGTTTAGCAAGACACCTACTGAGGAAAAGAGAGATACCTATCAGTCGCTTTATAACTCGTTGAAAAGCTATCAATCAAAGGTTGAGTCCAAAATAGCGACAGCTGAATCAAGTATTAGTACGTATAAATCGGCAGTTCCCAATTTGTCTAATTCGAAAGTTCCCTCGCAATATTTTGATCAGAAGCGTGAGGAGTATACAGAAAAGCTGGATGACTATATCAAGGGTGAAAAGGAAAAAAAGAAGGATTTAGTGACAGCAAAAAATAAAGCTAAAGAACAATATGAGAAATATAAACAGCTGGCGATTACAGAGGAACGAGATCGCAAAGCCAAAGAAGAGAAAAAGAAAAAAGAAGAGCAGGAAAAAAGAAAGCAAGCAGCGGCTGGAAAATAAGAAGGAGTTGGTAGTATGTCTAAAATTGAAATTCGAGGTAACGAACTGGAAGAGGTTATTGAAGCAGCTAAAACGATGAAAAAAGGAATTGGAGACACACTGACGAAAGCCAAAAGCTTAAAGGCAAAAGTAGAGGCTACAGAATGGACTGGAAAAAATAAAAAAGCATTTGTTGCCTATCTGGATTTAATTTATCAGTACCATGAAGATTTGAATAAAGCAATGAAAGCTCAAAAAACAGCAGTGAAAAATTTAAAAAATAATATTTCTTCTTTTGATAATCTTTCAGAGCCTTCTAAAGTAAGGAGTCTATAAAATGAATAATCAAACATTTTCATTTGCAGAGTTAAGTTTACTGGCGGAGGCTTTTGAAGTAGAAGTTATTTTTGGCATGCCGGATAAAAAATCAGAGATGCTTTTTGATTCTGCTTTTGCCTCGGAAGCTGAAAAAAGATTAAAAGAAAAGAAAATTTTAAGTGAAGAAAGCCGATTAACCGAAGGCGGATTTTACGTAGTTAAGGCTTTGGAGGAATATTGTGTCAGCACAGAGTATCTTAGAATTAACAATATAATGATTGCCTTCTCCAATGATAAAAAACACCTAATTGTGCTATCTGAAATCGAAAGTACCAAAGAATATAAATTGATTGTTTATGATCAGCTGTCTTTTATTAAAGAGATGTATGAAACAGTTCCTATGATAAACAGAGAACCATTGCCGGAAGACATGGAGTATAGTACTAAACGATTGCGTAATGCAACAAGGCGTGAATGGGAAAAAGAGTTGTTTTCGGAAGACATATTTAATCTGGAAATCTTCAAAGAGGAAGATATTCAAAATGAAGAAAAGCATGTTCAATGGCTATTTTTTGAAAAAGAAGAAAAGCTGATTGGGATTGATGTGACCAAAGAGAAATATTATCAGTTCAGCCAATACTATTTTTTGAAAACAGTTTTTGAGGCGCTGCATATCTCCATAGAAGAGGTTGTCAAAAATCAAAAATAGAAGGGTGGGAATTCATTATGACAAAGGTCATTAAAGGAGCAACAGTCGAATATAAAGGGATAAGTAAAGGCTCTACAGCAACAATGCATAAGCCGTTTGGTTCAAGTGACCGGCAAAATATTCAGGGAATGCTTTATGGTGGGAAACGTCCTGCTCAGAATTTTGGTTTTAGCCGACCGAGTACAGGGCATAACCGACAGGATATTTTATCATCAATCAATAAGCGGCCTGCACAGACATTAGATTTAAAGCGACCGTTATATCAGTCTAATCAGACTGGTTCAGGTACGCAGAACGGTTTAAATCCATTGATTTATAAAGGGAATGTGAAAGAAAACAGCTTTAGCTATATTAAAAAAGGGTCGGCTTCTACTAATGGTGCAAAGACTCTTGAAGCCAAATATGTTCGTCAAGAACCAATAAATCAAGGAATTGCTGATAGAATGTATCGGCCCGGCGGGCAGACATTTGAATCCAAACAAACCTGGCAAACCTTAGAAGCACATAATGTAACTGAAGGGGCAGGACAAAATGTAAAAACGGATAAAATGCAGCGGCCGACCGGACAGACCTTCGAGGCCGATACATTCGATCGGCCCGGTGGTCAAGCAGTTCCAACGGATAAAATGACTCGTCCTGGCTCAAGCGGACAAACACTTGAGGCCAACCCTATCTATCGCCCAGGAGGACAAGCGTCAGGCTCCGCTTCTGGCTCCGCTTCTGGCCTTCGACCAGTTAATCAAGGTTCAGGAGGTTATACTTCGCAATCAAGTGGAGGCTATCAAAATTATCCGTCAGGAGGCAGTTATCAGTCTATTCCATATTATGGTAGTATGCCCCAACCGGTATGGACATCTGCTCATGCGAACCCAGTAGCCAGAGAAGCAGCCGCTGGTGCTGTAGCGGCAGGAGGCGCCGCAGCAGCTGCCGTTGCGGCTGGAATTGCTGGTACGAAAGGCGGGCTGAACAAAATAGTTGGAGCAGTAGCTGGTGCACTTGGCGGAGCAGGAATGGTGAAATTTGATATCGAGGGAATGCTGGATATTGTTGATGGACTCGAAGAGATTTTAACTGAGTTTACAGAGACAATCGTTCCCGCAGCAGAAAAAGTTGCTCAATCAAATTTTTATATCAATGGAAAAGCTAAAGATGCCTGTAAAACTTTGGAACAGGTGACTGGAAAGACAGAAGAGATTATTGGACATTATTACCGCGCATCAGGTTTGGTAACGAAAACGATAGAAAAAGCAGTTGAAACAGACGAAGGTCTGGCTCAGGCAATCATGAACAGATACGGACAAGGATAGCGGAGGTGAAACGTTACATGGTTGATGTAAAAACCAGCTCTGGCGGCTGGGAGAAAATGAGAAGCGGACTGGGAAACCTGATTGGTACAGGCTGGTTCGCAGGAGACGGAGTATTTGATGATTTGAAAGATATCAACAAATACATGGAAGAAGCAGAAGAAAAAATCAGAGAAAAAGATGTCGATGGTGTGATTTCATTTTCCCATACTAGTAAAAAAAGCAAGCTGAATGATCTTTTCGACAAGTTGGATGTGCTCCATACATACAGCGGGAAAGCGCATGACCTTGTTGATGAACACATTGATGATCCTTTTCATGTGGATATTGACAGCTATGTAGAAGCAATGGAAGCTTTATCGATTAATAATTATTCTACCGATAATACTATTGGTTCAACAGAAATAGTTGTGACAACTAAGGATGGCTACAATTTTGAAACATCTACAAAGAAAAAAGACAGTATCACAGCAGATGATTTGTTTGCAGAAGACACTGTTTTGGGTAAGCAGCTGAAAGCCGATTTTGATAAATACAAGGTGAACTACACTGGCGATAAAGATGATATGATCGACAACTACAGTGATTTTAGAACTGCCTCCTTAAATACAGGTGCTTTCGACTATAAATCAATTAAAGATCAGCAAATGGAAAAAGAAATGTGGGTCAATTTGGGACTGGCCGCTGTGACCCTAGTAGTCGGTCTGGTTTGTCCACCAGCCGGTGCAGTTCTGGGCATTGCATTGGCATCTGCTGAACTGGGAAGCGCCCTGACGGGGAAGGACTGGATTAGCGGCAGAGAGCTGGATACAGGGGAGCGCTGGACACGAGGAGCCCTTTCCGTTGTCAGTATCGCCTTTGATGTATCTGCGCTGCGTTCCTTTAGTAAGGCAACTCAGCAAGCCAATGCTATGAAGTATGCGTTTAAAGGTGGTGCCAGTAAGCTGGAGCATCTATCAGATATGACCTTGGCGGCTAAAAATATGGCGAAAACACGCATTACCAACTTTAAAAATGCATTGACATCGATACCAGCAAAACTTAAAAACGGGTATAATACGGTTAAGACGAATGTCAAAAGTGCGACAAATTATGTGAAGAATAAAGTTAGTAATTTTAGTAGAGTAAGTAACGCAGATGAAACTGTTAAATACTATAGAGTTCAAGGCGGAGGTTCTGGAGGGAAAACAAGCCAATACAGGATAAAAGTAAATGCTGATGGAACAATTTCTATTCCAAATAAAACAGCGGATTTAAATGTTAGTGCTTATGATTTAGAACATGCTCAATATTTTAGAGATACTGCTAGACCTGGTGGAGAAATTGTTGAATTTCAAGTTCCAAAAGAACTAGATGATATTATTAAAGAAAACATGGTTGATCAATACGGCTATAAAACAAATCCGAAAAATCAAGGAGGAATGGCACCTAAACTGGTTGATCCTACAACACCTGGAGTAAGCTATGAACTTCCTTCGGATCCTTGGATAGAATGGCTTGAAGAATATGCACATTCTGCTAAAATACTGGAATAAGTATAGGAGATGATGAAGATATTACAACCAAAATATGCTGAAAATATAATTGTTGGTGTGAACAGTTTGAATGGCTTCCGTTGGTATTTAACTCCTCAAGATATATGGATTTTAGATATTTATAAGTATCAAAAGGCTTATAAAAACGTGGGTTATGATGTAGATTTAGACTATATTTTATCTTTGAGAAATAATATAGCAGTAGTTGATGAAGATAATTACCAAAAATACCTACAACCTTATGAATCTTTTTCTATTGAAACAGAGGTTTTAAATGAATGGGTTTTGAACAATCACTATGATGATACTATTTTGTCATTACAGCCAAGTTTATACGTAGATTTTATAAATAATGAGCTAATTTCTGAGTATCCAGAAGCTGTTCCTTATGAAAAATATGTTCCTGATGGCTGGAAAGGAAAAACAGAAGGAATTGCTAAGTATATAGAGAAGTCAAATCAATACTGGATGGATAATGATATTGATTTAATTTCAAAAAAGTTTAATCAAGAAAAAAGAAAGTTTGAGGAGATGGACAAATGAGCGATAATAATTTGACAATCATGAACGAATTATTTAATAAAGAAGGTTCTGAGGAACAGGTTGAAGGATTAACCATAATGGTGGATGGTGTAATAAAACAAGTATTTGACAAGATTAAAGCTGACAAAAACTATGATACTTACAACGAAGTATTACGTGATGTCATTTTCGAAGGTATTAATAGTATTGTTAAAAAATAGTCACAATTACACCAAAAATAATATGGAGTTTTAAATGAGTAAGAGCTATCAAATTTTTTTAGAAGAGCATATTTCAAAAGAAAAAATGGATTCGATTGTAAATCATTTAGAAGGATATGAGACAAGTAACGGTCACTATACTATTCAAGATGGTGAAGCGACAATCTGGGTTAATTATGCGGAATTTGATTCTGATTTAGACTATTATGCATCTGAAAATGCTGAAATTCTTTCTGAATATCAACTGAAAATTAACTATATTTTAGATGTTGAAGTAGGAAGCGATGAACAAAGTGAAGTATTGGTACAAAAGTTTTATTCTGGTTTAAAAAAAGAATATCCTAAAAGTGTAATAATGAATCAGGATGGCAAGTTTTTCGAGAAATTGTAATAAGAAATAGATTTTTATGATAGGTCGTTTAGTAGAAAAATGTCCTAAATTACTGAATTGAAATAAAAACAACATTCACTTAATTACTCATTGGAAGTAGTGTTCTTTTGTTCTTAGAGAAAATCAACTACTTGGTTTTTTATTAAGAAATTCGAGCCGACATGTATTGCCAGAAAGCAAATATATTGTTCAAGATAGAAATGAAGAAATAAAGCAAAATAGAGAAGTTTTAACAGATTATTTAAATCTCATTCAGTTGTTAGATTTGGATTTAACAGATAAAAAAGAAAAAGTTCTCGAAGCTAAATTTCAAGAGATAGTTGAAAGGTTGGAAACTAACTCTTCAGACTTTTCAGAAGGAATAAAAGAAAGTATTGAAGCTATTTTAGATTTTATGTGAGTAAGAGGAAGTAAATGATTGTCTATTTTGAAAATAATTCAGAGGTAATGACCTATGAAAGTTTTAATAAGGGTTATCGAGAAGATGTATTTGTAGTTATTGAAAACAAAGCTTATCAATTAAATGTTTATACAATGATTCGCTTAAAACAAGACTTTGAATTAGAAATAAAGGATTACGGCTTTTATGAAATGGTTCCTAACCTCATCTTAGTCAATGAGTGTCAGGAAGAAGACATTATTAAAACAATTAAAGAGTTGCAGGAAAGAGGCTTCTTTTCAGCACTGAAACCATTAAAATCATTTGATTTTAATGGAATGTATCAAGTGATTTAGGTGGGAAATACAGGAGCGATAAATGAAAATTAGCTATGAAATTTTTGATGTTGAAGGGTTCAAAAAACGACCTGTAATCGTTTTTGAAAATCCAGCGTATATTGGACTAGAGGATTTGCTTAATATTGATAGTTCTTTGATTTCATTGACTGATATTATGCAAAAAATTGTGAAAGTAGAAAAGAAGCAAAGTAGTTTTGAAGCAATTGGCAACGAACGAGTTCTTTTAGAAATTGAAAAAGAGTATGCTACTATTTCTGATATGTTTGAAGGTCTCATTGAAGCTGACGAATTATATCCCCCTATTTGTATAAAAACGTTGAAACTAAAAAAGATAATAGTTGAATGGGAAGAGATTCGAAAGTTGTTGGATTGGATGATTAAAAATAATTGTAATTAAACAACTATCAAAAACTATGTATTTTCAAAAGAAGCTACATAAAAAGATTAGTAAGAATAAACGTGTACTTATTGTAAGATATTCATAAAAAAATGCGAAGACAAAAGGAGTAATTAGACAATTATGAAGCGAAAGATACTTATGGCAGGTGCATTAGCAATTATAGTAAGCAGCGCCTTTAATCCTGTTCTGGTTTTTGGATCAGAGCTTGGAAATGCAAATCCGGTAGAAGAGTCTACCGAAACGACAGACAGCAGTACGGAAGAAAGTACAGATACTTCTGATACAACAGAAGAGAGTAATCCGGGAGAGACTGGGACGACAGATTCAAGTACTGAACCAAGTGTGTCGGCAGAGCCAACACCGCCGGTAGAAACACCGGCACCAGTACCGGATACACCTGCACAGCCTGCGGCACCTGCACCTGCTCAACCGGCAGCGCCTGCTCCAGTTAGTCCAGCACCAAACTATACGGGAGCTGGAGTGGATCCAATTTTGAATTTGCCGAGTCCA
Source organism: Enterococcus sp. LJL51 (assembly GCF_054871795.1). NCBI lineage: Bacteria > Bacillati > Bacillota > Bacilli > Lactobacillales > Enterococcaceae > Enterococcus > Enterococcus sp. LJL51. The sequence goes on along the minus strand of NZ_JBTXLW010000003.1, from coordinate 242,472 downwards.
ATCAATGTCAATCGGGATGAAACAACAGAGAGCTTTGTTCGTCGAATTGGTGAAAAGGCTAGAAGAATTGGACAGGAATTTGAGCTGTATGCTTCGGTAATGATTGCTCAAGCAATCTTGGAAACAGGTTCAGGCGGCAGTCAGCTGAGTCAGGAACCGTACTTCAACTTATTCGGTATCAAGGGAGATTATGAAGGGCAATCAGTGACGTTTCCGACTTATGAAGACGACGGATCAGGCAACTGGTATCAAATCAATTCGACCTTTAAACAATATCCAGGCTATACAGAATCCTTTGAAGATTATGCCAAGCTTCTTAAAGAAGGAACAGAGTGGAATCCAACGATTTATGAAGGCACCTGGAAGGAACATGCAGTCAGCTATCAGGAAGCCGCTAAGGCCTTAACTGGAGTTTACGCAACGGATACGCAATATGATCAAAAATTAATAGCTTTTATTGAGGAATATGAACTGACTGAATACGACAAGGCTGAGCCTTCAGCAGCTGCATCAGGAATCATTATTACGGATAATCATCCAGATAGTGATTTTAAGGATTATGCAGGTGAGAGCTATTCAGGAGCGGAGTATTATGCAGCTGGTAACTGTACGCAATATGTTTATAATCGAATCATTCAACTAGATGGTTACGTAGATGTGAATATGGGGAACGGTATGGACTGGGGTGCAACTGGTAAAGCCAGAGGCTATGAAGTATCCCATGAACCAAAAGCCGGGACTGCTCTTTGTTTCCAGCCTGGAGTAGCTGGAGCAGACAGTACCTATGGTCACGTAGCTTTTGTGGAGCATGTCTATGAGGATGGTTCAATCCTAATTTCCGAAATGAATGTAGCGGGTTTGGGAATGGTTTCCTTCCGTCTATTGGATAAAAATACAGCTGATATCATGACCTATATCACACCGAAATAGGCTGAATCGATTGAAGCAGCTTTTCAAATCTTGGGAGTAGATAGAAAAGAAAGCAAAAATAATAGGTTGACGTTGGATAAAAAGGTTGAGTGAAGTAAATAATAAGTTGTAATCTTTTGGGGCACGTCAAAGACTTCTTTGGCGTGTCTTTTTGATTAAAAGAAAGGGGTAACTGTATGTATTGGATAGTTACGAGAGAAAGTGAAAGAAAAGCAAATCAGTATGAAAAGCTGTATGACAAGTTGACGAAAAGACTTTCAAAGCATGATGAAAAAATAGGCGAAGCCAAATCAATTTTTAATACCTACAAAAGCAATGTTTCTAATTTTTCCAATAGCAAAATACCTTCTAATGATTTCGATCCAAAAAGAGAAGAGCTGACAGGTAAGCTTAGTGACTATATCGCAAAAGAGTCGGAGAAGAGAGAGAGCTTGGCGACAGCCAAAAGTAAAGCCTTAGAGCGTAAAAACTATTATATCGATAAAGTAAATACCGAAGTGGCGCAGGAGAGAGCTGCAAAGGAAGCCAAAGCTAGAAAAGAAGCGAAAGAACGAGAAGAGCGCATGAAGGAGAGGGCATAGTATGGGACTGTCGAAACTGGAAATCACAGAAGCAGAAGTAACAACAGCAATTGGTTATGCTGAAAATATGACCACCTATTTACAAGAATCGAGTCAGAAGGCAAAGACACTGCTTAGCAAAGTAAAGGGCTCCGGCTGGGAAGGAGACGCTGAAAAATCATTTACAGCCTATCTAACCCTCCTTCAGGAATATCATGCAGATTTGTACAGTGCGAGTAAAAAGCAGAAAATAGCATTGAAGGAAATCACGAAAGGGATTAGCAGCTACGGAAGCAACGCTGAAGTCGCAAAGGTGAAAAGCCTATGAGTACAATGGTTGAAGGCTTAAATACGCAAGACGTTTTCCATGTAACTGAACTCTTTTTATTAAGTGATGCGATTCAGGCGAAAGCATTGTTTGGACTGCCTGACCGTTCACTTTATGGCATGATGGATCGAAATTATTTAGACGAAGCAAAAGCAAAGATTCAGGAAAAAGGAATCTTGGATGAAGCAGGTCATCTAACGGACGGCGGCTACTTAATTATTAAATCCATTGAGGAATATGCGGCTTCCAGAAAATATGTTCAGATTAATAATCTAATGATTGCCTTTAGTGAGCTTGAAGAAGATATGTGCATTGTACTCACTGAAATTGAGCCTCAGGAATATTATATACTACGTGTGATTGACAAATATCTAGTAATGAAAGAGCTATTTGACCATTTGGCAATTGTAAAAAGAGAACCGTTGGCAGATGAAACAGAGTTTGTCTTGAAAAAGGCGCGTAATCGTGAAAGAAGAAGCTTTCTTGATAAGGACATACCAGATAATGCGCTGTCTTTAGAAGTTTATAGCATTGAGAAAAATGAGAAAAGTGCTTGGCTTTGTTTTGTAGAGGAAGACAAGCTATATAGTGTATCCGTTGAAGATGAAAGCTATTATCGGGCAAGTCAGTATTGGCTGATGAAAGAGCTGTTTGACAGCTTAGAAATTCCATATGGGGCAGGTGAGCAAAATGTCTGAAAAGATAAGCTTTGATAAAAGCGAAATTGAAGGTTTCTTTAATGAGTTATCAGAAATCGCAGCTTTGCTGGAGAAAGCAACACAGGAAGCAGTTAAAATTGGTGAGCTAAATTTTTATAAAGACGGACAGGCAGATAGTGCGGTGAAAGCATTAGCAAATGTGCCGGGAAAATATAATGCCGCAGTTGAGCATTATACTCGCCTGGGTCAACTACTGCAGATGACTTGGGTAACGATGGCAGAAGCTGATGGAACACTGGCGAAACAAATAGGACCGGTGAGACCGTAGAAAAGGGGTGAATAAATGGCAGATGTAAAGTATACTGAAAGCAGTTGGGAAAAGATGGGCACAACCATCGGTACCTTGATAGGCTCCGGTTGGGGTCGAGGTGTTACAGATGAGCTGACAGATGTCACCAAGAATCTTGAAAAGGCCGAATCTGACATCGATACCTATGATGAGGATGGAATTATCAGCTTTTCTCATACGAGCTACACATCAAAATACAGTGAGATTGCAGAAAAATTCAATGTATTAAAAACATTTACAAGTAAAGTAAATCAAGTCCTATGCGACGAAATTGATGATGAATTTTATAAGCAGATCGATGACTACGTAGAAACAATGGAAGGGCTGAATATTGACAGCTACACTACCAAAAATACGCTGGGGATTAAAGAAAAGCGTATCGTGCAGGTTTCTTCCAGTATGGCAGAAGAACAGTTATTCGAAAAAGGCAGTATCAGTCTAAACGATATTTTTAACGGCACCAATCCGGTTTCAGATATGATGTCGACAGAATGGGCCAACTATAAAGCTTCGAATCCAGACACTGAGCTGACTTATGCCGATTATAAAAGCAGTGCAATTCATTCAGGTGCGTTTGAGTATGAATCGATTCGAGACAAGCAGAACAAGAAAGAACTGATATTCAATATTGTTTCTACTGTTGTGACAGTGGCTGTCGGTTTTGTATTTCCACCAGCAGGTTTCGCCCTTGGTGCGGCATTTGGTGCCTACGAATTAGCCTGTGCAGGATTTGGTAAGGATTTTGTCAGCGGACGTGAGCTTGGTACAGGAGAACGCTGGACGAGAGGTGTGTTTGGTACAATCGGAGTTGTCGGTGGCGTGAAAGGACTGACTTCATTTAGTAAGAATGTGAATCTAGTGAAGGGTGTCTCTGATACTAAGACGCAGCATATCGTGAAGATGATGCAGAACTCTAGCCGAGGGAAGTATAAGGAAATAACAGCTATTGCTAAACAAAAGAAAGCATTTTATAAAATTGCTAAAGATTTAGAAGCTAAGTCTATAAAAATTGAAAAGAATATGGATGATTTTATTAATGATTATAGAAAATCTGAGGAGTATTTAAACTTATCAAATACTCAAAGAAAAAGGATTGAGTACAAATTCGATACCATAAAAAGTTCTAATGTTGCTACAGCTAAGGTAGATGTTCCTGATGTAAAATTAGAACTTAAAGCTCACAGCAGAATTCATTCGAAAGATTCTTTAGGTTATGTTGAAGGATTTTCAACAGCTATGAGTGAAGAACAAAGACTTTTAAAAAGTTATGTTAAAGTAGATGATTATGTGAGATATAATGATACTGAAGCAAAAATTTTAGAAGATATTGCTTCACAAATAAAAGATTCAAAAATACATGGTGAGATTACTTTATTTTCTAAAAAAAATTGTTGTCAAAGCTGTAGTAATCTTATATTAGAATTCAGAAGAAAATACCCTAATATTAAATTGAATGTTGTAACAAGTGAAATGATTAAAGAATTTTCTAAAATATAAGGAGGAAAATAAGTGGAGAATATGAATTATGAAAGAATAACAGATAATGTTTTTTTTAGCTTTGAAGAGTACATGGATGAAGCAGGTTGGACTGTCGCTCAAACAACATCAAAAACAATTGATAACTTTACGGGATTTATCAATCTAAGTCCCTTTATCACCTATTCTTATTTTGTGAGATTAGGTATTGAAAGCTTGAACAGAGGGCAAATAGCTGATTATTTACTTGAAAAGCTGAGTAATATTGATGAAGTTATCTCAAATCTTGAAAATCCAGAGCTTGATTTGCTAAAGGCAGATGTTCTAGTATACAAACAATTATTGGAGAAAAAAGAGTATGAGATTGTAGAGACCAGCCTTGATACAAAATATAGAGTAGACTACATTTTAAGTATTAAACCAGAGGACTGGTTTAATACTTAAAACAGTGAAACACCTCGGAATTTGACTTCCCTAAAAAGTTAGACCATAAGCTAACTTTCAAGAGTTAAGTCATGTTCGAGGTGTTTTTTGATGGAATAAAGGAGGTGAGAGATAGCCATAAAATATCAGGTTTTCCCAAATAATCACTTTCAAAATGTTATAATTAATAGTGTTAAATATGAACCGATTCGTGATAATCAGAACAAAGAGAACTTTTTTTATAATACTAGTCTGATATGACTGTAGCCGTAGGATTTATTTTTCTTAGGTCTGATAGTAAAATACAACAAATCTTCCGAATGATGCAGAACTCTAGTCTAGGGAACCATAAAAAATAGAGGTGGCTATTTATGAATAATAGAACAGGAAAATTGATATTTGGCAAAAGTACCATTATACCAAATATGAGTAAAATGGATTTTATTCAAGAGTTTAATGAAAACTTAGAAGAGTTTGAAATAAATGATAATGTTTTTGAAAATTCTATGCCTTTAAAAAATGGGCATATAAAATTTTGGATATGGTTCTATTTTAAAGAGAATAAGCTTATTGGATTAAATTTAGAAAATGCCGATTCGGGATTAGTAAACACATATCAAGACTGGTCAAATGATAGAAACAGAAGGAAACGAGAAAGTCATGATAAGTGGCTCATTGAACAGTTTGGAGAACCTGAAGAGGAAGAAGAAACAGTTCTTATAGTTAAAAGAGAATGGGGAGAGGCAACATCCTACATCGACATGAAAAACGGTGAAGTGAAACTATCAATTGTCTATAAATAATCTTAAAATATGAGGTGAACTGATGAACAGCGAAAATTTTTCTATACATACGAGGCAAAATGAGCGTGATAATTTAATTTATGAAGATGTTAGCTGTGTAATTAATTGTAACATTGCAGATTTCAGAGATGAGGTCTATTGGATTTTAATATTGTCAGTAAAAGATAAAAGAAATAATAATGATAGTCAATTAACTTTACCTCAACATCAAGAAGTGCTTCGTAGAATAAATTACTTAACTATCAAAAAAATGAATACTTAAATTGTTGAAACTGAAGCAGGTTTTATCGAGGAACCACCCCATAGCTTAAATAAGCCTTTGTTAGAAATGGATTGAAATACTTGTGTTGACTGAGAAAGAAAAGATAGGAGAAAAAATGGAATTATCTGTTGGAGATTATGCAGTTTTCAAAAATGAAGTGTATCAAGCAAATGATATAACTAGTAAAACCGTGACATTAGTTTCGAGGAAAAAGGAAACTGAAAAATTGGGTTTCACCAAGTATATTTTTCCTAAAGAGTTTGAAAACAGAGATATTTTACCCGATATATACGAGAAAATAGTTGATAAAAGTGAACTAACCGAATTATATAGGGCGGAATATTATGCCATCTATAAAAATCAAAAGTTTTCTGTTCGGTCTAGCTTAAATAAAGAAAACGTAGTATTAGGTTCGTCAGATGCTCAATTAGTAAATGAATTAGGTTTTAAGAGAACAGATAAGTATTTTTATGAAAAAGAAGTACCTAAAAATGAAGTGATTATTGAAGAAGTTCGAACAAACATAATCAAATAATTCATGTAAACCTCATTAAAAGGCAGGGATAATGATGGATAGAAAAAAAGCAAAAAAAATAATATCAGAAGAAAACCTAACGAATTACAATTTATTTGAAGAACATCCAGTCAAAGAAAATGAAATTGTTATATGCAAAAAGAATCAGAATTGGTGTGTTTTTTTCACAAGTGAAAGAGCAACACCGGAAGGAATCGAGGAGTTTGCCACAGAAGAGAAGGCTTTAGATAGTTTTATACAAAGGATTCGGTCTAATAAAATAGTTTTGGATTATTTTACGAAAAAAAGATCGAAAGAGTAATAGGATTCAGATAGATATCTTTTAAAATTGAGCGAACTTTGGAGAGAATCATAAAAATGAACGATAAAATTTTGGATGAAGAGTACGTAAAAAATCACGGAGTAGATTCAGATAATGGCTTGGGGGCTCAGCCGCCCTATGGAGATTATCTGACTACTTCAGAAGATGGTAGAGATTTATTTAATGGTCTTGCCTATGAAATGTTTGAGAATGGCAGAATTGCCAATTATTCTTGGTACAAAGATGGCGTAGAAGACGGTCAATTTGTTCTTTTTTATCCAGATGGAAAGGTAAAAACTATCATGAATAAGAAAAGAGGCGTTGTTCATGGAAAGATGACCAAATATTTTCCAGATGGAAAACTTGAAGAAGAAGGAGAATACGAGTTGGGAGTGGCCTTAAATTATACTTGTTATGATGAAAACGGGAAGGTTGTCGATGAAAAAATGCAACCAAGTGCTTCTGATCTTGAGTATATCAAAAAATTGAAAGAAGCATTAGAGAAATAAGAACTTGTGTCAGAGGCTCAGATTTTTTTAGACTTATTATAATTAACTTTGAGGAGTTTACATGAAATATACTAAGAAATTAATCGAAGAGATTATTTTAAAAAGTAAAGAGGAACTGGATAATTCCACAAGTAATAGTGAATTAGTTGTGAATCTAAACAAACTAGGATATCAAATTAATACTATCCAACAAAATTTTTTGATAGAATTTGAAGGTTTTACAATCGATTTCGAGTCTCTATATGATAAAAAGGATAGACGTTCTTTATCCATTCGTACGCAAAAATTTGCTAGAGAATATGACATAAATTTAGTAAGAGACTATGAAAAACATTTAGGAAAGAAATTGTTAATAGTTGGGGAAATACCTCAGGAACCGACAGATGTATTTATTGCTGAGGATGGAAGCTTTTATGGGTGTAATGATAGCTTTGTTGTAGATTATGAAGCAAACTCATTCAATGAGCTTTTATTTAAAGTTATGAATTGTGTCAGGATAACACCTGAAATACTAGAGGATGAGTAATTAATAATATGGGTAGAACAGAGAATATGAATTACGAAGAAATAAAAGGTAACGTATATTTCAATTTTGAAGAATATATTGATGAAATGAATTGGACTGTTGTTCAGGCTACTTCAAAATCAATTGATGATTACACTGGATTAATAAATTTGAATACATTTGTCATGTATGCTCATTTTATTCGAATGGGTATTGAGAGCTTGAACAGAGAACAAATAGCTGATTATTTACTTGAAAAGCTGAGTAATATTGATGAAGTTATCCCAAGTCTTGAAAATCCAGAGCTTGATTTGCTAAAGGCAGATGTTCTAGTTTACAAACAATTATTGGCGAAAAAAGAGTATAAGATTGTAGAGACCAGCCTTGATACAAAATACAGAGTAGACTACATTTTAAGTATTAAACCAGAGGATTGGTTTAATACTTAAGGTAGTGAAACACCTCGGAATTTGATCTCCCTAAAAAGTTAGACCATAAGCTAACTTTCAAGAGTTAAGTCATGTTCGGGGTGTTTTTTGCTGGCATAAAAGATGTAAGTGAATAGCTATAAAATCCTTGGATTTCCCCAAATAATTGCAGCCAAAATGTTATAATAAAATAGAATTAATATTACTGGTTGTGAATTCAGATAGGATTCAGATAAATATAAGGTGATGAGGAAATATGTCAAATGAAAATTTTAATGTAACAACGAAATACAACGAAAAGATTAACTTATTGTATGAGGACTTATCTTGTATTGCATACTGTAAGGTTGTAGATTTTCGAGATGAAGTACTTTGGGTAGACCTAAGTTATGTAGAAAGTAGATTAACTAAAAAAAACGTGAAATTAAGTTCTAAACAAAATACCGAATTATTTAAACGTATTAACTATATGACTATAAAAAAGATGAACAAACAAGTTTATGAAGAAAGCTTGGGTTTTATCGAGGAACCACCGTATGACTTAAAGTCTCCACTGTTAGAAATGGAGTAGTTGTTTATACTGATTATTAGTAGAAAAATGGCGAATAAAATTAGTATCGAAAGTTTTAGAATTAATAAAAAAAAGGAAGGCATGGGAAATAACGCATGACTGAAGAGAAAGCAAAAGAAATCATAAGAACAGAAAATCTGGCAAATTTTGTTATGTTTGAAAATAAACATATTGGTGAAAACAAGACTGTTATAACAAAAAAATCAGATATTTGGGAAGTATTTGTCACGAATGAACGTGCAGTAAAATCTGGAGTAAGAGAATATGATAACGAAAGTGATGCGTTAGAAGATTTTATCGAAAGATTAAAGATTAACAAGCAATTAGAAGAGTATTTTAATAGATAATTTTTATAGTCTTGGACGATAATAATAAGATAAGACCAGTTGCTGCTTGAGAAAATCAGAAAATAGGAGTTCTGAAAAAAATAGAAGAAGGAAAGCTTAGTAGGTATATTTTTAAAGATGATTAGGTGAATAAATGAAGAAAAACGAATTGCTAAAATATTCATCAAAAAGAGGTACAAATAGGGTTAAATTGTATGAAGACAGACTCCCTAGAGAATATGAGGTTGGGATTATTTACAATAGGGAGCTAGAGAAATGGACAGTCTATGTGTCAGGAGAAAGAGCAGCAATAACTAGTTCGAATGATTATAGTTCAGCTGAGGAGGCTGAAGGCGTGTTTTTGAAAAAAGCTGAGCTGGCTAAAAAAGTATTTGGAGAATGAATTGAAATACCTCCAATCGTTCTTTAAATATAACAATAGATTATGAAGATTGCTTGCTAACATAAAAATGAGTAATTTACCTTTTGAGTAAATAGTAATTATTTTAGCAAAACTTGTATACTTCAAGATTAATTCAAGCGTAACTGTCGTTAATACAAGGAGATGATAAAATGAGAGGCAAAGAAAGATTTACTATAGTAATTAACTCTTCTGAAAAAAGTAATCTGATTTATAAAGATTTATCGTGTGAAGTATACTGTAATGTCGCAGATTTTCGTGATAATGTTTATTGGACTATCCTATTAAAAGCTGAAAAAGACGGAGAAAAAATAGGATTAACAGTAAAACAAAAAGAAGAGGTTTATCGAAGAATCAATTATCTGTCAATGAAAAAGTCAAACAAACAAGTATATGTCGATGAACTAGGTTTTATCGAGGAACCACCATATGATTTAGAAACACTTTTATTAGAAATAGAATAGGATAAGATAGTTTTAAAATAGTCATCATTTTAGCAAAATTATGGAAGAGAAGGAATACTGTTATGCGAAATGGTTCATACGCAACCTATAATGAAAAAGAATATTTTGCTAGCCAATGGGATGAAAACCAGGTAAGGCTAGTTTCTTATGACAAACGAGATGAGGCATTAGGATTTAAAAAAAAGATTTATCCAGATAATTATTTGAATGTAGGGGAACTGCCAATCATATATATTAAAATAGTTAAATGGGAGGAATTAGAAGAATTTTATACTGTGGAATATCTCGCCGAATACCACGGAGAAAAATACTGGGTAAGGGATAGTATGAATAGGAACAATATTATTTTAGGAACGGATAGTGCTGCTATAGCAGCAAAAAATCAGTTTTTAAGAACAGATAAATATTTTTACGAAAAAGAAGTTTTGAAGAGTGAAGTGAAAATTGAGGCTGTAAAAAAGTATCTGATAAAAAAAAATTTTAATGTATAGAAAGGCTGATTAGAATGTTGGCTGAGTCATCAAAGAAAAATTTATTTGTTTGTCTTCTTCATGTTGTAATACCAATAAGTCTTGGCTTTATAGTACACTTATGGCTCAAGACACCTTTCTTCTTAACTATCACAATAATTTATGGAATTATGGTAATTTTTATGATTCCTTCCGATGTATTTTTTGGCAGTAGTTTGGAGTATCAAACGAAATCCATCAATCCTACATATAAACATACGCCGCCAGACTATGTTTGGAAAACAAAATGGCAGATAATTAATTTTATTGTTGTAGTTATTGCGTTAGTTATATGCTTGTTTTTTTATCTGAAAAGTTAAAAGAAAATTGATTCTAAAAGGCTTCAACAAATGAGAACACTACAATAGTTGTGGTGTTTTTTAATTGTCTAGACAGTTGAATTAGATTATCAGAACTCTTACAGATAAGAATAAAAGATGTTGATGGCAGAGAATAATAATAGTCAAAATGTTATAACAGATAGTGTTAATAGATTTTTATGTGAATGATAACTTAAAAATGAAAAGAAGATATATTTAAAATAATATTTTGGAAAAGGATAAATCAATCGAATATTTTATTGATTAAAAGAATTTTTAGTTGGGGTAGGAGAATGATTATGGATGAAAAAATAACATATAAGTTCATAAATGAGGGTATTCAAATTGATTTTGAGGATTAGATTGGCGAAGAGGGCTTAACAGTAGCGGGAGCAACTAGCAGGATAATTGAAGAAGATTATAGAATAATCAATCAGAGTTTGTTTATAAGGTACACTTATTTTATTCGTTTAGCAATTGAAGGTATGAACAGAGGATATTTAATAGATTTTTTATATGAGCAGCTATGTAAAGCTGAAAAGAAAATTTCTAAAATAAAACACGCAGAAATAGAAAAACTAAAAAATGATTTCAAAGAATATAAACAATTACAGAAAGAAAAGGACTATGAATGTTATAAGATAAGTGATGAGGGAAAGTCTAGATTACAGTATATCTTAAATCAATAGTGTGGAAAATGAACAAAGGAAGTATAGGAGATTTCAGGTGGAAAAAATAACATATGAGATTATCAAAGAAGATGTCCGGCTTAGCTTTGAAGAATATATTGATGAGCATGGTTATTCAGTAGATCAGGCAACTGCAAATGTAATTGAAGAGTTTTGGCGAAATGTTAATAAAAATCAATTCATACGGTATTCTTATTTTATTCGTCTAGGTATTGAGAGTTTACAAAGAAAAGAGATTGCTGATTTTTTACACAAGCGGCTTTCGAACGTAAAAGTACGAGCACTGGTTATTAGAGATAAAGAAATTAAATTGTTAAAAGAGGATATAGAGATATACAAAAGATATGAAAAGGCAAAAAATTATAAAATAATCAACGCTGGAGATAGTGAAAGAATCAATTATTTATTGAACTTAAAGCATCTGCTTTAAAACTTTAATTCGATGAAGAAAAGAAGAATAGGGGATAAAATGAAGGACTATGTAGACTTAGACTATGAAAAAATTAGGGAAGCTGTGCAGTTTGATTTTGAAGAGTATATAGATAGTGATGGAATGACAGTGCTGCAAGCAGTTCTGGAGATAATTGAAGAAGACTATAGAAGAATAAATAGGAATCCTTTTATTCAATATTCTTATTTTATTCGAATAGGTATAGAGAGCTTACAGCGAAGTGAACTTGCTGATTTTATCCATGAAAGACTACTGTTAATTAATCAGATTATCTTAGATATAGATGATAAAGAAATAGAGCGACTAAAAAATGATGTGATGGTGTATAACGAAATGTTAGAAACTGTTCCGTATAAACTAGTTGAAACCAACTACAGTGTTAAATCAAGAGTAGCTTATAATCTGAGTATTACCTCTTAATTTTTAATGGCAGATTGAAGACTGAGATTATTTCATGAGACAAATGGCTGTTGAAAAGTATTCATATGTGAACCCTATAAAAAAGGTGATGAAATGATGACTAACAAAAATTTTTCTATAATAACTACGCCAAAAGAACATGATAATCTGATGTATGAAGACGCTAGCTGTGTGATTAAATGCAATATTGCAGATTTCAGAGATGAAGTTTATTGGATATTACTATTGTCAGTAAAAGATAAGAAGACGGATGATTATTGTCAATTAACCTCATTCCAGCAAGCAGAAATACTTCGTAGAATAAATTATTGGACTTTAAAGGAATATAAGCGCCAATTATTTGAAACCGAAGCGGGCTTTATAGAAACAGCACCAGATAATTTAGAAGTTCCTTTATTAGAAATGACGTAGAATTCGTAATTAGTTGTGTAGAAGCTGGTAAATGAACGAGGAGAGAACACGTGATGAAATCAGGGAATTATGGCATCTATCATGAAAATGAATATGAAATAATTGGAGACATGGATGGAAATACGTTACTACTTACTGAGAATAAGGGAATAATCGATGATAGCTTTGAAGATACATATAATAGCGGTGTTTATACAAAGAAAATAGAGAAGAGTGAATTGAGTGAGTACTATTCAATCGAACTGATGGCGAAGTACAAAGAGTTTGAATTTTATTTGCGTCCAAATGAAAAAAATGGGAATTATGTCATTGGAACCAGCTTAGCAGATATTGCTGAGGAATACGGATTTTTAAGAACCGATAAATACTTTTATGAAAAAGAAGTTCCAAAATCAGAAGTTGAAGTTAGGAAGATAAGAAAACAGTTGCAATGATTTTTGATATGAATAAGTGAATCGTCAAATCAGGAAGGAAACACAATGATACTAAAATATATTATGTCGGTTGGTTTTAAGATGGAAAAAGATGGAGAGCAGCGAATTGCTGGCGGATTGGCTTCAGACTATTCTATTGATAATTTAAAAGGCTTGTATCTAGAGGAAAAAGAAATTATTATTCAGTCTGAGGGGCATGAATACAGATTTAAAGTAAAAAAAAGTGAAATTGCGACCTCTATAATTGAGCAGGTAAATTTAGGACTTAGTTTATATAAATCAGCTGACTTTCATAAGGTTAAGTTGGGAGATAAGGTTCATATTTCTATAGAGCATCATTAAATAGCTAAACTAGCCTTTATGGTGCTGACTTTTGTTTTAAGAAATAGCAAGGAGGATGTAATGAAATATTACAGATTAACAGACAAATTGAATTTTAATGAAGTAATCAAAGATACAAATACCTATTCTTATCGTTATTATTTTGGTTTAGAAAAGTGGGTCAAAACCGGTATTATGATTAGATACCAATGGCCCGAGGATGAACTATTTGATGAATATGAGGAAATAAGCGAAACTGCGGCATTCCAGCTTTTAAGCGAACAGCGGGAAAGGTTAAAGTTATTACACGGGCTGGCTGAACAGCTTGCAGCAAAAGCACATGCGGGGCAAGTCGATAAGGGAGGTCAGCCTTATATCAAGCACCCTCTGGCCGTAGCCAATATGGTAGGAAGTACCGAACAAAAAATTGTTGCATTGCTCCATGATAGTATTGAAGACACCTTTGTAACGGAGGCGTTTTTAAGAGAAAACGGGTTTACAGAACGAATCATTCAATCGATTGTAACTCTTACAAAAGATAAAACAATTTCTTATGAAGAGTATCTTTCTGCTGTAAAAATGGATAATAGTGCCTGGATAGTGAAAATGGCTGATTTAAAACAAAATATGGATCTCAGCCGGATTCCTCAGCCAAAAGAAGAGGATTTCAAAAGACTTGAAAAATATGAAGCAGCTTTGAGCTATTTGGAAAGCTTTTTATAAAATAAGTTTAGAGGAAGGAAAAGTGTTGTGGTGGTAGTAGTAAATAATCAGTTTTATCAATCGGGGATTCTCTGTGGCTCCTATCTTCTTGATCCAAAGGCTGTTTCTTTCAAAAATAAAAAAGATTATTTTATTTCGATTGGAGATCAAGCAAAGCTTCTAAAAATTAAAACAAAAGTAAATACAAATACATTAGAGGGTGCAATTATCCTGAAGTATTTTGATGAAGAGCTATTGTCCTTTGAAGAATGGGATTTGCTTGATCAGCTGTGGTGCTATCTAATCGATATGGTAGAAGGATATTTAAAAGAGGGACAGGCAGAAACTTATTTTCCGGATCAGCCAATTAGAATCAGCTTTAAAAAGCTACCTGGAAAGCAGCTTCTTTTTACTAAAGAAGGAAAAGAAAAAAGCAAGTGGGTATTACCGGAACAGCTTTTTTTAAGCGTTCTTTTGACCGCAGGATTCACTTTTTTTGAAGAAATCATGGCTGTTTTTCCAGTGAACTATGGCATAGAGAAAAAACAAATTGAAGTATTACTTGAAACATTCTAGCGAGTGAAGGGAAAAAATCAGACGGTCTAGATTAGCATTAATATAGCAAAATAATTAAATTAAATATTACGGATATTAAATCTATATTTTCTGATTCAGGACAAAGAGGGGCAAAAAATATGAATAATGAAGATGGTAGTATTTTGATTGGAGATATACGGATTTATCCATTTATGGAAGAGCAACATTTTATCCAGCTGTTTAAGGAGCCGTTAAGAGAAGATAATTATTCTGGTGTGAAAATGTTGAATCAGCCAGTTCTCATTTCAGGATTATTCTTTTGGTTTACTGCTGTATTTAAGGAAGATACGCTCAAAGGAATCAATTTATCTAATGCAGATAAAAATCTTCAAAATAGTTATGCTGACTGGTCAAATGAACGCAATCGGTTAAAGCGGTTGAGCCATGATACTTGGTTGGAAGAACAGCTTGGAAAACCTTATGAGAAGACTGCTACAGCCATTATATTCAAACGAAGCTGGGGTGAAGTGACTTCTTATACTGATATGAAAGGCGGCGGTGTTGAAATCAGCCTTTATTATAAATAGTTATTTGTATATGTTGTTTTTAAGAAAGCAGGAGAGGGAATGTTGTAAATATAACCCCAATATCGTTCACCTAAAAAAATAAAAACCAGAAAGACTTCGTATATTAATGACGAAGCCTTTTTTGTATGAAAAATTAAAGTAGCGAAATGATTGGAGGAAAACAGCAATGATAAAAAAACAACTAATGGTACTATTGATAATTTTAATGGGGATGGCAGGAAATGTTCCTATTGTGCATGGTATGGAAAGTGGGATAGAGAGTTCAAAGGAAATGGAAATCCCAAGTTCTAATGGGGAGAGTGGAACCGTTTATACTGATACTACGAATGAACTGATTGTAGAGCAATCTTTAAGTCCTACCAATGAATTTTCTGATGGGGTAGAGTCAGGAGTAGCAGTAGAGCCAGAAGCAATTGAGTCGTCAGTTATTGAAGAGGAGACAAAAACTACAGAAGATGAAACAGCGGGAAGCAGTATATTAAATTATGAGGAAAATCAATGGTTACCTGAGATAATTACCATTGAAAGAACGAATGAAACTGAAGTATTTATTCAAGAAATCGGCGAGCAGGCACGTAAAATAGGTCAGGAATATGGATTATACAGTTCAGTGATGATTGCACAGGCAATTTTGGAGAGCGGATCTGGGAATAGTCAGCTTAGTCAAAGCCCTTATTATAACTTGTTTGGAGTGAAGGGAGCTTACAATGGAAGCTTTGTTGCATTTCCTACCTATGAAGACGATGGCTATGGCAGTTGGTATCAGATAGAAGCTGCATTCAAACGCTATCCAGGTTATGAGGAATCTTTTCAGGATTATGCAGTACTTTTAAAAGAGGGGACTGACTGGAACCCTTTTATCTATCAGCAAGCATGGAAAGATTCTGCACTGAGCTATCAAGAAGCAGCAAAAGCGTTAACAGGAGTCTATGCGACAGACATTCTCTATGATCAAAAATTAATTGCTCTAATAGAAGCTTACGAGTTAATGAACTATGATTTACCGGAATCAGTGATAACAGATTTTGGCAGAATTGTATCAGAAGAAAGTGTGGACAGTGATTTTATACAGTATTTTGGTGAAAACTATGATGGAGCAGAATACTATGCGTTTGGTAATTGTACGCAGTATGCCTATAATCGGGTGAAACAGTTAGGAGGGCATCTGGATGTAGACATGGGAAACGGCATGGATTGGGGGCAGACTGGAGCTGTAAGAGGTTATGAAGTTTCCCCTCATCCAGCTGCTGGAACTGTGGTCAGCTTTCAACCAGGAGCTGCTGGGGCAGATGCTGTTTATGGGCACGTTGCTTTCGTAGAGCATGTCTACGAAAATGGCAGCATCTTGCTTTCTGAAATGAACGTAATCGGTTTGAATGTAGTCTCCTATCGAATAATAGATAAAGTAAATGCGGACACCCATACTTATATTGTGCCTAAAGATTTTTATCCCAATCAATTAAGTGTAGAATGAAGGCTGCTTTCAGATAGCTTCAGTCACATAAGAAATAGGTAAACTAATTTTTTCAAACTTTGCCGTTTATAGCGTATAATAAGTATGTAGTGGATTTTTAGAAAGGAAGGATTAATATTATGACTTTTGAAAAAACCAAAGAACTGGCAAACGGCAATAAAATTCCTCGGCTTGGACTAGGTGTCTGGCGAGTAGAAGATGGAAATCAAGTGATTGATTCTGTGAAGTGGGCATTAAAAGCAGGGTATCGCTTGATTGACACAGCAGCTGTTTATAAAAATGAAGAGGGTGTAGGAGAAGGGATTCGCCAATCTGGTGTTCCAAGAGAAGAAATCTTCGTTACAACCAAGCTGTGGAATGCCGATCAAGGCTATGAATCAGCACTAAAAGCATTTGATGAAAGCTTGAAAAAATTAGGTCTGGATTATGTGGATTTATATCTAATTCACTGGCCTGTGAAAGATAAATATAAGGACTCGTGGCGGGCAATGGAGGAAATCTATGCCAGTGGTCGCGCAAAAGCCATCGGTGTCTCTAACTTCCATCAGCACCATATTGAAGACTTAATGACTAGTGCGAAGGTTAAGCCGATGGTTGATCAGATTGAACTGCATCCAACCTTGACGCAAGAACCCTTGCGGGCATTTTTGAAAGAGGAAGGCATTGCTGTTGAAGCATGGTCTCCTCTGGGTCAAGGAACAATTTTAAAAAATGCTGATTTAATTGAAATTGGAGAAAAATACGGAAAAACAGCAGCGCAGGTAATTATCCGCTGGCATCTGCAAAGTGATATTATTGTGATTCCTAAATCTGTTCATGAAGACCGGATCAAAGAAAACTTTGATGTGTTTGATTTTGAATTAAGTGAAGCAGATATGAAGAAAATTGACGGATTAAACAGTAATGAACGACTAGGTGCTGATCCAGATAATTTTAACTTTTAATTAAAGAACAGCTGGCGAATCATAGCCAGCTGTTTTTCTCTATTTTACTATGTTGTGTCAGCAAAAAAAAATTGCCGACATCTTTTTGAATAGTTAAAAACAAAAAAATTAAATAACTGATTGATAAAATAAAATCGTCAAAAACAAGTGGGAATCAAAAAAAGACTTTTCCAAAAATAAAAAAACTTAAAACAAAAACAGCTGGTTTTGTTTCAAGTTTTAAGGTTTCATTCAGTTTTTTAATTCTATAAAAGCAATTAAATGTAGAACTATTTTATAGTTCATTAACGAAATAGTCGAAAAGTCCTAGTTCTTTTGGTTCTTTATGAAAAATCAATTCAGGATGCCATTGAACGCCCAGTATGCGGGAATCCGCTTGTTTTCCTTCCACACCTTCAATAATTCCGTCAGCAGCTCGGGCGGTGACAGTTAAATCAGGAGCCAATGTATGAATCGCCTGATGATGATAAGAGTTAACTTGATAATGCTCTCCTAATAAGCGGCTCAATATACTGCCTTTTTCAGTTGTAATAGAATGTGTAGGAAATTCAGGAGCCGTTGGTTCTTGGCTGTGTTTAACTTTCCAGTCTGAATACTGAGAAAGATCTTGATATAAAGTTCCGCCCAGAGCAACATTCAGCAGCTGTGTTCCTCGGCATACGGTAAAAATGGGCTTTTTCTGCTTTATTGCTTCTGAAATAAGTGCTAATTCAAATTTGTCTCTATTTTTATTTGTTTCCTCAAGCTTGGGATGTGGTTCTTCACCGTAAAATTCGGGAGAAACATCTTGACCGCCAGCTAGTAAGAGTTTATCGATTTTTTCAATATATGCGGAAGCTGATTCAGGTGTTCCGATTGGCAACACGAAGGGCAACCCGCCGGTTTGTTGAACACCAGCAACAAATCCCTGTGGGGTGTAGGATACCTGATTGCCATGAAAAACGTCAGCAGCATGAATCAGCTGGTTTCCAGCAATTCCGATTATTGGTTTTGTCATCTTATCACTCCTTTATTCTTTCTATTTCTTATTCTATCATTTTTTTCTGAAAAGGCTATTGAAGCGTCTCAATCCCAAGGACAATGAGATTTGTTTCAGAAAAAGTATAAAAGAAGACAGGCAAAAACAACCAGCATTGATTTATTTTTACTCAGCAATCAGTTATTTATTTTTTAGTCTAAAAGAAATAGAGAACCGGCTTCTATTTCTGCCGGCTCTCTATTAATCTGAACAAAATAGTGAGACAAAAGGATTTACCAGTACTAAACTGCAGCGAGGTAGCAGCAAGAATAGTTTTTTCAAAGATAAGTCGAACGTCTCGGCATTAAGTTTTTTGTCATAGACTCAAAAAATAGCTGTAATTGGCTTAATATTTCGTACGGATAACTTCAACTTTGTATCCATCTGGATCAGTAATAAAGAAGTAAGAAGGAGGTGTTCCAGGTAAACCCTTCATATCTGTTACGTTAAAGCCAGCAGCTTTTTGTTTTTCATGAAGTGCTTCAATGTCATCTGTACTGATAGCAATATGTCCATAGCCGTTTCCAAGATCATAAGCTTCGTGGTCATAGTTATACGTTAGCTCAAGTTCATAATCATCGCCTGGTAAGGTTAAGTAGACCAAAGCAAATTTATGTTCGGGGAAATCACGTCGGCGGCTTTCTTCAAAGCCAAAAGCTTCTTTATAAAATGCTAGTGAAGCATCCAAATCCTTCACACGAACACAGGTATGTGCCATTTTCATTGATAAATCATCCTTTCTATATAAAACGAATAAATAGGTAGTCCTTCTCTTCAATACTAGCATAGACCACTAAAAATGATAAGTTTTTGCTTGTTCATTAGAAATTTCTCATGTAAAATTAAAGGGATTAAAAGGAGTTGTTTCTATGAAAATTCCCACTTTTGGAGAAAAATTAAATCAGCGGGAGTATAAAACAAGATTAGGGGCTTATATTATTGTCACTAGAAATGAAGAAAAAGAAATGGTGCTGATTCAGGCGCCGAACGGGGCTTATTTCCTTCCTGGGGGAGAGATAGAGGAAGGGGAAACAAAAGAACAGGCGATTGATCGAGAGATGCTTGAAGAGTTAGGGATTAAAGTTGAAATCGAAAAGTACTTAGGTCAGGCGGATGAGTATTTCCATTCCCGCCATCGTAGTACAGATTATTATAATCCGGGGTATTTTTATGTAGCAGCTCAATGGCAGCAGCTGAGTGAACCACTGGAAAAATGCAATACGATTCGCTGGGTTTCTATTACAGAAGGCACGGAGCTTTTAAAACGCGGAAGCCACAAATGGGCAGTAAAAGAGTGGCAAAAGCAAAACCAAGAATAAGATTCAAGCAAAATAGCTGAGCGTATGTCTGAATTCTAGTCAAATAGACAGGAGTTCGTGCATACGCCTTTTTAATTGGTTATGAATATAGGACAACAATCAATTTCCAGACGCTTTACATGTCTAAATCCCAATAAAAGGTCCTTCTTCAGAAATAAGCCGTACTATACGAAAATGCTACATTTTCAATATAATACGGCTTATTGCTTGAAGCAAAACACTTTTGGCCCAAACTCACAAAGACCAGCTGTGTTCGTAAGGTTTTCTAAAAGTAAAGAAGGACTTATAGAATGAAAATTTTTTAGGAAATCCTACTTTTTCTTAATCCAAGTATTTAAATAAAATTTCTGCAACACCATCTTCGTCATTAGAGGCCGTTTCAACTTGAGCCGCCGCTTTAACGGAGTCAGTTGCATTACCCATGGCCACACCAATACCAGCAGCTTCAATCATGGAAAGATCATTTTCATTATCTCCAATCGCCATAGTTTCTTCGATAGGAATATTCAAATGAGCAGCTAATTTTTTCAATGCGTTCCCTTTGCTGGCTTCTTTATTTAAAATTTCGTAGTAGAATTCAGTGCTTTTCACAGTTGTGTATTTTTCTTTAAAGCATTCAGGAATTTTACTGATTGCTTCATCAAGTATTTCAGGTTCATCAATCATCATCATCTTTATAGCTTTGATTTCCGGTGTGATTTCTTCAACTGAACGGTAGCGTAGAGGCATATCGACTAGATAAGCTTCATGTACCGTGTATTTTCCAATATCACGGTTAAAGGTATAGATGGACTGCTCATCGCTCATATGAAGATGAACATTGAGTTTTCTCGCCATAAGCTCAATCTCAAGAAAATCTTCGTAGGGAAGAGAATATTCCGAGATTACTTCTTTTGATTTTGTCGCTTGTACCAGAGAGCCATTATACGTAATGACATAATCATTTTCTTTGTAAAGATCCAGCTCCTGTAAAAAATTTTCCACTCCAGGAATTGGGCGGCCCGTACATAATACAATGTAAACACCCTGATCGTTGGCTTTTTTTATTGCTTCTTTTACACGAGGAGTAATCTCGCGATTAGAGTTCAATAGTGTCCCGTCAATGTCAATTGCTACAAGTTTAATAGTCATAGTGTCCTCCTGAGTATTTAGTTCTTTTCAATAATTGCACCATTGTGTATAAAGGATTGGAATTCATGGTATGTCTCTTCAAATAAATCCAGATGCTGTTGTTTTGCAGGCTGAAGCATTTCTTTAGGGAAATAAAAGCGGTGATCCCCTTGACCTTGTCCGGCTAACGCTGCAACCAGCTGGCTAACCTTTGATAGTTCGATAAGTGTGCCGTCTTTTTGAATAATTTCTATCTGAGTCCGGTGACTGTTTTTTTCAGGGCGATAAAAATCATAAGGTAAATCATAGCTGGAATTAATAGCTGTATAGTATTTGGGATTAAACCCGACTTTTTCTATCAAGTTCTTTAGATGTTCAATTGTCTGATCAGCTGTTCCAGCTGAAAAAGTAGCAGATTTCAACGGTTTTCTTTTCAGAAAACGGTTAGTTAAATCAGTTAAAACCGAGTCCCCCAGCTCGCTCCACTGAGTAAAATACGTACTTAGTACGCCGTCATCCAGTTTTAGGTATTCCTGCAGGGTATAATCACCTTTGAAAAAAGGAACAAGCAGGCGGGAATGTAAGAGATAGTCCTCTGGCTGCTCTTCGTAGAGCTCCTTCGCCCGATGCAGCAGATGATCCAGTATAACCTCCATCCCTCTAGAAACAGGATGGAAATAGACCTGAACGTACATTTGATAGCGGCTGACAATATAATCTTCAACAGCATGCATGCCGTTCATCGTATAGGCAATTCCGCCTTTATAGGGACGAATTACTCGAAGGATACGAGTTAAATCAAAAGTTCCGTATTCTGTTCCTGTAAAATAGGCGTCTCGAAGCAGATAGTCCATTCGATCAGCATCAATCTGACTGGAAATCATTTGAACAACCTGAGGATTCGGATATTCCTTCGTAATGACGCTAGCCACCTTTTCTGGAAAATCCGCTGAAACACGGTTTAAAATCTGAAATACTTCTGTTTCAGGAGAAGTAATGATATCAACTGTAAACTTTTCATGATCCGTCTGAAAAATATGTTCAAAAGTATGGGAATACGGACCGTGTCCTACATCATGAAGCAAGGCGGCACATAAGGCAACCAAACGTTCTTCATCATTCCAGCCATCTTCACCGATTTGTTCAACAGAGTAATTCCGCTGAAAAATATCACAAATTCGGCGCGTAATTTCATAAACACCTAAGGAGTGAGAGAAACGGCTGTGTTCTGCTCCATGGAAGGTCAGAGAGGAAGTTCCCAGCTGCTTAATGCGGCGCAGTCTCTGAAATTCACTGGAATCAATCAAATCTAATATGACTTGATGCTGTACATGAATATAGCTATGTACAGGATCTCGAAAGACCTTTTCAATAGGCAGATATTGATTTTTATAAGAATAAGGCATTCGTTTCCTCCTTTAGTTGTTGATTGCGCTGGACCATTTTTTCAAGCTGCTTGTGATAATCCTCTGAAAACTCAGCGAGTGCCGTCCACGATTCAAGCGGCTCTTCATGTAAAGATTTTCCAAAGTGTTCTTCAAAGGAAAATAAAAGTCTGTTTTTGACTTCTGCAACAGTTAATTCCTCCCCAATTAAAGTACCAAGATTTTCCATGACTGTTGGATCAACAGCCGGATAGCCGTTTTGTCCAAAACCATCTTTCAAAGCGGCTTGGTAAAATTGACGAACGACTTCACCACGCATCAGTTGATTTCCTTCAACACTTAGGTAGGCCATAACAGCAATACCGTTTTTTACACGCCGCTGAGCAAGCCCGGCAAATTTTTTCCCTTCAATACTTAAATCAAAAGTTCCAGGGCAGTATGAAGAGCTTATTTCGTACGCTTCAATGCGCTTTTCTTTTGTCTGAAAGGCTGAAGCAATCCAGTCAGACATGATGAGATAGGCTCTATCGATGGTCAATTTGTGTTCTGGGGGATTCGGCAGAATCAAAGAGAGATTTAAAACACCTTGATCGGCAATAACGCCCAGACCGCCGGAATTTCTGATTACTGGTTGATAATTATGCTTCATTAATGCAGCTATTCCCTCGGAAAAATGAGGGACTCTAGTGTCCTTCATCCCTAAAATCATGGTCTGACTGAACTGCCAAAAATGTAGAATTGGTTTTTGCTGCTTTTCGGCAAAAGCGGTTAATGTATCTGTCAAAGCGAAAGGAACCAGTGTATCTCTAGAAGAAAGAATATTCTGATCAAGCAGAGCAACTGGCTGGCTGAAAAGAAGCCGGTTCAAATTAGTCATAAGTGTCATCATCCTGTTGTGTTTTTGAAACGTATTTTTTTACTTCTTTATTCATCTGTGAATACTCATTGCTGAATCTGACTGGTTTGCTGAGCAGCCGCATCGGCATAGAGGATAAGAAGCGGCTGAAATCTTTACGAGCTTCCTCTGTTAGCCGTCCAGGTTTGGAAACCAGACGTTCATATAAATAATGATAGAACTCTTTCATTGCATCAATATCAATACTCATTTTATTGTGACACTCTTCGCATTCAATACTGGAAATGACTTCATTCAGGTATTGGATGTCATGGAGTGTTTCTTTTTGGCAATGCATACAGAAGAGCATTGCTTCTTCATCATGAAACAACATTGTTTCCACCCCCGATTTCTATTATAAACTATTTATAGCAAAAGTCTTGTAGTAAAAGTATAAAGAAACTTTTATTTTTCTTAAGATAAATAGAGAATTTTTCCAGTAGTCTTGCCAGAATAGTGAGAAACAGCTAAACTGTTTACATATGATTTACTCTAGAACAAATGTAAAGATGTGGTTAATAGCTAAGCGTCAGCTAAAAGAGCAATGGCTGTTATTCAGGCATGTATACATTCCATAAAGGAGTTGTATTAAGAATGCGTTTCTTTGTTTAGGCTATGGACAAAAGCCGCTGCTCATAAAATGAAGATCTTTGCAAAAATTCAGATAAATAAAATACATAAAGAATAAGGGGATAGGTATGATTCATCCAATCGATCAGTCAGAAACATCAACAGTTCTTTCAAACGGCAGTTTAGAAAGCTATCGGAAGATGTGGGAGATACGAATATTTGAGGAGGCTGTTCAACAGCTTTTTGACAGCGGACAGATGTATGGTACGATGCATCTTTGTATCGGTCAGGAGGCCACCGCCGTTGGCGGTGCCGGTATCTTACGTCAGGATGACTGGATGCTTTCTACTCACCGCAATCATGGACATGCTATTGCCAAAGGAACGGACCGCCGTGCAATGTTGGCCGAAATGCTGGGGAAAGCAACTGGGACAAATAACGGAAAAGGCGGCAGTATGCATATCGCTGATTTAGCGGTGGGAAATCTTGGCTCAAACGGAATCGTCGGAGGGAATTTTCCGATTGCAGCCGGGGCGGCTCTTAGTGCTGTGATGAATAAAACTAACCAAGTTGTTCTATGCTACGCTGGTGACGGTGCCACAAATGAAGGCAGCTTTCATGAAGCACTGAATCTAGCCTCTATTTGGAATCTGCCGGTTATTTATCTAATTGAAAACAATCAATATGGAATGAGCAGCTCTATTAAGCAAATGGTAAATGTAGACAGATTGTCAGCACGTGCAGAAAGTTACGGAATAGAGGGACTCACGATTAATGGGAACGACTTATTTGAAGTGAGCCGGACAGTTAAAAGCGCAATTGAAAAGGCCCGTAGCGGCAAGGGACCGACCTTAATTGAAGCGATTACCTATCGCTATAAAGGGCATTCTAAATCAGATAAGCTTGTTTACCGTTCAGAAGAAGAATGCCGCTATTGGATGGAAAATCACGATCCGATTTTACGGATGGAAAACTATTTATTAAAAGAGAAAGCAGCTAGTCTAGCTGAATTACGCGGGATTCAAGCTTCGGTGCAAAAGGAGACGGATGAGATGATTCGTTCAGTAGCAGCAGATCCAGAGCCTGACTTGAATGAGTTATGGCAAGACGTCTATCAGGAAGGAACGATTGGAAAATGAGAGAGATAACCTATCTTGATGCTGTCAATGAAGCGTTGGATGAAGCGTTAGCGCTGGATGAAACAGTATTTCTTCTGGGAGAAGACATTGGCGTATACGGTGGCGGATTTGGAGCGACCAAGGGACTTCAGGAAAAATACGGACCTGAACGAGTGCGGGATACACCTATTTCTGAGAGTGCCATCGCAGGAGCCGCTGTCGGTGCTGCAATGACTGGCATGCGTCCAGTAATGGAGCTGCAGTTCTCTGATTTCATCACAGTGGCAATTGATCAGCTGGTCAATCAGGCTGCTAAAATTCATTATATGTATGGCGGTAAAGCCTCTGTACCTATGGTGATGAGGACAGCAGGCGGTTCAGGTACAGGAGCGGCAGCACAACACTCGCAAAGTCTGGAAAACTGGATGGCACATATTCCTGGCTTAAAAGTGATTCAGCCTTCTAATGCGTATGATGCAAAAGGACTGCTTCACGCAGCGATTGAAGACAATAATCCAGTGATGTTTTATGAACATAAATTATTGTATAAAACAGCCATGGCTGTGCCAAAACAAAAGTACAGCCTGCCGATTGGCGTAGCAGATGTTAAGAGGCAAGGACAGGATGTGACTGTAGTTGCAACAGGAATCATGGTGGATAAGGCCCTGACAGCCGCAGAACAGCTGGCTAAGGAAGGGATTCAAATCGAGGTCGTTGATCCGAGAACTTTGGTACCATTGGATAAAGAAACGATTCTTTCTTCAGTTATGAAAACACGCCGTGTACTGGTTGTAACAGAGGCTGTGAAAAACAGCGGTTTTAGTGCGGAACTCACCGCCGTTATTGCCGAGTCAAAAATCAGCCGTGAGTTGCTTTATCCTATTGTCCGCTTAGGCGGCGAGTTTGTGCCAATGCCTGCACAGCAGAAGCTGGAACAAAGAGCTGTTCCCCAAGTGGAAACCTTGGTAAATGAAATTCAGAAAATGATGAAGGAAAGCGGCGGAATCGAATGAAACTTAGTGAAGACCGCAGGAAACTGTTGAAGATTGTCACGCTGTATTATGATTCTGGTTTAACGCAAGCGGAGATTGCAAAAAA
The DNA here is from genome assembly GCF_054871795.1 of Enterococcus sp. LJL51. Lineage (NCBI taxonomy): Bacteria > Bacillati > Bacillota > Bacilli > Lactobacillales > Enterococcaceae > Enterococcus > Enterococcus sp. LJL51. The sequence continues at coordinate 216,310 of NZ_JBTXLW010000003.1, read as the reverse complement.
GATGGCAATCTCACGACCGGTTATTTCTAAAATGCTGCAGCAGGCAAGAGAAGAGGGAATGATAAAAATCTCAATTCGAGATGATTCTGCCTATGCTGTCAAGCTTAGTTTGAAGCTGGAGGAATACTACGGCTTGGATGAGGTTATTGTGGTGCCGGATAACGAATACACTCCTGCACTTAAAATAAAGCAGAAGGTTAGTGAAGCAGCCGCTGATTATCTGGGAAGCATCTTGACAGAGCACATGTCGATTGGGCTGTCTTGGGGAACGACGCTGGCAGATATGATTGATGCGCTGCCCTTCTATTCTTTTCCTACAGTGAACGTTTGTCCACTAGTTGGAGGTGTCTCCAGCGAGCATTTATACTATGACACCAATCACTTGGCTTTCCAGCTATCGGAAAAGCTGAACAGCCGCTGTCAGTATGCCTATATCCCGGCTTTAGCAGAAAGCAGAGAACTGGCAGAAAGTCTGAATCAGAGCAGGCTGCTGAACACCGCAATGGATTTTGCCAAAAAAGTAGACTTGGCGATTATCGGTGTGGGCAATCCGATTAAGCATTCTACTTGGAATCAGCTGGGATATTTCACCAAAGAGGATATCAATAAGATAACAGAAGACGGCGTCAAGGGAGATGCAGTAGCCTCCTTATTTGACAAAAATGGTCAGACAGTGAACAATACTATTAGCGAGCGGATGCTTGGCATCAAGGTCGAGGATTTGGCTAATATTTCTCGGGTGATGGTCATCGGAAGCGGAAAGGAAAAAGCCGAGAGTATTCGTCCTTTGTTAATCGGAAACTACTGTTCAATATTAGTAACTAATCAGACCACCGCTGAATTACTGTTGTCGTAGAGAAAAAGTTGCATTTTACTTTGTTCTGGTTATAAAATAAATATACGCATAAAATGATTGATTTTATAAAATTTAGAGATTAAGGTGTTTCTTGTGTAAAGAACTAAGTGGGCTGAAGCTAGAGTCTATCAGTTTGAAAGCACGCTTTAGTAAGGCAGATAAGCAAGTTCAAGAGTCTCAAACCTATCTGCTTAAGAAATAATATGCTTAATCATCGTACTGGAGGAGTGTTTCTTATGGATTTAAAGCAAGGAACAGATATTTCGATTCAATTGAAAACAGAGGTAACCCAGGAAGGGGAAAAAAAGAATTTTTACTTTGATTTAACTGGTCAAATGGTTAAAATTGGTGATACGCTTTATATCCGTTATAAGGAAGAACAAGAGGATGGCGAGCAAGTCCCTGTGACAATCAAAGTAGAACCAGATGGCAAAATCCAGCTGATTCGCGCTGGAGACTTGCGCATGCGTTTGAAATTCGGCTATCGTGAACATTTAGAAACAGCTTATCGTACCCCGTACGGACTATTCCAAATTACGACTTATACGCATAATTTGAGGTTCAGCTTAAAGGACCAGCCAATTTCCGGTTCAATTGTTATTGACTATGATTTATCTTCTCAAAATGCAAAAATTGGCGAGTATCATTTAGAATTGGAATTTACTGCGTAATTCTTAAAGAATCAATTGCTTTTTTTTGCTTGTTTTTGTATGATAAAGAGTAGACTGTGAAAGGACGTGTACCGCTTGGAAATTAATGTATTTGAAGGATTGAATAAAAACGAGTTGTCCATGATTGAAGTTGCTCACGCAATTTTGGAACAAAAAGGAGATGTCATGGATTTTTCCGACTTGGCTAATGAAATCCAAAACTATCTTGAAAAGTCTGATAGCGATATTCGTGATTCTCTTGCGCAATTTTATACTGACTTGAATATTGATGGAAGTTTCATCTCTCTAGGCGACAACCAATGGGGTCTTCGTTCATGGTATCCAATTGATTCAATCGATGAAGAAGTAACACATGGCTTGGATGAAGATGAGGAAGATAAACCACGTCGTAGAAAACGCAAGAAAGTCAATGCATTTATCATGGATACAAATGATGAAGATGCCATCGACTATAATGATGACGATCCGGAAGATGCGGAATTAACTGCAGATGACGATGATGATATCGATATTTTATATGAGGATGAAGAAGAAGAGGACGATGAAGAAATCAAAGCCTACAATAGTGATCTTCAGGAAATCGGAGCGGATGAGGATGCAGATGATGACTTATCCAGTATTGAAGAAGATCTGACAATCATCGATGATGAAGATGTAGACAGTGATTTTGATGATGAGGAAGAAGACGAATATCCTGAAGAGGAAGAATAAAGCGAAGTTAGATGTTTATTCTTTACTTGAAGGACGTTTCGACTTGTCGCTTGTGGATGATTGAGTTTTATTCATACGCTAAATAGTAGTATCGTTTATTCAGCTTTTAAGGACTGGAGCATAGTCAGCATGACTATTGTTCTAGTCTTTTTTTAGCAAAACGAGGTTTAAAAGAGCGGGCGTTTATAATAAAAAAATAAATAGTTGCATTTTCCTATTTATATTATATAATTTCTTATATAGAAAGGGTGAGGCTGATGAGCGAAGCGAAACCTTATGGAACTGTACTGATTAAAGCGGCAAAAATTATGGATTATCTGGCAGAAAATCCCAATCACTCACTGCAGGAAATTGCCAAAAATACTGAAATGACAGCTTCAACAACAATCAAAATATTAGATACCCTAGTGCTGATTGGTTATGTTCAGAAAAATGAAGATAAAAGCTATCGTCTAGGTTCTAAGCTGATACGCTATGCAAACCAAAGATTGGAGCAGCTGGATCTGGCAGAAATCACTTTGCCTTATCTTGAAAAGCTGCAGGCGACAATTGATGAAACGATTCATTTAGGGATACTAAATGATAATGAGATATTATATATCAACAAGCTGGAGCCTAAGCATCAAACGATTCGCATGTCTTCTAAAGTCGGGATTACTCGTCCGTTGTACAGCTCAGCAATGGGGAAAGCAGTACTGGCGAAATTTTCCGATGAGGACTTTCAAAGCTATTTGTCTGATCATGTACTGACGCCATATACGGAAAATACAATTACTAATCCTTTAAGATTAGTGAAAGAGCTGGATGAGGTTCGGCGTTCAGGTATCGCTTTTGATGATGAAGAAATGGAAATGGATATTTTTTGTATTGGTGCTTCTCTTGAAAAGGAGCAGCAGATTATCGGAGCCTTCAGTGTTAGTATGCCGAAATACCGCTTAAATGAAGAAGCAAAACAAATGATTATTCAAGCAGTTTTACAAACAAAGGATGCCTTGGAGCGAGTGTTAAAAGGAAAATAGAGTATAGAGAGGGAGAGACGTCAAAATCTCCCTCTCTATTTTATTGTTTTTAAGCAGCTGTAAAATAGCGGGATAAAAATTTTTTATAAGAAATCTGTATAAAAAACGTTTGCATTTTCTTTTTTTCTATGTATAATGAAAGTAAGAATTTCCTAATAATAAAATATAATTTCCAAATAAGAAAAGAGTGGTTGTTTTGAAAAGAGTTAACATTCTTCAACGTTTAGAAAATGCAGGTGTAATTGCTGTTGTTCGAGGAAAGACAAAAGAAGAAGCAATTAAAGCAAGTCACGCAATTGTCAAAGGTGGTATGTACGGTTTGGAGCTGACCTTTACTGTTCCACGTGCAGATGAAGTGATTAGAGAGCTGTCAGACCATTATAAGGATTCGCCAAAGGTTGTGATTGGAGCTGGAACGGTTCTTGATGCGGTAACTGCCCGCTTGGCAATCATGGCTGGAGCTGACTATATTGTAAGCCCCTCTTTTGACCGCGAGACTGCAGAAATCTGTAATCTTTATCAAATCCCTTATTTGCCAGGCTGCATGACAATTACCGAAATGAAGGAAGCCCTGAAGAGCGGTGTAGATATTATCAAGCTGTTTCCTGGAAGTGCTTATGGACCGAGTATCATTTCTGCATTTAAGGCACCAATGCCTCATCTTAATATCATGCCGACAGGCGGAGTTAGTCTTGAGAATATGGCAGACTGGTTTAAGGCTGGAGTAGTGACAGTAGGGGTTGGCGGTAATTTGCTGGCACCAGCTGCGACAGGTGATTTTGAAAAGGTAACAGAAGTTGCTGCTGAGTATATGGCGAAATATCACGAAATCAAAGGAGCATAGCTATGGGAAAAGTTGTAACCCTAGGAGAAATCATGCTGCGCTTGTCTACTGATGGTGGGATTCGCATCGCACAAAGCGAAGGATTTTCTGCTCATTATGGTGGCGGAGAAGCGAATGTTGCTGTTTCATTGGCTAATTATGGACATCAGGTTTCATTTGCCAGCAAAGTTCCGGCAAATGGACTGGGTGAAGCAGTAAAAAAACACCTTAATCGTTATGGAGTAGATACCTCGGCATTACTGAGCGGTGGTGCCCGACTGGGAACCTACTACTTAGAATCAGGAGCAGGAGAACGGGCTGCCAGTGTGATTTACGATCGTGCCGGGTCGAGCTTCGCAACGATGGAAACCAGTGAATGGGATTTGCAGAAATTGTTTGATGGTGTAGACATTTTTCATGTATCAGGCATTACGCCTGCACTTTCTGATTCATGGAAGCAATTAACTCTTGAACTAATTACTAGTGCTAAAAATGCTGGTTGTAAAATTAGCTTTGATGTGAATTATCGAGGAAAGCTGTGGAGCAGAGAAGAAGCTGGTGAAACGATTCGTCAAATCCTGCCATATGTAGATTATTGTTCTGCCGGGAATCTGGATGCTCAGCATTTTCTGGAAATTCCAGCATATGATAAAACTGCTGATGAGGAAGAAACCATTTACTACTATCGAAGTATGCAGGAAAAATATCCCAACATTTCTGTTTTTTATTCCACCAGACGAAAAGTCCATTCAGCAAGTGCCAACGAGTTGATAGGAACTCTTTGGGCAGCTGGAACCTACTATGAATCCCAATGCCACCAAATCAATCCAATTATCGATCGGGTTGGTGGAGGAGATGCTTTTGCAGGCGGGGTTCTCCATGGGCTGCTAAGCAGCTACGACTATCAGCAGGTGATTCGTTTTGCTACAGCTGCTTCAGCATTGAAGCATACGGTTCACGGCGACTGCAATCAATTTAGCTGTGAAGAGGTTGAAAGCTTTCTTGCGGCAGGTTCAGGTAAAATTGTTCGATAAAATAACTAAGCATTTTTTCTTTCAAAAGATTGAATGCTGCTAATTAAAGGAAGGAGCATGAAACATGCAAAATATGGAAACTCGTTATACTCATAGCCCGGAGGATATTCGTCATTATTCTACTGAACAGCTGAGAGATGAATTTTTAGTAGAGAAGGTGTTTGTTCCTGGTGAAATCAGTCTGACTTATACCCATAATGACCGAATGATTTTTGGTGGAGTAACGCCAACGAATGCAGCTTTGGAAATTAAACTGGATAAAGAGCTAGGCGTGGATTATTTTCTTGAACGCCGTGAATTAGGGGTAATCAATATTGGCGGACCAGGTTTTATTGAAATCGATGGCGCAAAAGAATCAATGAAGAAACAAGATGGCTATTATATTGGAAAAGAAACTCGCCATGTTGTCTTTTCTTCTGAGGATGCTGCCAATCCTGCAAAATTCTATATCAGCTGTGTACCGGCACATCACAAATATCCTAATGTGAAAATTAGTATTGATGACATTAAACCAATGGAAACTGGTGAGCCGCTAACACTAAATGAACGTAAAATTTATCAATACATTCACCCAAATGTCTGCGAAAGCTGTCAGCTTCAAATGGGGTATACGATTTTAGAACCAGGTAGTTCTTGGAATACAATGCCGTGTCATACCCATGAAAGACGGATGGAAGCTTATGTGTATTTTGATATGGAGCAGGACACACGTGTCTTTCATATGATGGGCAAACCAGATGAAACAAAACATTTAGTGATGGACAATGAGCAGGCAGCAATTTCACCAAGCTGGTCTATTCATTCTGGTGTTGGAACTAGTAACTATTCATTTATTTGGGCAATGTGTGGCGAAAATATCACATATACTGACATGGATATGGTGCCGATGGATCAATTAAAATAGTCAACTGGCTGCTAAAGCAATGTATTTAAAGTTTTAAACAGATAGAAATAATGGAGCACTTAGTTTGCTCCCTTTAATAAAAAAGAAAAGAGGCAGATGAAATTATGGATTTTAAGATGGACAGCTTCAGATTAGATGGGAAAATTGCTTTAGTTACTGGGGCAGTATATGGTATCGGGTTTGAGATTGCCAGCTCTTTAGCTGCAGCAGGTGCTACAATCGTGTTTAACAATATTGATGAAAAATCAGTTAATGACGGGATTGAAAATTATAAAAAAGTCGGAATCGATGCAAAAGGTTATGTTTGCGATGTAACCAATGAAGAACAGGTTCAGGCAATGGTTAAACAAATTAAAGAAGAAGTTGGCGTTATCGATATTCTGGTAAACAACGCTGGTATCATTAAGCGTACACCAATGCATGAAATGGAAGCTGCAGATTTTCGTCAAGTCATTGATATTGATTTGAATGGTCCTTTCATTATGTCTAAAGCTGTTCTTCCAGGAATGATGGAGCAAAACAGCGGCAAGATTATCAACATCTGCTCAATGATGAGTGAGTTAGGTCGGGAAACAGTTAGTGCGTATGCAGCTGCTAAAGGCGGCCTGAAAATGTTGACAAAGAATATTGCTTCTGAGTATGGTGAGTATAATATTCAATGTAACGGCATTGGTCCAGGCTATATTGCAACACCGCAAACAGCACCGTTGCGTGAGGAGCAAGCGGATGGTTCTCGTCATCCTTTCGACCAATTTATCGTTGGCCGGACGCCGGCAGCTCGCTGGGGTACACCAGATGATCTTGCGGGGCCTGCTGTATTCCTAGCATCGAAAGCCTCTGACTTTGTTAACGGACACATTTTGTATGTAGACGGCGGTATTCTAGCTTACATTGGTAAACAACCATAATCAGCTTTTAATCACCTAAGTAAAAGAAAATATGTATGAATGGTTTTCTAAGTAATATGTTTCTGAAACTAAAAAAATTCCTAAGTAAATAAAATCGACAGAGCTGTCCTTTCATATGCGTGAATGAAGGGAATAAACAGCTCTGTTTTTTTATAGAACTACTCCTTTAGATAGATATTCTGTCTAAAAAAGAGCAGCAGCAGTAAATTTTTTATCCATTAAGAAGCTAAGTAAACGTATAAATGAAGAAACAGACTCCACAACAAAATAAAAGGGATTCACAGAAATCTGAGCAATCATTTCTATGAATTCTTTTTATTTATCTAAAACGATCCTTCCTATTCACAGAGACTTTCATATATGCCGAAAGCAATCTCTTGTTTTAACCTTAATTATGCTTGATGATGATCAAAAAACACAACTTCCTGAGTATGATGCTTTTTCAAAAATTCTTTTGGTGTCATACCAAATTCTTTTTTGAAGCATTTAAGAAAATGAGGATAAGATTTGAAGCCGCACTGCAGATAAATCTCATTAGAATTCTTATAAGTCACTAACAATTGCTTGGCATAGAGCAATTTCTTTTTTAAGACATAATTATGAAAGGTGAAACCTGTGCTGCTTTTAAAGGTACGGGAAATATAATATTTACTGACAAAAAATTCTTTTGCTACATCGTCCAAGGTTAGAGGCTCGCTGAGATTTTCTGAGACATAATTCATTAAGTCTTCAATCAAGGTATTCTCCGTGGCCTGTTTTGGTTGAACCTCTTTTTCCTCATTCATTACCAGCTTGTTCAAATAAACGAGAAAGTTTACAAACTGTTGTTCATACATTAAATCTAATCCATATTCTTTCTTATCTGCTGGTGCTTCAATCAGTGAAAGATAATAACGCAGCTTTTCCGGATCAGTCTGAATAATTTTGCTCTTTGTACGGCCAGTTGGATGAAAACAGCGCTCCAAATTCGTATATTTACTAGAGCGTTTTTTTAGAAAGCTTGGCGTAATAAACATATAAACTCTTTCAAAAAAATCAGAGTTCTGTTTGACGATGCGGTGAAGGTCCAGGTTATGGATAAAAATTACCGAACCTGGTTTTAAAAGATACTGTTGACCATCCAAATAAAATTCGGCTGTACCCATTAAGGTACAATGAATCTCATAAAAATCATGGTAATGATAAAGCGTTTTCTCTTGGATGACAAAATCCTTAACATGAAAGACTTCATAGTCATTGGAAATCATCGAATTTACTAGTGAAGTATTGAGCAATTTAGAGTCTGTCAAAATGAACTCCCCCTTATTTCAAAAATGTATCCGCTTCTATAATACACTAAAAATACACTGAAAAGGCTTTATATGCAATTTTTGACAGTAATTTAGCAATTTTTATTATATAAATAATTTTACTGACTTGTTAAACTAAGTACATACCTAGTGTTGAAAGCGCTTTGAAAAAACTCGAGTAATAATAGAATAAAGAATCGAAAAGGAGTTAATGCAGCGATGATTATTAAACAGGAATTATTTGTACCGAAAGAAACGGTTGAAGAAAAAATTGATTTGATGATTGAAAATCTGACAACTATTAAAGATAACAGTGGAGAATTCCTATTGGATTTTGATGGATTGAAGGTTGACGATAAGAGCTGGACAATTTGGAACTGGCCTCAAGGTGTCGGTTTGTATGGGATGTATAAGAACTATCGGATTACTAAAAATGAAAAGGCTTTACAAGTTGTAAATGATTGGTTTGATGCCCGCATGAAAGAAGGAGCACCGCCTAAAAATGTCAACACAATGGCTCCGCTGCTGACGATGGCTTATCTCTATGAGGATACGAAAGATCCTAAATACGTTCCTTACTTGGAGCAATGGGCGGAATGGGTCATGCATGATATGCCTAGAACAAACGAAAACGGACTGCAGCATGCGACTTATGGTCCCCCAAATACTAATCAGCTTTGGGATGATACGTTGATGATGACTGTTCTGCCGCTGGCGAAAATTGGTAAGCTCTTAAATCGCCCTCATTATTTGGAAGAGGCAAGGCACCAGTTTCTGATTCACATCAAATATTTGATGGATAAAAAGACTGGCCTTTGGTATCACGGATGGACTTTTGAAGGCAATCATAACTATGCCGAAGCATTGTGGGCCAGAGGTAACTGCTGGATTACGATTGCAATTCCTGAAATTATTGAAATTTTAGAGCTTCCTGAAGGAGATGGATTAAGAGCCTTCCTAATTAATACACTAAACGCTCAGGTAGCATCTCTTGCAGACTACCAGCATGAGTCAGGACTGTGGCATACATTGCTGAATGATCCTGATTCGTATCTGGAATCCTCTGCGACTGCCGGCTTTGCATATGGTATTTTGAAAGCTGTTCATAAACGCTATATCAGCAGTGACTATGAAGCGGTTGCTTATAAAGCGATGGCTGGTCTATTAGAAGAGATTGATGAAAAAGGAGAAGTTCAGCATGTTTCAATCGGAACAGGGATGGGTGATGATTTGGACTTCTACCGCAACATTGGTATGACAGCAATGCCTTATGGACAGTCATTGACGATTCTGTGTCTGACAGAACTGCTTGTTTCTTATTGCTAAAAACAGGAGGAAAAATGATGAAAATGAAACATCTTATTACGGGGCTGCTGCTGTCAACAGCTGGTCTGATAGCATTAAGCGGCTGTAGTCAATCCGAAGCAGCTGACGATGGAAAGGTTGTGCTGCGGTATGCTTATGCCAGTAACAGCCAGCCGGTTATCGATTCTATGCAGGAATTTGGCCGCTTAGTTGAAGAAAAAACAAACGGAGAAGTAAGTATTGAGTATTTTCCCGATGGCCAGCTAGGTGGGGAAACTGAGCTGATTGAACTGACTCAAACGGGCGGAATTGATTTTACAAAGGTTAGCGGTTCTGCACTGGAAAGCTTTTCAAAGGATTATTCAATCTTTGCTGTACCTTACATCTTTGATAATGAAGAGCACTTTTTTGAAGTGATGGAGAATCAGGAAATCATGGATGAGATTTATCACTCAACTGAAGACTTAGGATTCATTGGTCTAACCTACTATGACTCTGGTCAGCGAAGCTTTTATATGACAGGCGGTCCTGTGAATACACCTGAGGATTTAAAAGGGAAAAAGATTCGAGTGATGCAAAGTGAAACAGCGATTAAGATGGTGGAGCTCTTAGGCGGATCACCCGTTCCTATGGGCAGTTCGGAAGTTTATACTTCATTGCAGTCAAACTTAATTAATGGCGCCGAAAATAATGAGTTCGTACTATATACGGCAGGACACGGCGGCGTTGCGAAGTATTACTCTTATGATGAGCATACTCGCGTACCGGATATTGTAATCATGAATGATGATGTGAAAGAACGTCTTACAGATGCGCAGTATGAAGCAGTTGTTGAGGCTGCTAAAGAATCCACTGAATTTGAAAAAGAAGTATTTAAAAAGGCGGTTGAGGAAGAGAAAAAAATTGCCGAGGAAGAGTATGGTGTGGTTTATAACGATGTAGACAGTGCGCCTTTCCAGGAAGCCGTTCAGCCGCTTCATGATCAATTCAAAAATGATAAAAACTACAGCGATTTATACGAGAAAATTCGTGCTGTAGCAGACGAAATGAACTAGGAGGTCACTATGAAAACGGTAAGGAATATTTTAGATAAATGTTTAGAGGTTTTCGGAGCTGTGCTGCTGGCAGTTATGATTTTAGTCGTTCTCTATCAAGTATTTGCCAGAACTGTACTGAATAATCCTAATACAATTACCGAAGAGTTTGTTCGATTTGGTCTAGTTTGGCTGTCGATGCTGGCCTCTGCTTATGTAGTGGGAAAAAGAAGTCATTTAGCAGTAACGCTGCTAAGTGATCATTTGAAGGGCGGCAACAAACGTCTTTTAGAAATTGTTGTACAAATTTTATTCTTGTTGTTTGCTGCAGTTATCATGGTATTCGGCGGCTGGAAAGCTGTAACAGTAACTATGGGACAAATTTCGCCATCGCTTTCTATTCCGATGGGCTATGTCTATCTGGCAGTTCCAATATCGGGAGTGATTATGTTTATTTACAGCTTATTGAATCTACTGGAAAAACCAGTAGAAGAAAGTGTTCAGGAGGGGGAATAAAAGATGGCGTTGGAAGCTGGTTTAATACTATTTATCGTTTTTGCCATACTGCTGATATTAGGAATGCCGATTGCAATCAGTATCGCCGTTTCTTCTATAGCCACATTATTGTTAGTTGTTCCATTTGATATTGCAGTATTTACTTCTGCTCAAAAAATGGTGTCCAGTCTAAATAGCTTTTCGTTGGTCGCAATACCGTTCTTTGTTCTCTCGGGAATTATTATGAATGGTGGCGGAATAGCGGAAAAGCTCGTTAATTTTGCCATGTTGTTTGTCGGTCGGGTGCCAGGAGGTTTAGCACATACGAATGTTTTAGGGAATGCGTTGTTCGGTTCAATGTCAAGCTCAGCGATTGCTGCTTCAACAGCCATTGGCGGAGTGTTGATTCCTCAGCAGGTAAAGGCTGGGTATGACCGGAAGTTTGCAACAGCAGTGAACATTGCTTCTGCACCAACAGGCATGGTTATCCCGCCCAGTACAGCATTTATCATGTATTCACTGGTTGCCAGTGGTGCATCGATTTCCTCATTGTTTCTCGGCGGTTATCTGGTAGGTGCTCTATGGTGCATCGGAATTATGATTGTTGCATTTATCCATGCTAAGAAAAACAACTATAAAACAGTTACTCGTTCTGAAATTGGAGCAGTTGGCACAGTGCTGAAAGAAGCGCTGCCAAGTGTGATGCTGATTGTTATTATTATCGGCGGAATCCTAACAGGTTTGTTTACAGCAATCGAAGCGTCAGCAATTGCGGTTGCCTATTCATTACTCATTGCGATGTTTTTCTACAAAACAGTAACGGTGAAAGACATTCCTAAAATGCTAAAGGATGCGGTGTTAACAACAGGAACGATTGCTTTCTTATTGGCAACATCTTCAATGATGTCTTTTGCAATGGCTTTTACCGGCATTCCTCAAGCAATTAGTGCAGCGATTTTAGGTCTGACAACAAATAAACTGTTAGTACTGCTGCTGGTAAATATTGTATTGTTATTAGTTGGAATGTTTATGGATGTAGGTCCGGCAATCTTGATTTTCACACCAATTTTTCTGCCGGTTGTAACCAGTGTTGGCGTAGATCCTGTTCATTTTGGACTTTTTGCCATCATGAATCTGTGTGTCGGCTCAATCACACCGCCTGTAGGAACCGGCCTGTATGTTGGAGCCAGTGTCGGCGGGGTTAAGGCTGAAAAAATGCTCAAGCCGCTTATTCCATTTTATCTAGCAATTTTAGCGGTACTCTTCTTGATTACCTATTTCCCGCAAGTTGTTATGTGGCTGCCAAATCTCGCTTCTTAATCACATTCACCACTGTTTATCTAATTAATCACCCCAAATTTTTGATTGGATAAACCAACAAACAACCAGAGAAGGCAGTTTTTATAGATTGAAGGGGGGAGCAAGCATTATCTGAATTGTAAAATAAGCAAAGGTTTGGACAGGAGTATTAGGATATGGAGAGTAAAAAAACAAGAAACGCTGCGTGGGAATCGAGTAGCGGATGATTGAGACTTATGTAGAGCTTTTCATATTTTCAATAGGACTCGATTTTTTTCCAAAGAGTCTGCTTCTGAAATACTGTTTTAGGGGATGGCGACATGCAACTGTCACATCCTCTGTTTCTTATTTATAGCAGTGGACAATTTAAAATAATGCCCGCTGGTTATTTTCTGGGTAACACGAATTTTATTTTACGTGTGATGCAAGGCTTTCAAGTATATGAAGCAATCAATAAAAGAATTTACTAATAAAGTGAGGGTACTAATTTGTATAATTTAACAGTTCGAGGCCATGATTTAACAGGAGGGTACTCTATAACAGATTTGCCGGCAAAAATTAAAGAAGCTGGCATAGAAAATGTTCAACTGGCATTAGGTATGTCGTTTCCGAAATTAGCAAGCGGCAAGGAAAACTTATCTCCAGGATTTGGAACATTTATAAAAAATGAATTTATGAAAAGTGGTGTTCAAATTGCCATTTTGAGCTGCTATATCAATATGATTCATCCTAATCAAGATACAAGGGAGGAGCTTCTGCAGAAATTTGAAGCTTACGTACAGTATGCAAAATACTTTGGTGCTTCTATGGTAGCTTCTGAAACTGGGAATGTCTTACCAGAAATTGTCTTTACGGAACAGAATTTTACAGAAGAAGCTTTTGAATTAGCCGTTGAATCGATTCAGCGGCTGGTGAAGTGTGGAGAAAAGTACGGTATTTTAGTAGGAATCGAGCCGGGTTTAAACCATCCGATTTACTCTGTTGAGCGTATGAATCAGCTGATACAACGAATTGATTCTGATTATTTGGGTGTTGTTTTGGATGCGACCAATTTGATTACCGCTGCAAACTATCAGCAGCAAACCACTATTTTAAAACAGGCATTTGAGCTGTTTGGTGAAAAAATTGCTGCAATTCACCTGAAAGATTTTGTTATTGAAGCTGGAAAGGTTATTCCAGCAGCTGTAGGAGAAGGCTTGATGGACATCGAAGGGATGTTGGAGATTATTAATACTCATAAACCTTTGATAAATATTGTTTTGGAAGAAACAAAAAATGAGAAAATCAGTAGAGCTAGAGAATTAATAGCCAAATTTAAATAAATTACAGTGTAATCAAGTAATAAAGTCTCTTCAAAAATATCTAGGGACTAGATCAGATAAACGTTTTTAATAGTAGTCGATTTATTTTGGCAAAAAAGAAAGTTCATAGAGAAGTCTAATGTAAAAAATTATAGCTCAGCATTAGACGAACGAACTTCCGACCCAGGACATACTCATGAAGGAAAAAGAAAGTGAGAAAATTGAAAGAATCTGTTTTCCTGTTGGTAGTAATGAACTAGACTGAAACTATCAATTCAATGTAGAAGGGCACTTTTTTCATGAAGGTCCTCTTTGTTTTTCATCTCAAGTCACTGATTCTCGTCAAGCACGCAAGGTGGTTCATTCATTATCAGCTAGTGTGATGATTGTTTTTTTGCTACTTGGTAAATTGTAACGAATGGGAAGAAAGTCATTTTTTCGCTTTGCGTAATAAAACGATTTTGAAACACTTTATTAGTTTGGAAAATGGTGTTCCTTCAAAAGACACCATTTGTCGAGTCATGGGAATGATTTATCTCTATCGAGTACAGGATTGTCTCCAATAGGAAGGAGCCAGTAAAGAATTGAAGCAGCTGTAGAAGCAATAGGGAATTACTCGCTGTTAGTATAAGGAATACAGCGAGTTTGACGCTATTTAGGAATGGAATAGGCACGATTTTAGCTGAGTCGCTTCCGGCTAGCTGTTTCAATTCATTAGTGCGGTCTCCGGATTTCTGTTTTGCCCTTGACTAAGTATCTATAATCAAGAGAGTTAGTTTCATACTTTTGTCGTACTTCCAACTGGAACCTCGTTTACTTTAAAAATAGCCTATGCTATATTAATTTTATAAAGAGGTTCTTGTTATCGAGTTGGAGGAGTAAAAATGAAAAAGAAAAATAGTGTGGGAAAAAGAAAAAAAGATGAAACCGGCAATTTTTTTTTCGGAATTATTCTTTTAGGGATTGGTTTGTTTATGCTGTTTAACCGAGTCTATGTAAGTTCTTCTTGGTATAGCACGAACTTTTTCAGATTTGGCCGGTATGGTTTTTCTAACGGATTGGTAGTTATTCCGCTAATTGCCGGGATTGTTTTGTTTTTCTATAATATGAAATCGGTGATAGCTAAGCTATTGATGGGTTTAGGTGTTGTTCTAATCGTCTTTAGTATTATTACTAGCGTGCATATTCGCTTAATGGCAACACCGCTTTATGTTTATATCTTGATTATGGTATTGATAGGTGCTGGTGGAGGAATGACCTTAAAGGCTTTAATGAATGAAAGAAAATAAGTGTATTAGTTTGAATAACTGTTTTACATCAAAGCTGCTTGTAAGACTAAAAATTAAATAACAGCGTAGAGCTTAAAACAAAAATCCGATTTTGTTTTAAGCTCTTTTTTGATTAAAAGAAACGATATGAGTCATCTAGGTGGCTGATTGAAAGTAACTGATTCTTTCTACCTTGTCAGTGTGACTGGAAAGATACCTTCCTCTAATACTGCGAAAAATAAGAACCTTAAATAATAGAGAAACTGGTAAAGCATTTAACGCTAGCCGATTTTTCTGTAGCTACTGGGGGAAAGACCAGTTCTTTTTTTAAACAAACGACTGAAATAAGCAAAGTTTTCCAAGCCAACTTCCATTGCAATTTCTTTGATGGACTGCTTGGAATAGCGAAGTAAATCTTTCGCATAAGAGATTTTCTTATTAATCTGATAGCTAATAGGCGGTTGGCCAATATAGCGGGAAAAATCTTTGTTCAACTGGTATTTGTTGACATGAAATAGCTTTTCCAGCTGTTCCATGGAAATGAACTCTTTAAAATACTGATCCAGAAAATCCTTCATAGCAAGTACGTGATCAGGAATTTCTTCATAGGTAAAATCCAGTTGATTTTTCTGAAGCAAAAGCTCGTTTAACAGCTGATGAAGTAAAACCGAAACCTGATAATCCGTCTGGGCGTGCTGATTTTCTTGTATTAGCAGCATCTGATTGATAATCAAATGAATAGGATTAGTTAGTGTGGTCATTTCTGTGTGAAAAACATTTGTGCCATTTTTCATAAATTCCTGATAGAAGGCCTCTGCATTTCCGCCAAAAAAATGAATCCAATCCATTTCCCAAGGTTCGTCGCTGGTTGTCTGATAGTGCTGATACTCACGGCAGTCGATAAAGAAAACGTCACCCTTTTTCAAAATATAATGTTGATTCTTATAGATTAGTTTTCCTTCCCCAGAATGTGTAAATTTGACTAAAAAAGACGGGAGATTTGCTCGTTCAGTAAAGTAGGGCTGATGAGCCTTAAAGTGACCGATTTCTTGAATATAATAGAAGAGCTCGCGGCTTTTCTGATCAGGTGTATTAATGTATCGAGTAGAGTCAGGGCTCCATGAATGATTCGCATTTTCCCAATAGGACATAGCTAATTTCCCTCCTTTAAATGTATATACCAAGATAGTGCAATTATATATCAAAATTGTGTGATGTAAAAGAATTGATTTGATACTATTATTACTTTGTAAACAAATAAATAAACTATTTTTGCTAAAAATGACATCGCTTTATTTTTATATCAAAAAAGTGTAATAGAAGGTGGAAGAATGAAAGAAGCATATATTGCCGTCGATATTGGTGCTTCCAGCGGTCGGCTGATGAAAAGTAATTATGAGCTAGATGATCGGATTACTTTAGAAGAGGTTCATCGCTTTAAAAATGGCTTTTCCCAAAAAGATGGGCATGATCGCTGGGAAATCAACCGTCTGATAGAGGAAATAATTAACGGGTTGGAAAAAGTCAAACAATCCGGTATAGAGAAATGCTATGTGGGAATTGATACTTGGGCGGTTGATTATTGTTTAATTGATAAGCACGGCTGCTTAAAAGAGGCGCCTATTTCTTATCGGGATGATCGGACGAAAGGCGCTGTACAGGAATTTACCAGACACTATTCCTTAGAAAAGCTTTATGAGAAAACCGGCATTCAGATTCAGCCCTTCAACACTATTTTTCAGCTGCTGGCAGAAGACCAGCAAAAACTGAGGGAGGCACACCAGCTGCTGCTGATTCCTGATTATATAGGCTACGTGTTTACTGGGAAGGCAGTAACAGAAAAGACAAACGCTTCAACCATGCAGCTCTTAAATCCGGAAAGCAAAAATTGGGATGGTGAATTGTTAAAGCTGGTTGGTCTTAGAGAAGAACAGCTGCCCCCATTAGTAGAAGCTGGGACAGTACTGGGTACTCTTTTGCAAGAAAAATTCCCAACAAGGGATTTGCCGGAAGCCACATTTATTACTGTAGCAACACACGACACAGCTTCTGCAGTCATCGGAACTCCAGGCTGCGGGGAAAACTGGGCATATATTAGCAGCGGTACCTGGTCTCTTCTAGGAATCGAGACAACGTTGTTTAATGTTTCCCGACAAGCATTTTTTGAAAACTACACAAATGAATGGGGCGCCCATAACACGATTCGCTTTTTGAAAAATATTATGGGAATGTGGCTGATTCAGGAGGTTGCAAGAATGCAGAAATATCAGTATAGCTATGCGGAGCTTGCCGAGCAGGCTGCTGCGGCTCCTGGATTTCAGCAGTTCATTGATGTGAATGACCCAGTATTTCTAAATCCAGATAATATGATTGAAGCATTACAAAGCTATTGCCGCAATACGAATCAAAAGGTTCCAGAAACAGCCGGCGAATTGGCCAGATGTATCTACGATAATCTAGCCCTTTGCTATGCTGTAGAGCTGGAAAAAATGGAAGGCTTGACTGGAACTGGAGAAAAAATCAATAAGCTTCATATTGTCGGGGGCGGTGCAAATAATCTATTTCTTAATCAGCTGACTGCTAATGCAGCAGGCATTCCAGTTGAAGCAGGCCCTGGCGAAGCAACAGCCATTGGCAATATTCTAATGCAGATGATTGCTACCGGAATTTTTAACAATCTTGAAGAAGCCCGCAAGGTGATTCAAAAATCCTTTGATTTTTCTATTCATCAGCCGGAGCCATTTGATAATCAAATTATTGAAGCATATAAATCTATGATAGAAGGAGCAAAAAAGTAAATGACTGATGTAAAACAACGATACGAAGATGCTAAGAAACGATATGCTGCTGTTGGTGTGGACACGGATGCAGTAATGAAGAAAATGAACGACGTAAAAATTTCCATGCATGTTTGGCAGGGGGATGATGTTAAAGGGTTTCTAAGTGACGAGGAGCTCTCCGGAGGAATATCTGTTACCGGCAACTATCCAGGGGCAGCACGTACACCGGATGAGCTGAGACAGGATTTGGAAAAAGCTTATGGACTGATTCCTGGGAATCATAAACTAAACCTGCATGCGATTTATCTTGATACAGATGAAGCAGTTGATTTAAATGAAATTGAGCCGAAGCATTTTGAAAAATGGGTCTCTTGGGCTAAAGAGCAAAAGCTGGGATTGGACTTTAACCCGACCTTTTTCTCTCATCCAATGTACAAGGATGGATTTACTCTAGCATCACCAGATAAGGAAGTTCGCGATTTTTGGATTGAACATGGAAAACGTTCAAGAAGGGTTGCTGAATATTTTGGAAAAGAGCTGGGACAGGTTTGTGTAAATAATTTCTGGGTTCCTGATGGCTTTAAAGACAACCCTATCGACCGTTTGGCGCCAAGAAGAAGATTGATGGAGTCTCTTGATGAGATTTTTTCAGAAGAGCTAAGCACAGAGTATACGCTGGATGCGGTTGAAAGCAAACTGTTCGGGATTGGTTCAGAAGCCTATACGGTTGGTTCTCATGAATTTTATATGGGCTATGGGTTAACTAGAAACAAGCTTGTCTGTTTGGATGCTGGTCATTTCCATCCAACGGAAGTGATTTCCAATAAACTGTCTTCCTTGTCTCTATTTAGTAAAGGGATTCTTCTACATGTGAGCCGTCCGATTCGCTGGGACAGTGATCATGTGGTCATTATGGACGACGAGTTACAGGAAATCGGTAGAGAGCTGGTTCGCAACGACTTGCTGCCAATAACAAATATTGGCTTGGATTTCTTTGATGCAACGATTAACCGGATAGCAGCTTGGGTGATTGGTACAAGAAATACTCAAAAAGCGATTATGAAGGCAATGCTTGAACCAACCGAAGAGCTGAAGGCTATCGAAAATTCAGGAGATTATACAACTCGTTTAGCGATGATTGAAGAACTAAAGGATTTTCCATTCGCTGATGTCTGGAATTATTACTGTGAAATAAATGGAGTACCTGTAAATTTAGACTGGCTTGCTGAAGTTAAGCAGTATGAAAAAGACGTATTGAGTCAAAGAATGACTGGTAATGGTAAAGAAAGCTGCCGTTTTTCGTAGAAAAAAGCTTATTAATGGAAAATCGAAGGAGAGACAAACAGAATGATGAAAAAAATGGATATGCTACATGCACCTTTTGTGCAGGAAATGACAAAAACTACGGCAAATCTTTACCGCTTAGGCTGGGATGAACGGAACGGAGGAAATATTTCTTATCTGCTAACAGAAGAAGAAATCCTACCCTTTCTTAATCCGGAAAATGTGCTTAGAACAATCCCAATGATTTTTGACGGCAGTAAGCTGGCGGGCAAATATTTTATCGTGACAGGTTCAGGGAAATACTTCAAGAATGTTTGCGATGCTCCTGCTGAAAACTTAGGTGTGGTGCGCGTAAGCAAGGACGGAAGTGCTGTAGAGCTCTTATGGGGTTTAGAGAACAATGCTGTACCAACCAGTGAGCTTCCCAGCCATTTCATGAGCCATATCGCTCGTTTGGAAGTTGATCCTGACAATCGGATTATCATGCACAACCATGCCAGCCATTTGTTGGCTATGAGCTTTACACATGAGCTGGATGAAAAAGCATTTACCCGCACCTTATGGCAAATGTGTACAGAATGCTTAGTTGTTTTCCCGGAAGGCGTTTCTATTATTCCTTGGCTAGTACCTGGAACCAATGAAATCGGTGAAGCAACTGCAGCAAAAATGAAAGAAACGCGCCTTGTTTTATGGCCGCAGCATGGGATTTATGGAGCTGGTAAAGATATGGATGAGGTTTTTGGATTGATTGAAACAGCGGAAAAAGCAGCGGAAATCTATACGTACGTCTGCGCGCAAGGTGGAGTGAGACAGACAATTACCGATGAAAATCTCTGGGCGTTAGCTGATGCCTTTGGTGTAGAACCAAAAGCAGGTTATTTGAAAGAAAAATAGGAGTGCTTAGATGATTAAAAAAGCAGTGAAAATGAAAGTATATCCTGATAAGCATGAAGAATATAAGCAACGGCACGATGAGCTATGGCCGGAAATGAAACAAATGCTTAAAGAATACGGCGCAGTGAGCTATTCAATCTTTTTGGATTCGGAAACAAGTACACTTTTTGCTTATCTGGAGATAAAAGATGAACTGCTGTGGGGAAAAACAGCAGCAACAGCTATTAACCGCAAATGGTGGGATTACATGGCAGATATTATGGAAACCAATCCAGATAACTCGCCAGTTGCAGAGGACCTGTTGCCAGTATTTGAATTATAATGGAATAGATTGAAGAAAAAGAGGATTCTGTTTCAGCTTCTTTTTCTTCAAGGATTTTTTGCAGCGGAAGGCATGGTAAGGGTAATTGGGAAACGTTTACTTTTGCGCAGAAATGAAGAGCTGCGGCTTGGAACCGTCTCTCTTTTAGATAAACTTGTGAAAAATAACACATGAGGAGGAAATAGGAAATGGCAAACAGAATGGTATTAAACGAAACATCGTATTTTGGAAAAGGGGCAATTGCAGAAGTGCCGGGAGAATTCCAAAAAAGAGGCTTTAAAAAAGCGGTTGTGATTACCGACAAGGACTTGGTGCAGTTTGAAGTTGCAACAAAGGTTACGGCTCTGTTGGATGAAGCAAGTATTAGCTATAGTGTCTATGACGGAATTGTTCCAAATCCTACAATTCAGAATGTCAAAGATGGCGTAGAGGCAGTCAAGGAGGCCGGAGCAGACTGCATTATTGCGATTGGCGGCGGCTCTCCTATTGATACAGCGAAAGCAATCGGGATTATTGTAAACAATCCAGAGTTCGCTGATGTCCGCAGCTTGGAGGGCGTGGCGGCAACCAAGCAGCCTTGCTTGCCTATCTTAGCCGTGCCAACCACTTCAGGTACTGCAGCGGAAGTAACAATTAACTACGTAATAACAGATGAAGAGAACCATCGTAAGTTTGTTTGTGTCGACCCTCATGATATTCCAATTGTGGCTTTTGTAGACAGTGATATGATGATGGGAATGCCGAAGGCACTGGCTGCCGCTACAGGCATGGACGCCATGACGCATGCGATTGAAGGCTATATTACCAAAGGTGCCTGGGAAATGACGGATATGCTTCATATCAAAGCGATTGAAATCATCGGTCGTTCGCTAAAAGACTCTGTCGCTGGTCATCAGGCTGGACGGGAAGCCATGGCGCTGGGACAATATATTGCCGGTATGGGCTTTTCCAATGTAGGATTGGGACTAGTTCACGGGATGGCCCATCCATTGAGTGCTTGGTATAACATTCCTCATGGTGTGGCCTGCGCTTCTTTATTGCCAACGGTTATGAAATTTAATAAGGATTTTACCGGAGAAAAGTATCGGGATATCGCCCTAGCATTAGGGATTAAAGACGCAGAAACATTGTCCATCGAAGCGGTGCGTGATGCAGCCTGTGAAGGGATTGATCAGTTGAGCAAGGATGTAGGAATCCCAGCTACCATTTCTGAACTGGGCGTGAAAGCTGAAGACATTCCACAGATTGCTGCTGATGCCTTTAAAGATGTCTGTACACCAGGCAATCCAAGAGATGCTTCAGTGGAAGAGATTATTTCTCTTTATCAAAGCCTGATGTAAGATATATGAATGAAGAAAACTCGTTGAACTTCTACTCGATAGAAGATTTCAGCGAGTTTTTTATCTGTCGACCGTCAATACTGTAAAAAGAACGGGGGATCGACAGCAGACGAAAACCTTGATATTATTGACTTCTTGTTAAAAGTGCTCTAAAATCTATAAATAAAGAGCAAAAAAAAGCGAGGTCGACAGAAATGCCCTGTTCAGCTCAGTCATAGCAAGGGCTAAACAAGAGCCGGTTTTAATCTAAACATAGTGTAATGTGAATGAAATTATCGCTCGTTACGGTGGCTATGGAGTAGACGTTTTAATCTAAACATAGTGTAATGTGAATGACGAACCTGAGACGGCTTTCTGAATACCTTCTATCGTTTTAATCTAAACATAGTGTAATGTGAATTTCATCAGCCTGAAATTCATCATATAAAACAAGTTCGAGTTTTAATCTAAACATAGTGTAATGTGAATAGCTTTTCATATTGCTTCTACAGGAAGAAAAGGACCAGTTTTAATCTAAACATAGTGTAATGTGAATAAAATCGCTAAACGCTTCGGTAAATCTGCGATTAAGTTTTAATCTAAACATAGTGTAATGTGAATACGCTCTTCTCGGAGCAGGCACTCGGCTTTATCCCTGTTTTAATCTAAACATAGTGTAATGTGAATGTTGCATGGTATGAACATGATTACACATTATTTTCGGTTTTAATCTAAACATAGTGTAATGTGAATTCGTCAAAATCAATGCCTATCTGCTCGGTTGTTGGTGTTTTAATCTAAACATAGTGTAATGTGAATATCTTTCTTTAGTTCTTTTGCTTTATTCAGCAAGTTGTTTTAATCTAAACATGGTGTAATGTGAATTGCATACATTAAGCATAGAAACGGAACAGAGTCAGGGTTTTAATCTAAACATAGTGTAATGTGAATATTGAACGTGTAGCACTTTGTGTGCCTCCTTCAAAGTTTTAATCTAAACACATTGTTGACATAAACTTGAATTCTTTATGTTTTAAAGAGCCAATATAAGATCTGTTCATTAATACTTGACCTTGAGCGATTTTGCTTGTATTATACTACTTGGGCACCTTTGAGAAGGTCAGAAATTGAACATTATCCGCTCCCTATTCTTTTTGGATAGGGGCGTTTTCTTTTTTTATTTGGTATGTCGGTGAAGATTCGTTAATTTCCTAGCTAGATATGTCTGAATAAAAGCTGTTCAATATCCTCTCCAAAATTATCATAAGAAAAGAAGGGGTTTTTGTAATTATGACAAAATATATTTTTGTTACCGGTGGCGTTGTTTCCTCAATCGGAAAAGGAATTGTAGCTGCCTCTCTCGGACGCTTACTTAAAAATCGCGGTTTAAAGGTGACGATTCAAAAATTTGATCCTTACATTAATGTGGATCCGGGAACAATGAGTCCCTATCAGCATGGAGAAGTATTCGTTACAGATGATGGTGCCGAAACAGATTTGGATTTAGGACATTATGAACGCTTTATTGATATCAATTTAAACAAGTATTCAAATGTTACCACAGGAAAAATTTATTCCGAAGTTCTTAGAAAAGAACGTAAGGGGGAGTATCTAGGGGCAACTGTTCAGGTTATTCCTCATATTACCAATGAAATCAAAGACAAGATTATGCGTGCAGCGAAAATGACCGATTCTGATATCATCATTACAGAAGTCGGCGGAACAGTAGGGGATATTGAGTCTCTGCCGTTTCTGGAAGCTTTGCGTCAGATGAAAGCTGATGTAGGAACAGACAATGTGATGTATATCCATACAACCCTAATTCCTTATCTAAAGGCTGCTGGAGAAATGAAAACCAAGCCGACACAGCATAGTGTGAAAGAACTGCGTGGTCTGGGTATCCAGCCAAATATCTTAGTCGTTAGAACGGAATTACCTGTTTCTCAAGGAACTAAAAATAAATTGGCGCAATTCTGCGATGTAGAACCGGAAGCAGTTATTGAATCAAGAGATGTAGAAACGCTTTACTCAATTCCATTGGCTTTACAAGCACAAAACATGGATCAGATTGTCTGTGACCATTTGAAGATTGATGCTCCTGCTGCAGATATGACCGAATGGCGTGCATTGGAAGAAAAAGTATTAAACCTGAAAAAGAAAACCAAAATTGCTCTTGTTGGAAAATATGTTGAACTACCAGATGCGTATATTTCAGTAGTAGAGTCCTTGAAGCATGCAGGCTTTTCATTTGATTCAGAAATTGAAATTGACTGGGTAGATTCACAAGCAGTAACGGCTGAAAATGTTGGTGAATTACTTAGCGGAGCAGATGGGATTTTGGTTCCAGGAGGCTTTGGTGATCGCGGGATTGAAGGGAAAATTGAAGCAATTCGCTATGCTCGTGAAAGTGATGTACCATTTTTAGGAATCTGTCTTGGTATGCAGATGGCTTGCGTGGAATTTGCCCGTAATGTGGTTGGCTTAGAAGATGCCGGATCAGCAGAAACCAATCCGGATATTACCAATAATATTATTGATTTAATGGCAGATCAGGAAAATGTAGAGAATCTGGGTGGAACTCTCCGCTTAGGACTGTACCCTTGCAAACTAAAAAAAGGCAGCGTCACGGCAGCGGCCTATGACAATCAAGAGGTTGTTCAGGAACGCCATCGTCACCGCTATGAATTTAACAATAAATACCGTCAGATTTTCGAAGAAAATGGTCTAGTCTTTTCTGGTGTATCTCCAGATAACCGTCTGGTTGAAATTGTTGAAATTCCAGAGAAGAAATTCTTTGTGGGCTGTCAGTTCCATCCGGAATTGATTTCCCGTCCGAACCGTCCGCAAAAATTGATTCAGGGATTTGTCGGAGCGGCTCTTAAAAATAGTCAAAGTAATTAGTACTTAAAAATAGAGAAAAGCATCTGAGTTTTTTGGCTCAGATGCTTTTTTATTGATAAAGGGGAATAAGCTATCTAGGTATCCTGTAAAGGCTACACAGAAAAGTATTTTGCCAATGTTTGGCTTTACGAGCAAGCTTACTTCAGCAGTAAGGCGAGTCAGTCTCATGATAAAGAACATCATGTTTCTGACTCGCCTTATTGTTTGAGAGAGCTACTTTTGCGTCTACGGTTCTCACTCTGTTGCAATCCTCGAAGCATACAAAGACTGGAACGCCGTTTATTCGGATTTTAGAGAAATAAGAGTTCAGGCATGTACTTATGTCCCACTCACTTTCCTAATTGTAATCAGCCTGGTGCAGCGGGGTTATCATTCTCGGCATTTTCGCCATCACCGCCGCCAGGAGTAACAGGTGGTGTGACGTCGCTGCTGTCAGTTGTTGGCGGCGTTGGTTCTGACGTTTGAGTTGGTGGTTCTTGTGTCGATGTTTCTGTTGGCGGAACGACAGGTGCTTCTGATGTAGATGTACTTGAAGTAGAATCCGTTGTACTGCTGGATTCACTTGTCGTGCTGCTTTCAGTCGAATAGCTGGAGGTGTATACAGGAGCCTGTTGATTGGTTGCACCTTTAACATAAAGCTCAGCACCAATTCGAACAACATCGTCCGGCATAACCCAGTCATCGTTTGAAACATTCTGAGATAGGTAAGTCATCATTTCACGGTATACATCTGATGCAGTTCCCCAGTATTCTGAATGAATCGGTGTCAAACGGTCGTCGTAGCCGGTCCATACTGAAACAGCATAATGCGTAGTGTAGCCAACAAATGTGCTGTCTGGTGCAATATTTGAATAAATACCAATTTTTTCAAGGTCAGCATCTGTATAGTTGGCTGTTCCAGTTTTGCCAGCTTGAATCAAGCCGTCAATGCCGGCGTTAAATGCTGTTCCGCCGTTAATAACATCCTTAAGCATATCTGTCATCATATAGGCAGTTGATTCTTTCATTGCCCGTTTACTTTCAGGAGCAAATTCTTCTTCAGAATCGTCTTGATAGACCACCTTGTGAATATACGAAGGCTTGTTGTACATTCCGCCATTTGCAAAAGCGGCATAAGCAGAAGCCAGTTTTAAGGAAGAAACGCCATATTCTTTAGCATCTTCGCCCTCGTTCATATTACTGGAAATCGCATTTGCTTCATTTAAGGTCTTGAATTCAATGCCTAGATTTTTAAGAAATTCTCCAGCCTTATCTTTTCCAACTGCGTTAAATGTTTGAACAGCTGTGGTATTTCGTGAACCCATAATCGCCCGTCTCATAGTGAGTGCGCCATAATATTGTAAATCGGCGTTATAAACAGGTGTTTTATCTGTATAAGTCGTTGGCTGATCGTACATAATTTTACCAGTAGAATAATCCAAGTATTCAATCGCTGGTCCATAGTCAATCAATGGTTTCATCGTAGACGCCATGTCTCGCCGATTATTTGTCGCTAGATTTTCCGCTCGCTGAACATCATCAGGGACATTCCGTCGGCCAATCTGAGCGCGTACCTGGCCAGTCTGAACATCAACGACAGTAGAAGCAACCTGCATATTCTCATCTGGGTAAGCAACGTATTCCTCAGTGTTAATGATGTCGAATAATTTCTTTTGCGCCTCCATATCAAGATTTGTGTAGATATCAAGGCCGTCAGTATAAACATTTTTACCAGTTTTTTCTTCTACTTCAGCAATTACTGCTGTAACGTAATTATCAACGATTTTTCTTTCATCGCTTGATTCACTTTGAGGCAGCAGACCATCTTCAATCGGCGCTGCTTTCGCCTGTTCATATTCAGCAGTGCTAATTTTATCATTTTCTTTCATCGTATAAAGAACAACATCGCGCCGTTCTTTCGCTAGATCAGGATGGACATAAGGGTCATAGTCATTAGGTGCTTGGGGCATCCCGGCAAGCATCGCTGTCTGCGGCAGGTTCAGTTCTGACAAAGGTTTGCCAAAATAAGTTTCAGCTGCTGTTTGCATCCCGTAAAGACCGTTTGCCATGTATACCTTGTTGATATAATAGGTAAGAATCTCGTCTTTTGATTTTTCTCTTTCCAGCTTGACGGCCATCCAGGCTTCCTGAGCCTTCCGTTTCAATGTCTGATCAGATTCCTTTGTTGAAAAGAAGGAAAGCTTAATCAGCTGCTGAGTCAAGGTACTACCTCCTTGGAGTCCGCCGGTTTTGAAATTTGAAAAGGCAGAACCAATAATCCGAATAGGATCAACCCCGTTGTGCTTATAAAAGCGCTTGTCCTCTACAGAGACAACTGCGTCTTTCAGCAGCTGAGGCACGTCATTCGGCTGAATCAGCTCCCGCTTTTCAGACCCTAGTTCTTCAAAAACGTTATTATTGATATCATAAAGCTTTGAAGAAACTGTATCGCTTAGCCGGTCGTCATCTAAATCTGGCGCATCCTTTGCGTAGAACCAAAAAAGAATGGCACCGCCTAAAAGTGCTGTAAAGCCTAATGAGACTAAAACAATTAATATTCGAATAAAAATATTTTTCTTTTTTTTCGGCTGGCCGTTTGACCCTGAACCAGTCGGGGCTGAACCAGCTGAGAAATGGGAATGTTTCTGTGAACGTGTCCCTAATTCGCTTGACATATACTACCTACTCCTTTATCTTAACAAAAATCAGTCAGTCTTCTTTTCAAGATAGCGCGCGACTGCATCTAAATACGGCACTCTGGGTGCTAGCCCCAGCTTGATTTCTATTCCTTCGGTTTCAAGTACTTTCAGTGGCAGGGATTTTTTTCCTGTCTGCTGTTCTGTCCAATAATGGATGAGCGTTTCAGCACTTAGAAAAAAGCAGCGGTTCAGTGAAGAAAACCATAATAGCACGAAGCAGATTCCTTGTTGCTCAAGGCATTGTGCCATATGATCAATCTGATGCTGGTGAAAGTTTTTAAAAGGAAAAGATGTTTTGTTCTTGGTTTCTTTTGCTTCAAAATCTAGATAATACCCTTTATATACACCATTATAATCTGTGGTGGAAGCTTGTCTGAAGTAAGCTTCCTTGATGACAGCAGCACTTCTCCGAGGATAGTCAACCTTAACGATTTGAATAGGGGTGGGTTTCTTATGAATCACAGCAAGACGACGGTTTAGGTAATAAGTATTACTTAGATTAATCTCGTCTTCAAAATTCATGCCCCGTTTAGCAAAGTCGACAGGTTTCTTTTTCTCTTGTTTTTTTTGATTGTTTGCTTCATTATTATTGAAGGGAGTACCATTTGGATAATGGAAA
Organism: Enterococcus sp. LJL51; assembly: GCF_054871795.1. Taxonomy (NCBI): domain Bacteria; kingdom Bacillati; phylum Bacillota; class Bacilli; order Lactobacillales; family Enterococcaceae; genus Enterococcus; species Enterococcus sp. LJL51. Next base: position 188,596 of record NZ_JBTXLW010000003.1, on the reverse strand, counting down.
ACCATTTATATCACACTCCTAGCGAATATTATAGCAAAAAATGTGAACGAAAGAAAAGGAAACTCTTATGGAAGTAATAAAAACTGTCTTTGTTACGGGCTATAGAAGCTTTGAACTCAATGTATTTCAGGAAAATGACCCGAAAGTCGGGGTTATTAAAAAAGTGTTAAAAAGTGAACTGATTAACTTTCTGGAAGAGGGAGTTCAGTGGTTTTTAATTGCCGGAAATTTGGGTGTAGAGCTTTGGGCAGGAGAAATTGTGCTGGAGCTGAAAGAAGAATATGAAGTCAATCTGGGTGTGATTTATCCATTTATGGGGTTCGGTGAAAACTGGAATGAAAAAAATAAAGAGCTGCTTGAAAAAATCGAGGCAAATGCCGACTACGTTGATTATGTCAGCCGGCAGCCGTATCAATCGCCGGCACAGCTCAAGAGTCATACTGCATTCATTTTAGATCATACACAAGGCTGTCTGCTTATATATGATAAAGAATATCCAGGGAAGACGTTGTTTTTTGAGAAGGAAGCAGAACAGTTTTCCGAAACCCATTTCTATGAAAAACGGATGATTTCCATGGATGATTTACAAAATTTTGCATTAGAATAGAGAATCTGTTTGATTTTCCGCCTGTTTTTAGATACAATGAAAATGTTGAATTGTGAATTCGAGTACAGAAATATAAATATGAGGTGTAGATATGGCAAACTTGATATACAGCCCAAAGGAAATTTTACAAAAAGAGTTTAAATCAAAAATGCGTGGTTATGATCCGATTGAAGTGGATGAATTTTTGGATAACGTCATCAAGGATTATGAAGCATACAACAAAGAAATCCTTGCTTTACAGGAAGAAAACAGCAGACTTTCCGCAAAGGCTGATCAGGCAGCTAAAGTGCAGCCGTCTATGCCGGGCAGAAGCTCAGTAGTTCCAGATGCGCCTAAGAGTGCAGCCGTAACTAACTTTGATATTCTGAAACGTCTCTCTAATTTGGAGCGTGAGGTTTTTGGCAAGAAGCTGGATGATACACCAGCTGCGGCGCCAACACACCATGCAGCGCCAGTTTACGAACCGGCACCGCAAACACCAATCGACAACACAGAAACACGTCAATTCTAAAACTATCATGATCCTGTAATTTTCGGGTTACCGCGGTTTGATTAAATCAGGCTGAGGAAAGTCCATGCTCGCACAGACTGAGATGTCTGTAGTGTTCGTGCTTAGCGAAACCATAAGCTAAGGTATTCCTTTGAGAATAACGGCAGGAAAAAGGGCTAAGGCTTCGGCTATGCCTGAGTATCCTTGAAAGTGCCACAGTGACGAAGCAGCGTGGGAAACGACGCTGGTGGAACGCGGTAAACCCCTCGAGCGAGCAACCCAAACAATGGTAGGGGCACTCTTCTAAAGGAAATGAACGAGTAGAAGAGGCAGAAATATCTGCAGATAGATGGTAACCATCAGATTCTTTTACCTGAGAGGATTTGATACAGAACATGGCTTACAGAAAATTACAGGCAATCAGGCTGACCTTCCAACGTTGTTGTGAAGGCTTTTTTTTCGAAAAAGACTAGGACTTGTTTGAAAAATGCAGCAGAAACGAATTTTTCATCCAGATTCTGGGTTGATTAAAAAAATCCGATGACAAACAGCAGATTTGCAGAAGAAAGAGCAAATTACGGTTGATTTGGAGCATGAACAGTAAACAAAGCAGCACTATAATAGAAAGAAGGCGCATAACATGGCAAATAAAACATATCAGCTGGTAGCAACAGCAGCCAGCGGTCTAGAAGCATTAGTAGGAAAAGAACTGAGAGACTTAGGGATTCCTTGTGAAGTTGAAAATGGACGGGCAAGGTTTGAAGGAACGATGGAGACGATTGCTACGGCTAATCTTTGGCTGCGTACAGCAGACCGAGTGAAAATCATCGTGGGTGAGTTTGATGCTTTTACGTTTGATGAGCTTTTTGAACAGGTGAAAGCTTTGCCCTGGGAAGATTTTTTACCCTTTGATGCAGAGTTTCCAGTAGCAGGTAAATCAATAAAATCCAAGCTTTACAGTACACCAGACTGTCAGGCAATTACGAAACGGGCGATTGTTAATCGTTTAAGAGAGGTATACCACCGTCCTGCTAGTGTACCGCTGCCAGAGACAGGCGCATTTTTTCAGCTAGAGGTTGCACTGTTGAAGGATCATGTGATTGTGACATTGGATACGACAGGTCCTAGCTTATTTAAACGGGGGTACCGCTTGGATAAGGGCGGCGCACCGCTGAAAGAAAATATGGCGGCGGCTTTGGTGATGCTGACGAACTGGCGCAAGGACCGGCCATTTTATGATCCTGTTTGCGGTTCAGGAACCTTGTGTATTGAGGCTGCTTTGATTGGCCACAATATTGCTCCAGGCTTTAACCGGGAATTTGCTTTTGAAGCTTGGGATTGGTTTGATTCAGCAGTAACTGAAAAAGTGAGAGCAGAGGCAGAAGCGCAGGCTGACTATGATGCAGTGCTTGATATTGCCGGTTCAGATATCAACGGGCGGATGATTGAGATAGCCAAGGCAAATGCGGCAGAGATTGGTTTAGGTGATTCTATCCAGTTTAAGCAACTGGCAGTGAAGGATTTTTCTACAGATAAAGAGTATGGAGTAATTGTTGCCAATCCTCCGTACGGTGAGCGTTTGGGCGAAGAGGAGACGGTTCGGGAGCTTTATAAAGAAATGGGCGAGGTCTTCCGTCCATTAAAAACTTGGAGTAAATACATTCTGACTAGTGATTTAACCTTTGAGCAATATTATGGAGCGAAGGCGACGAAGAAAAGAAAACTGTATAATGGTGCATTGAGAACGGATCTGTTTCAATTTTGGGGAGAACGTCCGCCTAGGAAGCCAAGAAATGAGGAGAAAGAGGGATAGGCATGAATGAACAACAGTTTCTGAAGGAAGTAAAAGAAATTGATTTACTGAACCAGTCATTAGGCTTGCTTGAATGGGATAGCCAGACTGGTATGCCGGAAGGCTCCAATGAATTTCGTGGAGAAGTTGTCGGTTATATTAACAAGCTGGCATTTGAAAAAAGTACAGGACCAATTATTCAGGAAGCAGTAACCTTTTTTTCTGAGCATCCTGAGAAGCTTTCAGAGGTTGGCGGGGAGGTTTTCAAGGAGATTAAGGAAGAATTCGAGCGAAACCACCGCATCCCCGCTGAGCGCATGCAGGCGTATCACGGCGAGATTTCTAACGCTCATGCTGCCTGGCTGCAGGCTAGAGCAGATCAGGATTTTGCGGGCATGAAACCATCTATCAGCCGTCTTGTTTCCTATTTAAGAGAATTTATTCCCTATTGGCAAAAGGATGAAAAGACCCCCTATGATGTTCTTTTAAATCAGTATGAACCGGGGTTAACAGTGGAAAAACTGGATCAGCTTTTTGCTGAGCTGAAAACCGGCATTATTGAACTAAGAAAAGAATTGGCAGAAAAAGGAACACCGCCGCGGACAGATTTTCTGAATAGAAAGGTTTCAAAGGAGCAGCAGCGGACATTTGTAACAAGGGTTGCTGAACAGCTGGGCTACGATTTTTCTAAAGGACGTTTGGATGATACGGTTCATCCCTTCATGCTTGATTTGAACCGCAACGATGCCCGGATTACTACCCGCTGGGATGAGCAAAACTTCTCAATGGCTGTGTTTGGTGTTATTCATGAAGCCGGACATGGTATTTACGAGCAAAACATCGATTCAAAATATGATTACACGCCATTGTCAACAGGGGCTTCAATGGGTATTCATGAGTCACAGTCTTTGTTTAATGAAATCATTTTAGGCAGCAATCGGAATTTTTGGCAGAAACAATATCCGCTGTTCCAGAAATGTACAGAGGGAACCTTTGACGATATTGATTTTGATACATTCTATAAAGGGTTAAAAGAAACTAAATCCAGCTTAATTCGGATTGAAGCGGACAGTCTTACGTATCCTCTGCATATCATTATTCGTTATGAAATAGAAAAAATGATTTTCAATGATGCTGTTGATTTGGAACAGCTGCCTGCTATTTGGGCAGACAAGTATGAAGAATATTTAGGGATTCGCCCGCAGAATGATTTAGAAGGAGTCTTGCAGGATGTTCACTGGTCTGGCGGGAGCTTTGGCTATTTTCCATCGTATGCGTTAGGTTATATGTACGCTGCCCAGCTGAATCATGCGCTGCAGCAGGAGGTTGCCGTTGATGAGGTCCTTCTTTCAGATGATTATTCACCAATTTATAACTGGATGACAGAGAAAATCCATCGTTACGGGGCTTCGAAAAAGCCGAATGAGCTGATTGTCGGTGCTACTGGAGAAGAGCTGAAGGCCTCTTATTTACTTGATTATATGAAGTCTGTTTATTTTGATGTTTATCAAGTTGAAAAATAGGTCATAGAGAGTGTTTGTTCTAAACTATTTTATGCTAAAATAGATAAAACAAGCTCATTTTGAATGCTGCTGAGAGCTGCTTAGAACTATTTTTATAGATAAGAAGGGGATGGACAGCTGTGTTATCCATTAATGATTATTTACAAGCCGGGGAAACCGTCGTTTCTAATCTTGTTATCGAAAATTATCGGAAAATCGGATTGAGTGATGAAGAATTTCTGTTTTGGCTGCAGCTTTACCGTTCCCAAAAAAAAGGGGACCTTTTCCCCGACCTGCTGGCAATTAGCGAGATGCTAGAAAAACCGAAGGAGAAGGTTTATCAGCTGTTGAACGAGCTGGTTTCCAGAGGATATATTCGAATTGATACAAAGCAAAATGAGCAGGGTCAGATGATGGATACCTACGATTTGCTGCCGATATTTGATAAGATTGCCGGTTTGCAGAAGAAACAATTGATTCAAAAGGAACAGCAGTCAGAGGAAAATGCAGTGAAAACACTTTATCAGGATTTTGAAAAAGAATTTTCACGTCCGCTCTCGCCTATTGAACTGGAAATGATTGGGCAGTGGCTGGAAACAGATGGTTATAAACCGGAGGTCATCCGATTAGCCCTTAGAGAAGCCGTTTTGAATCAGGCATATAGCTTAAAATATATTGACCGGATATTACTGGCATGGGAAAGAAAGAATTTAACTACAAAGGAACAGATAGCCGAAGATCAGAAGCGGCGCAAGCAGGCGCTGCAGCAAAAAGAAATTGAAGCAGAGAGCAGCGTACAGGAGCCGCTGCCTAAGGTAACACTGCACAATTGGCTGAATCCTGAAGACAGCGAATAGGAGGAAGGTAATGATTTCAAAAGCAAAAACAATGGAAGCCATTCAGATTATGTATGACATGTTCCCGGAAGCAGTTGGGGAGCTTCAGCATAAGAATCCTTTTGAGCTGTTGATAGCGGTTATTCTTAGTGCACAAGCAACCGATGTATCGGTAAATAAGGCGACTCCTGCTTTATTTGCTGCATATCCAACTCCTGAAGCGTTGGCAGAAGCGCCGGTGGATGATATTATCAGCAAGATTAAAACGATTGGCTTGTACAGAAATAAAGCCAAAAACATCAAAGCCTGTGCAGCTCAACTGCTGGAGCGCTTTAACGGCACTGTGCCTAAAACAAGAGAAGAATTGATTTCTCTTCCGGGAGTTGGCAGAAAGACAGCAAATGTCGTCATGGGAGATGCGTTTGGAGAACCGGCGATTGCGGTGGATACTCATGTCGAACGTGTATCCAAGCGGCTGCGGATTTGCAAGCTGGATGCAAACGTGACTGAGGTTGAAGAAACATTGATGAAGAAGGTTCCCAAGGAGCTGTGGGTCAAAACCCATCATACAATGATCTTTTTTGGCCGCTACCATTGTCTGGCTAGAAATCCCAAATGTGAGGTATGCCCATTGTTGTACATGTGTCAGGATGGGAAAGAGCGAATGAGAGCAAAAGCTTAATATTTTAAGCAAAGTCTGAAGCTAAAGAGTGTTAGTAAACGAAAGAAGCCCGAAAGCGCGTGAGAGAATCTCTCAGGCTTTCGGGCTTCTTTTTTAACCAATCCCTGTAACGAAATAGAAAAGCTTATCAGAGTAGGTGGGTTCTTTTAAATCTGTCTTGATAGTCTCTTTTAAAAGCTCCATCTGGTCTGTGATAAGTCCGTCTACGCCGTAGAACATCATCCGAGTCATTGTATCTTCATCGTTGACTGTCCAGGCATAGACCTTTTTGCCGTCATTATGAGCGGCATCGATAAAGTTTCGGTTCAAGGTGGTGTACTCCATTGTAAAAAAATCTACCTTAGAAATAGGCGGACCGATAATATTAAATGGTAAAATGTAGCCCACTTGAAAATCTGGTTCTTTTTCCTTTAGGTTTTCTGCAATATCAAAGGTTAGTGTATGAATAATATGCTTTTCCTTTATGATGATATCCTTATAGCGTTTAATAAAGTTGTTCAGCATATCTGGACTATCCTGAGGAGTGGCTTTTATTTCGATGAGCAGCGGCTGGTTCAGTTTTTTCGCTTCTGCCAGATAAGCATCAAAGGATACAACCGAAGCTTCCTGCCCGTTTTCTTTCGCTTTCAGTTTTTCCAATTCAGCTAAGGTCAGCTGATTCGGCCGTTTATTCACACCAGTCAGATTTTTAAGATTAAAATCATGCATCACCACAAACTGGTGATCTTTGGTTTCCTGAATATCCATTTCGATATAAGAAGGCTTAAGCTGACTGGTTTTTCTCATAGCTTCCAGACTGTTCTGAACACCGTTTGTGTCATCAACGCCTCGATGGGAAATGGTCAAAGGTTCTTTGATTGAATAATTACTTAGATAATTGGTATTATATGTCCCAACACCCATACCGAAAAGAGCCGCAGCGACAGCAAACAGCATTACTTTAGTAAAGGTCCAAGGGGCAGCAGGTGCATTTTCTTCCTTTTCAAACCACGAAGGTAACGTCGGCAGGAAGCCCTCATCATCCATAAAATCAATCGTGATATAAAAAATACCTACAGTAGAAAAGATAATATTCAGCAGAAACATCAGCTGCAGCAGCGTCATAGCTGCTACCGCACTTTGCAGCGCATAAGTGGGAAACTGAGCTTCCATAAAGGATTGAAAAATGAAAATGGCTGTATAGCCAATGATAGAGATCAGAAGAATCGTTCCGCCGATGGCAATAAATTGACCAATAATTTTAAAGAAACGGTTTTTGGTCAGCTGCCAGCTTTCTGCAACAGCTTCTTTGAATTTCCGATCTCTTAAAATCATTTCCGGCAGTGCAAATATTAAACGGATAGATAGGTAAATCAACAGCAGATAAGCAATAATTACTGCGGCGATAATAATCACCCGATTAGCAAAAATATAGTCCAAAATGAACGCTGGAATTTTAATCTTAGCAAGTAAATCAGAGTTAAAATTTAAACCGCTAACAGGCAAAATAAGAAAGAAGTAGAATAAAAAGAATAAGAATGTGCTGGGCTTAATCTTTTTGATTTGGCTAAAGGTACCAGCTAAGAGCTGTTTTAAAGAAATCGGTTCTTTCTTTTTGATAAAAAATACACTTAACAATAAGAACGTAAATTCAAAAAAGACACTGATCACGATGGCGGTTAGTACCAGCAGGAGAGAGATTAAAACAGCCGGATGCTCTTTTAGAATAATTCCGATAGAGTCGTAGGACAGATAATCAATATTGCCCCGACGCAGGATAAATTTGGTCAAGCTTGATAAAGAAGGGAGCAGAATAAAAAGCATAAATCCGTGAAGAAGAAGAACATCCCGGAAATAGGCGGTCGTGCTTTTTAGAAAATCAACAATATTAATTAGACTGTTTTTTAAATAGTTCATTGTTCGTCATCCTATCTGTGTTAGCATCTTTCCGAGTTGCAGCTAAGTGCTCTCTGGAAAATAAATCATTAGCATAAAAGAACGAGACAGAAGCAGCTCTTTTAAAGCAGCTGAATACTTCTCCCTCGTCCTCTGTAATTATAGTATAAAATTTTTCTGCTTAAAAGCCTAATAAAGAGTTCAGGAACGTTCCTCCATACATCAGCGCTAAGCTGTATACTGCAATAGAGAATGGCTTCGCAAAAATAATAATCATCGTAAATTTTCTTAAAGACATTTTTGTCAGACCAGCCATCAAACAAAGTGCATCATCAGGAGCAACCGGGAAGAAAATGGCGAAGGCAAACAATCGTTCAAAGCGTTTTTCGTTATCCAGCCAGCCAATGTATTTATTATAAGTCTTGTCGCTAATCAGACTAAGAATCAGCGGTTTTCCATATTTTTGACTCAAGATGAAAATAATGACTGAACCTATTGCAATTCCCACATAGTTATAGATGAAGCCGGCAACTGGACCAAAGATTAAAACGCCTGCCGCACAGCTAATTCCACCTGGAATAACTGGAATAACTACCTGAATAATCTGAATGAGCATAAAAATTACAGGACCGAGAATGACGGAATCGCCCACTAATCCTCTCAAGGCATTAGTATCCTGGAAAACACCCAGTTTTAAAAAGTAAATAGTCACGATTATAGTAGCGATGATGCCAATGAATGAGATCATCTGGATAATTTTTCTGGAAAGGGCAATACTCATTTTTCTCAGCTCCTTGTAATGGTTTTGCTAGTTAAGCTTTTTAAGATATTTCTATTTTAACATCAATCCATAACAAAATTGAATAACAAAGTTGTAAGGAAGCATTTCTATAATTATTATAGTGTATTTTAAAAGGATGTACATCAAACTTTAGCCCGAAAGAATAAAAAGTTATGGTCCGATTATCGCCTACATCCTGAGATGTAGAATAAAAGCGGCAGAAGGACTTGGTTATTTACCCTGGCATATAATTGTTCGTGGTATTCAATCGCTAAAAGTGATAAACTATAAAGGATTATGAATGAAAAGAGGGCTACGAGTGACAGACTATCTAAACGTTGGCAAAATTGTAAATACTCAAGGACTTAAAGGAGAGGTTCGTGTGATTTCTCAGACGGATTTTCCAGAGCTTCGCTATAAAAAAGGGGCAGTCTTACTGTTATTTCAGGAAAGAAAAAATCCGGTAGAATTGACGATTAAAAGTCATCGCAAGCATAAAAATTTCGATATTGTAAGCTTTGAGGGACATCCATCGATTAATGATGTAGAAAAATATCGGGATGGTATTTTGAAAGTTGCTAAGGATCAATTAAACACGTTAAATGAAGACGAATTCTATTACCATGAGATTATTGGCTCGAAGGTCATTGATGAAGCCGGAACAGAAATCGGTAAGGTAAAAGAAATTCTATCTCCTGGAGCGAATGATGTCTGGGTAGTACAGCGTGTGAAGAAAAAAGATGCCTTGATTCCCTACATTGAATCGGTTGTTAAGAAGGTTGATATTGAGAAGGGTGAAATCACAGTGGAGATTCCGGAAGGTTTGATTGACGATGAAGATTGATATCTTAACTTTGTTTCCTAGGATGTTTGAAGGGCCGCTGGGAGAATCGATTATTGGCAAAGCAGTGGAAAAAGAACTGCTGCAGATTCAAGTGCATAATTTTAGAGATTACTCTGATAATAAGCACCAAATGGTGGACGACTATCCCTATGGCGGCGGCGCAGGAATGCTGTTAAAAGCACAGCCTATTTTTTCCACAATTGCTGCTATCAATGAACGGACACCGGAGACAAAAAAACGAGTGATTCTGTTGGATCCGGCTGGCAAGCAGTTTGATCAGAAAACGGCGGAAGAATTTGCTGGAGAAGAACATTTGGTATTTATCTGTGGTCATTACGAAGGGTACGATGAACGGATTCGAACCTTGGTAACCGACGAAGTTTCTCTAGGGGATTACGTGCTGACTGGCGGTGAGCTGGGCGCAATGGTTATGGTGGATGCCACGGTACGTTTGCTTCCAGAAGTGCTGGGCAATAATTTATCCGCTCAAACGGATTCTCATTCAACAGGTTTGCTTGAGCATCCTCAATATACACGTCCTGCTGAATTCCAAGGGATGATGGTTCCTGAAGTACTGATGAACGGCAACCATAAACTGATTGAGGAATGGCAGCTAAAAGAATCACTGCGGAGAACTTTTTTAAGACGGCCGGACATGTTGGACAAACTAGAATTGACGGAACAAATGAAAAAGCTGCTTGATGAGATTGAAAAAGAGACGCGTGAGGCTGCAAAGGAGATTGAGGAATGAAATTTAGCGGTATCTGTCTTTTGGCAGAGGATGTGCCGGCGTTAAGTAATTTTTATTGTCAGCTACTTCAAGTTGCAGGCAAGGGAGATGACATTCATCAGGATATTCTATGTGAAGGAATGACCTTGGCGATTCTAAAAAATCCAGATAAAGCAGCTGTACCGTCGCCAGTTGTTGCATTGGTATTTGATGTAGAGAATGTGGATCAGGAGTTTCAACGGCTAATAAAAATGGATGTGCCAGTCATTGCTCCGCCTCAAGATCAGCCATGGGGATATCGCAATGCACTGTTTATAGATCCTGAAAATAATCAATTTGCATTACGGTCAAAAATTTAAATAACTATCTGCTTCCTGAAAAGAGAATTTTCAAGAACAGAATTTTTTCTAAATCAACATTTTCTTTTGTATAATGAAAATGTTGATTTTATTTATATGTAATAGTTTTCATTGAGTTTCGTAATAGTACCTATCATGATAATTCATCATATGAATGATAAAGACGAGGTATAATGATGAAGAAATGTGAGGGGAAAATAACATGAAGATAAAACAATGGATTAATAATTTGAGAAAAAGTCCTATTCTACTGGGACTGTCATTGGCAGTAATTGTTGCTGTGATTAGTAAAGGCTTGGCTGTTTTTTTACCGCAGCTGGGTGGTGCTACAATTGCGATTCTCTTAGGAATCGTTTTGGGCAACACAATAGGACATCAAGACCAGCTGGATGCAGGTACAAAATTCGCTGAAAGCAAGCTGTTGGAGTTCTCAGTCGTATTACTAGGAGCAACCGTAACTTTTCAAACCATCGCAGAAATGGGAGTTATGGGTGTGCTGTTTGTTCTACTACTAATGGCTGGAACAATTGTTTTTACCTACTGGATAGGAAAAAAACTAGGCTTTAATCAATCAATGTCTTTAATGATGGCAGGAGGCAATGCAGTTTGTGGTTCTTCTGCCATCGCCTCAATTGCACCAGCAATTGGTGCAAAGGATGAAGAAAAGGGACAAATTATCACTTTGGTTAATCTATTAGGAACAGTAATGATGCTGACACTGCCCTTTCTTGGTCAGCAGCTCTTTTCAGAGCTGATTCCTAAAAGCGCTCTGCTAGGCGGTACCCTTCAATCCGTAGGTCAGGTCGTAGCTGGTGCCAGTCTAATTAATCAGGATGTGGTTCAGTTTGCAATGCTGTTCAAGATTTTGCGTATTATGATGCTGGTGGTGGTTGTATTTGTTTTTGAAAAATGGGCTAATCGAGGAAGCGTATTATCAACAGCGGAAGCATCTGTTTCAGTGAAAAAAAAGAAACAATCGCTGCCTTGGTATGTTACAGGATTTTTAGTTGTCTGTATTATAAATAGTCTATTTCAGCTGCCCACATTGATCTCTGACTCTGCCCACTTTGTCAGCACCTGGTTTGAAACAACTGCTCTAGCAGCGATTGGGCTTAGACTAAATTTGAAAAAGTTCTTGAAGGAAGGCCCGCGTTTTATGATTTACGGTATTTCAGTGGGCGGCTTTCAAACAATTGCCGCTTTAGCATTGATTTTCTTACTGTTGAATTGATTCAAGGTATTTTAAATCATTAGAGTTGTAGAGATATAATCTGAAAATATTAATCTGTGAACAAGGTGAAAATTCGAATGCTTAAGCAATGGATGACTCTTTTTTAGAATTTGTACGAACTATTTAACTAAAACCAAGTGCGATATCCTTCACTTGAAATGTTTAGCCATCAGGCCTGTTTCTCTCCAACCAATTTTCTGCTGGCTCAAACTTCAGATAATGAAAGGAGCGCTTTAGCTGAAACAGGCTGGCTCTTGTTCGCAGTTCTCTCTTGATCAAGTAGGTTAATAGTGAGGGGATCAGTGCAATAATTACTTGATTCTTTGCCCCATGCTCGCTACGAAAATACAGCTGTTTTATGGTTAGATTCTGCCAAGAGTAGCATAAAGGACTTTTTTGTCTATGGATAGCTATGCTTCAGAACCAAGAACAAGCAGTGTTAAAAGCAAATGAGGAATTACAAGCTGTTTTTCAAGTTCAGCTACAGCTTGTTTGACTTCATTTAGGAATGAAATCGGCCATGATCTTCTACCGAGTTGCTTCCGGCTCACTGCTTATTCTATTAGTCTGAAACATGATGAACCGTCTTATTTTCTTTGAAACACTAGTGATTTTAAATAAAGCTGCAGCTATCAAAAAAAGAAACTATCTTTGAGTTGGCGGGTTTCCTTGATACTTGTAAAGAAAAAAATCTTTACAGACATTAGGTGCTGTGGTAAAATTCATTGGTGAGTGCAAAAGTGCTCAACTATTACGGTATTCCGCTGTGACGAGTATGCTCATAAGAATATTCGGTATAAGGAGAAGGATAAAATGAATCCATTGATCGAAGAATTAACAAAAGAACAACTGCGTGCAGATATTCCTGCATTTCGCCCTGGGGACACAGTTCGTGTTCACGCGAAAGTAGTCGAAGGAACACGCGAACGTATCCAGATTTTTGAAGGTGTAGTAATCAAACGCCGCGGAGCTGGAATCAGCGAAACTTACACAGTACGTAAAATTTCTAACGGTGTAGGTGTGGAACGTACATTCCCTGTACATACACCACGTGTCGCTCAAATTGAAGTTGTTCGTTACGGTAAAGTACGTCGTGCAAAACTGTACTACTTGCGTGCATTACACGGAAAAGCAGCTCGTATCAAAGAAATCAGAAGATAATAATTCGTTATTGTCTATACGAAAACCTCTTGATTATCAAGAGGTTTTTTTGTTTTTATTAGTTATTTATTACAACAACATATAAAAGCAGCCTGTTATATTTAGAGCGTGTCCGAAAATTTTAACAGTGAATCTTTATATAACTATCTCTCGAAGATAAGTGGTACTTGTTTATTTCAAAGAAAATTTATCGAAACAGCGCTTATCATTCTGTTAAGATACTAAAGTAAACAGAACTGGCGGCTCGCTGATGCACCACACAAGCTATGTTTTTCTTGATTTTCACAATAATCCTTGAAAAATTTAGCTGCCGCTCTACTTTTCAGATACACTTTAGCTGGAAGCCTAAATGATTTTCCGTAACAGTTCTAATGGTTCACAAAAGTGACCATTGTAAGGGACAAAAATTAGGGAAGCGTTTTCTATTAAATGAGTTATGATAAATATATCAAGGAGGGGTTGCTATGAGTTCGAAAAAAGAACGTGAGCAAAAGTTATTGTTGCTTCTCTCGAAAAAACAAGATTATATGACCGCAGAAGAATTGGCAGCAGCGCTAAATGCCTCTTCTAAGACTGTTTATCGTTTAATAAAAAAGATTAACGATGAAGTCTTAGAGGGTTCTCTCATATTATCTGAGAAAGGACGGGGATACAAGTTAGACTACGAAAGATATATGAAGCAAAACCATCAGTCATTTGATAAAAAAAGCAGTTTTTCACCAAAAGAACGGCGTAGTCGAATTTTAGAGGAATTATTGTTGTCTGCTCCCAAACCTAAAAATGTTTATGAGTTGTTTGAAGAATATTATGTTGGAGATTCAGTGATTTTCAGTGATGAACAACGGTTAGCGGAAGAATTAAAAAGGTATGATTTGACTCTCAGGCGTAAAAACCGGACATTGGCTGTTATTGGCGAAGAAGGGGCTATTAGAAAAGCTATATCTGACAGAATCCAGATGCTGAATATTATTGATATTGATGATCTTCGAACCACTAAAGAGCTGAATTTTAATAACTATGATGTACTTTTCGTATTGGATCAATTAAGAATTATCGAAAAGAAGCTGGATATTATGATTCCATATCCATACAACGTAAATATATTTTCGCATTTGTATATCTTAATTAGCCGTTCGCGAAAAGTTGTTGTTTCTGAAAAATCAAAATTATCTAACGAGGAAAAAACAGAACTAAAAAAGGATTTAGCACTTAAGGAAGTTGCTCAAGCAACCATTCAAAATATCGAAAATTATTTGAATAAACAACTTCCCAAAATAGAAGCGTACTATCTATATCAATACTTAGTTTCTTCCAGAATGCAGGGCTCATTCAGTAAAGCAACCAACTTTTCTCCTAGAGTTATGCAAATTACTCAGTTTTATTTAGATGAGATGAGTACGCACCTTAAGATTTTAATTGCCAATGATACGATTTTTCTAGAGCTGGCTAATCATATTAAGCCAATGCTGAATCGACTTGAAAATGGCATACGAGTAAAAAATAGTTTGCTGGACCAAATAAAAATGACTTATGAAATGATTTTTAGCAAAATAACAGATGTATCGGATGCAGTGAGTGAAAAATATCAATTACCAGTCATCAATGAAGATGAAAATGGCTTCATTACGCTATACTTTGCTCGAATTATTGAAACCAACCAGCTGCCTATTCGAACGTTGATTATGTGTACAACTGGGGTAGGTACTTCTGAGTTACTCAGAGTAAAAGTTGAGAAAAAATTTCCTGAACTACAAATTGTCGATGTTGTTGCTACTCGAAATGTAGCAAAGTCTTTAAAAAAACATTCTGATATTGAATTGATTCTCACAACCATTCACTTGCAGGACAGCCTATCTATTAAATCTTTATTAGTGAGTGCAATGTTTACTGTGGACGATCAGCACAGACTTCAGAGGAAGATCGAGGAGATATACCATGAACGCTAACCCTTTATATCAGGTTTTCCTAAATCAAGCATCAATTTCTAAAGAGCAAGTCTATCAATTCATTGCTGATACAGCTGTTCCATTTTTAGGAATTGAAGAGAAGAAGCAGATTGTTCATTCTTTAGTTGAGAGAGAAAAGGTTGGAAATACCCAGATTGCGGAACAGGTTGTATTGCCCCATTTGGAAAGTTCTCTGTTAGGAAAAAGTGAAGTCTATTTAATTCGTTTAAAAGAAGAAATTACCGAATGGACGAAAGATATTCGAAATATAAAATTAATCATTGCCATCTTACTAAAGAAAGATGAGACGATTGAAGAAAAAAAGAAAATCAGCGAATTTACTAAGAAATTGGCAGATGAGCAATTTTTGGAAAAGTTGCTGATTATGGAAACAGAAACCGATTTTTATAAAGAAATTCAAGAATTTTAGGAGGAAAAAAGATGAAAATAGTAGGCGTAGCAGCATGTACTGTTGGGATTGCCCATACCTATATTGCACAAGAAAAATTGGAGAATGCTGCCAAAAAAGCAGGGCATGACATTCACGTGGAAACGCAAGGCACTATCGGAATTGAAAATGAGTTAACCGAAGAGCAGATTAAGGAAGCGGATATTGTGATTTTAGCAATTGATGTAAAAATTTCGGGAAGAGAGCGTTTTGAAGGAAAAAGAATCATTCAGGTTCCCACAGAGGTTGCTGTAAAATCACCTAATAAATTGATTGAAAAAGCGCAGGAAGTTATTGCGCAGGATAAGTAAACTCTTAGGAGGAATTATGATGGAAGTAAAAGATATTGTTGATTTGAACACAGTAAAAACAAATATGAATGCAAAAACGAAAGATGAAGCATTAAGGGAATTAGCTGATCTTTTGCTTAAAAATGGAAATATTTCCGAGATTGATGGATTTATAAAAGATATTTATGCCAGAGAAGCAGAAGGGCAAACTGGTATAGGAAACTATATAGCTATTCCACACGGAAAAAGCTCGTATGTAAATACGATTGGTGTAGCTATTGGCATTAACAACAACGAAATACCCTGGGAATCTTTGGATGGAAATGGTGTAAAAGGAATTATTCTTTTTGCAGTTGGGGACGACAATGATGGAGCAACCAGCCATCTCAAACTATTGTCTTTGTTTGCCAGAAAGCTTGGAAATGATGAAATAGTTGCAGAACTTATTCAGTCTAAATCAGCAGAGGATGTAGTAAAAGCTTTCTCTTAATACAACCACAAAAATAACTTGCTGCGAAAACTTCTTAAGGGTTGGAGCAGAGAAGCTTCAAAAAAATAAAAGTATTGTTTAGGAGGATAAAAATGAAGAAAATAAAAGAACTCAATCTTAAAGGTCATTTATTAACTGCCATCTCGTATTTAATCCCGATTGTTTGCGGCGCCGGCTTTTTGATAGCGATTGGTATGGGCTTTGGCGGATCAAGTCAAGGGACCCTTGTTCCAGGAGAATTTTCTATTTGGGACGCTTTAGCAACTATGGGGGGCGCTGGATTAGGCTTACTGCCTGTTGTTATAGCCACAGGCATTTCTTTTTCAATCGCTGGGAAACCAGGAATTGCTCCTGGCTTCATTATCGGATTAACAGCGAATGCAATCGGCGCCGGCTTTATCGGTGGTATCTTGGGCGGCTACTTAGCAGGATATCTCGTAGTAGCAATTTTGAACTATGTAAAATTACCGAATTGGGCGAAAGGATTAATGCCGACTTTAATTATTCCATTTTTGACTTCGATTATAGGCGGATTAATCATGGTGTATATTATCGGTACGCCAATTACCGCATTAACTTCACTATTAACCAACTTTTTAGATAGTCTAGGCAACTCTTCTCTTTTGATTTTTGGCGGCGTAACTGGCTTATTGAGTGGTGTAGATTATGGCGGACCGATTAACAAAACAGTTTTTGCATTTGTTTTAACGATGCAGGCAGAAGGCTTAAACGGCCCAATTACCGCGTTACAATTGGTTAACACAGCAACACCTATAGGATTTGGTCTGGCTTTCTTTTTTGCCAAGTTATTGAGAAAAAATATCTATACAAAATTAGAGGTTGAAACGTTAAAATCAGCTGTTCCAATGGGGGTTATTAATATCGTTGAAGGAGTCATTCCTTTAGTCATGAATGACATTGTCCGGGGAGTTATAGCCACAGCAATCGGTGGTTTTGTCGGTGGAGCAACAACAATGATTTTAGGCGCAGATGCCACAGTACCATTTGGTGGAGTCTTGATGATTCCGACGATGAGTAAACCGCTGGCTGGTGTCATTGCAATCGTTGTAAATGCAGTAGTCACTGGTTTAGTCTTAGCAGTTATTAAGAAAGATGTATCTGAAAAAGATGCAGCCTCACTAGTAGAAAAGGAAGAAGATGAAATTAGTTTGGATGATATTCAAATTTTCTAGAAAGCAAATAGGCAAGCTAAAAAAACAGCAATCTTGAGACAATCAAACGTAAACATTGTAAAAGGGCTGGGTTAGCGGAGGCACAGATTGGGTACTTTTAGCTGTCCCGATTTTTTTTAGACGCCATTCACACACAGAAGAATGGCTAGTTATGAAAGAATAGCAAAGTTATAAAATAGTATAAAGAAAGAGTTGAGAGCTAGAGTGAGTAAAGTTGAATTTTCTCCATCATTAATGACGATGGATTTGGACAAGTTTAAGCAGCAGATTACTTTTTTGAATACTCGTGTTGCTTCCTATCATATAGACATAATGGACGGTCATTACGTACCAAACATTACCTTATCCCCATGGTTTATTGAGGAGTTAAGAAAAATTTCAGATTTGCCAATGTCTGCTCATCTAATGGTGACAGACCCAAGCTTTTGGGTTCAGCAGCTTGTGGATATTAAATGTGAATGGATATGTATGCATGCAGAGGTTTTAGATGGTTTGGCTTTTCGTTTAATTGATCAGATTCATGATGCAGGCCTCAAAGCGGGAATTGTCATTAATCCTGAAACACCAATTGAATCAATTTTCCCTTATATTGATTTACTGGATAAAATCACAATCATGACAATTGACCCAGGCTTTGCGGGACAAAGATTTATTGAAAGTACCCTTGATAAAATTGTTGATTTACGCAAATTACGTAAAGAAAAGGGCTATAATTATGTAATCGAAATGGATGGATCGTCAAATCGTAAATCATTTAAACGGATTGATGCAGCAGGACCAGACATTTATATTGTCGGAAGAAGCGGGTTATTTGGACTAGATGAAGATATTGAAAAAGCCTGGAAAATTATGAGTACTGATTACGAAGAGATGACTGGAAAGAAAATGCCATCAGAAATTTAAAGTTAAGACAGCAGCTATTTCCTCGGCTGTAAGATAAAATTCAAAAGAACTTATTTAATCATTTGGGTAAATTAGGGTTTATTAATATGAGCTAATTGTTTCTGTTCCAACGATTATTCGGATTTAGGTGTACTAAAAATCTGGAAATTGATTCATATCCCGACCTCCTTGTGTAGCCGGAGGTTGTAAGTCACTACGATGACAAAAAAGTTCTTGTTCTGATGTCTCACCGTTTATTTAGATTTTAGAGAAAAAGGGTTTGGGCATATTACGTTGTCCCGAACCCTTTCTTGGAGGGAAAAGAATGTTTGATAAAATTGATGAATTAGGAGTTAACACACTGCGGACATTAAGTATTGAATCTATTCAATCGGCCAATTCAGGTCATCCTGGATTACCTCTGGGCGCTGCTCCAATGGCTTATGTCCTATGGACAAAGTATTTGAAAGTAAACCCAAAAACTTCAACAAAGTGGATTAATCGTGATCGGTTTATTTTATCTGCCGGGCATGGATCGGCACTGCTATACAGCTTGCTGCATTGTTCTGGATATGAGGTAAGCATTAATGATTTGAAAAATTTCCGTCAGTGGCAAAGTAAAACTCCCGGACATCCGGAAGTCCATCATACCGATGGGGTAGAGGCGACTACGGGTCCTTTGGGTCAAGGGATTGCGATGGCAGTAGGAATGGCGATGGCAGAAGCCCACCTTTCGGCAACATTTAATAGAGCGGAATACAATGTAATTGACCATTATACTTATTCGCTTTGCGGAGACGGCGATTTAATGGAGGGTGTATCACAAGAAGCGGCCTCAATGGCTGGACATATGAAATTAGGAAAGTTAATTGTGCTGTATGATTCAAATGATATTTCTTTAGACGGACCCACAGCAAAGGCTTTTACAGAAAACGTGGGGCAAAGATTTGAAGCTTACGGCTGGCAGCATATCCTAGTTAATGATGGAAATGATTTGGATGACGTTGCTAAAGCAATAGAGCAAGCAAAATTAGAAACAACAAAACCAACATTGATTGAGGTAAAAACGGTTATTGGCTATGGAGCTCCTAATCAAGGAACATCAGCTGTTCATGGTGCACCTTTAGGGAAAGCTGGTATTTCAGCAGCTAGAGCTGTATATGGCTGGGACTATCCTGAATTTACAGTACCAGTCGAAGTAAGCCGTCGATTTAGAAAAACAATGATTGAAGATGGTCAAAAAGCAGAAGATGAATGGAACCGCTTATTTTCAACATATGCGAGTACTTATCCTGTATTGGCTGAGCAATTCAAGCAAGCATTTGCAGGAGAATTACCAGAAAATTGGGCTGCTGAATTACCTTCTTATGATGTTGGTTCAAGTCAGGCAAGCCGGGTATCGAGTCAAGAGATGATTCAGGCATCATCTAGAACAGTTCCTTATCTTTGGGGTGGTTCAGCTGATTTATCTGGCTCTAACAATACAATGATAGCGGATGAGCTGGACTTTGAACCTAATCAATATGAAGGGCGCAATATTTGGTTTGGCGTTCGCGAGTTTGCGATGGCAGCTGCTATGAATGGTATTCAATTACATGGCGGGACAAAAGTATATGGTGGTACCTTCTTTGTATTTGCAGATTACTTACGTCCAGCGATTCGCTTAGCAGCTATCCAAAAAACACCAGTAATTTATATACTTACACATGATTCTGTTGCTGTGGGTGAAGACGGACCTACCCACGAACCGGTTGAACATCTAGCAAGCTTGCGTTGTATGCCAAATGTCCAAGTTATTCGTCCAGCTGATGGAAATGAAATGAGAGCTGCATGGAAAATTGCAATGGAAACAAAAGATAAGCCAACGGTTCTAGTATTGAGCCGTCAAAATCTGCCTGTTATTAAGGGGACGAAGCAATTGGCTGATGAGAAAGTTGCGAAAGGCGGCTATGTTATTTCCCCGCAAAATGGCGAGTCTTTAGATGGGATTCTGATTGCTTCGGGATCAGAAGTGCAATTGGCAGTTCAGTCACAACAGGAGTTATCAAAAGAAGGAATTGAGGTTTCCGTTGTTTCAATGCCTAGTTTTGATTTGTTTGAAGAACAATCAGAGGAATATAAAGAACAGGTACTGCCTGAAGCTGTAAAAAGACGTATTTCTATAGAGCTTGGTTCAAGTTTTGGCTGGGATCGCTATGTAGGCAAGGCTGGGAAGGCAATATCAATCGATTGTTTTGGAGCCAGTGCTCCTGGAGATAAAATTATTGAAGAATATGGCTTTACTACTGAAGCAGTTGTAACTGCGTATAAAGATTTTTTACAATAAATTTGATAAAAATATTCTATTTTTCTGCTCAGATATAAGAAAATTAGATGAGTAAAAGCAACTTTAATCAAGCATGATAGGTTGCTAATTTATTGATGAAAAAGATAAAACTAAATCATTCTAACAAATAAAGGTTGATGAAGCTAGTTTAATTGTTTGATTGTACAACATTTGTTTTGATTTATTTTGGAAATATGTATATTATATTATTATATCGTGTTTAACAACCCACAGTGTTAGACCCTTTATTGATATACTCTACTTCTTATGAGGTAGAGTTATTTTTTTACCTTAGTCGCTAGTGAATCCTTAAATATTTCAAAAGAAAAACTAAAGTTTTTGATTTAAAGAGAACCTCATAAAGAACCGGACTAGTTTGGTAGGCGTCAAAGATCAATCATCATGTGATAGTTGGAAGTAGCTAAGTTTTGTATGAAAATCTTATTAAGTTTGCGGCATAAAATTTGCTGGATGCTAACTGAAATAGGTTTAGCTGTCTTTGAGATTTTTGAGGATTTAATGGTTTATGAAGAGTATAGTAATGAAAGGGTATCTCTTTTTTAACGATGCTCTCTTTCATTGACGGGCTATACTTGTTGCTAAATTTTATGAAGATAAACTATTAAGAATCTGATAAATAAATAATAACTTTTACAAAAGTATCTATGCTTACTTGAAACGACATTATAAAATGCAGTAAGAACGATTTTATTTTTACTATCGGTATAACAACAGTTTGGGAGGGAAACAATGACTAAGCAAAAGAGGAATAGGCTGCTTATTGGTGCGTTGGCTGCTGGCGTGGTGGTTTGTTCGGCAGCAGGTTTTTTCATTTTAAAAAATCAACAGGAAAAAAAGGATGTTGCTAGTGCGGTTAATAAGTATACAGAGGCACTAGCAAAGCAGGATTTTTCAAAATACAATGAATTATTTACAGAAAAATCCTTTGCTGAATATTCAACCTCTAAGGATGAAACGATCCAAAGGTATGAGTCAATCTTTTCGGGGATTGGTGTAAAAAATGTTAAGGTGGAGAATCTCTCAACAACCGAGAAGGAAAAGAATCATTATCAACTATCCTATACCTTAAAGCTGGACACAGAGTTTGGTGAAATCTCTACAGAAAAATATCAAGTAACGATGAAAAAAACAGACGAAGCTTATTCATTTGAGTGGCAACCTTCTTTACTATTTCCGGAAATGAGTGCTGAGGATACAGTCAGTGTGGCTAATGATGAGGTAACACGAGGGGAAATCCTCGACAGAAATGGCAAGAAAATCGCAGAGAACTATGATTATCAGCAGCTGGGAATAACTCCTGGTCAATTAGGTGAGGGCGAACAACGGGCCCAGCACATACAGGCGATTAGTGAGAAGTTCGCTATTTCGACAGAAATAATCAATGAAAAATTAAATCAAACATGGGTGAAGGATGATTTGTTTGTCCCTCTTAAAACACTGGAAAGCAGTATCAGCTTTGAGGAAATAGCAGCGCTTCCTCAGGGAGCATCGATTGGTAAAATCAATCAGAGACATTATCCTTATGGGGAAGCGACAGCACATTTATTAGGTTATGTGGGTAAAGTCAGTGCAGAGGATATTGAGGAAAATCCTGCGTTATCGGAAAATGACTATATCGGAAAAGCTGGTTTAGAGGCGGCTTTCGACGAGAAGCTAAGAGGTAAAAACGGTGTAAGTGTTGATATCTTAGATAAGAATGGACAAGTTAAGAAGAACTTGCTAGCGGTTGAAAAGATTCAGCCAGCAGATATCACATTGACAATTGATAGCGACGCACAGAAAATTGCCTACGAGTCTTTAGCAGGTAAGCCGTCTACGGCTGTTATTTCAAGTCCTAAAACAGGTGAACTGCTGGTGGCGACAGGTGCGCCATCTTATAATCCCAATAAAATGGTTTTGGGAATTTCTGAAGAAGAGTATAAAGTCTATGCAGATGATACAAATCTGCCATTCATGGCTCGCTATGCCAATCGCTATGCACCAGGTTCAACTTTTAAAACAATTACTGCAGCTATTGGTTTGGATTCAGGGCACATTAATACAACAGAAGAACGGGAAATTAATGGTTTGAAATGGCAAAAGGATGCAAGCTGGGGCGGTTTTTGGACGACACGGGTGAAAGAAACACCTGTGGTTGATTTAAAAAAAGCATTGGTCTTTTCAGATAATATTTTCTTTGCGCAAAAGAGTTTGGAAATGGGGGAGGAGGTTTTTCGCAGCGGGTTGAATAAGTTCATTTTTGGTGAAGAATTGGATTTACCCATCTATATTGAACCTGCAAGTATTTCTAATGAAGAAACTTTTCACTCTGAAATTCTTTTGGCCGATACAGCTTATGGACAAGGTGAATTAATGATTTCACCGATTTCTCAACTGACAATGTACAGTGTATTTATGAATGACGGGGCTCTTGTGTATCCTCAAATTGTTAAGGATCAAGAAATAAAAAGTAAAAACGAAGTTGTCAGTGCTAACGCGGCTAATACTGTATTAAATGATTTAATTGACAGTGTTGCCTCGCCGGAAGGATATGTATATAGCTTAAACAATCCCAATTTTACATTGGCTGCTAAAACAGGAACTGCTGAAATAAAAGAAAAGCAGGATACATTAGGTACAGAGAACAGCTTTTTATTGTTTTTCGATGTGGATAATCGTAATTTCATGGGGCTTATTATGTCTGAAAACTCAAGAGAAAACGGTACAGCTACAGAAAAAGCTGGCGGAGTTGTTCAATATTTGGAAGAACATTATCAATGATACGAGGCAGTTAGTTGGTAAAGGAAAAAAAGCGAGCGGCAACTGCGAAACAAGCAGTGCCGCTCGCTTTTTTATATGAGGAATGAAGGGAAATTTTATACGGTACCAACAGCTTGCTGATATTCTGTTTGTGCAGCTTTTCATTTATAAAAAAAGCAGAGAGTATTCAGAAAGTTAATCAACTTTCAAAGATAAAAAGAAGAACAACAAGCACACCTATAAAGAAAGTAAAAATAACAGAAAATTCAGTTAATTATTCTGTTAACAGAAAACTCTTTTTAATGAACGAAAACGCTTTAAATAAGGTAGAGCCAGCCATATTAATGTGATATAATGAGCAACGGGTAAAACAATTATTTTAGGGGGCAATTATATGAAAAAGATTACATTAACAACGGCTATTTTATTGGCATTACTAACAGCTACAGGATGTTCTTCTGATGACAAGAAAACTGCAGAAAGTTCTTCTACTGCACAAAGCAGCTCAGTAACTACAGAAAGCAGCAGTTCAGCGGCAGCAGCAGATATCACAATTGCGGACGGCAGTACCAAAGATTCAGCACCTGCTGAAGGAACTGTGTACATGAGACAACTGCTTACAGCACCTCATGGAACAAAATCATTTGCTGTAGTCAATGTAACAATGAACGGAGATAAGATTTTAGCAGTGCAATTGGATGAATTCCAATATGTGTCTCCTGATGACTTCACAGGCGTACCGAATTCTGATGGTGCATTTGGTGAAAACTATCCAACCGATACAGTATTATCCAGCAAACGCGGCAACGACAAAGCCTATTCGGCAATGATGGCAGATAAAGGCGGCGCTTCTCAAGGCTGGGCTGACAGCATGGATGCAATCGCAGCTTTTGCTGTAGGCAAAACAGCGAAAGAACTGGAAGACACTGTTAAAGAATTAGACGACTTAGGTGAAGACGGCAATCCGGCTGATGTAGTAACAGGAGCAACATTCTCTGATACTAGCGGCTACCTGCAGTCAATCATCGATACAGCAAACACTGGTATGATTTCAGAAGGCATCAAAACCTCTACAGAAGACTTGAAGGAAACACAAGTATTAGGCGCACCTCATGGAGATAAATCATTCTCTGTTACAACAGTTGCTTTAGATGGAGATAAATTAGCAGCAGCTTCATTAGATGAGTTCCAATATGTTGATCCAGCTGATTTTGGTGGTGTACCAAATTCTAATGCTGATTTCGGAGCAGATGTTCAAGAAGGCCTAGTATTATCTTCAAAAGAAGCTAATAATGATGCCTATTCAGCAATGATGGCAGACAAAGGCGGAGCAACTAATCCTTACGCAGATAATATGTCTGCAGTAATCAAATTTGCTTTAGGCAAAACAACTTCTGAATTGGAAGACACAGTTAAGGAATTAGATGGTCTAGGAGAAGATGATAGTCCAGCAGATGTAGTAACAGGAGCAACATTCTCTGATACAGCAGGTTATCTACAAGCAATCATCGATGCAATGAAAGCAGCAAAATAAAATTGCTCGTTGACTGTATAAGTTTAAAATCAAACAATTTATAACAGCAACATTAAATGGACTGAAACCCTTGGGAATTCAAGGGCTTCAGTTCATTTTTAATTTAGGCGGTTAGGGAAATTCTCTATAAAGTTAGAAATCAATGGTATAATAAGCATGAACTGAATTGCAAAGCTTACAGATGAGGAGAGAATATAAGATGCTGGATAAGAGTATACCTTACCGTGAAATATGGATGGTTCGGTCAAAGGAAGAACCAGTGCCAGCAATCAATTTACCTGAAGGGTTTCATTTTGCTTTCTATCAAGAGGGAGATGAGGCTGAATGGGCAAAAATTGAAACCTCAGTATTCGAATTTTCAGATGAGGAGGAAGCCCTGGATTATTTTAGCCGAGCTTTCGCACCATTTCCACAGGCGCTTTCGCAACGAATGCTGTTTATTGAAGATGAAACCGGAGAAAAAACCGCAACCTGTACAGCGTGGTGGAAAGAAGTGGATGGTAAAACGAAACCGCTGCTTCATTGGTTAGCGGTTAAGCCGAAGTTTCAAAAGAGAGGGCTGGCAGCGGCTTTAGCAGCAGGGGTGACAGTGCGTTTGGCTGAGCTTGAGCCAAATGAAGATATTTATTTACATACACAAACGTGGAGCCATCCAGCGGTCAAGCTGTATGAACGATTGGGTTATAAAATAGTTCCTGAAAATATAGACGGCAGTAAAAATGAAGACTATCAAGAGGCGTTAGAGATTATTAATCAGCTGCAGCAGAAAAAAATGGAATAGCAGCCGTTTTTGAGGGATACTTGGAAAAAGATTCAAGGCTATCTATGTTCCGCTAAGAAAAGACAGCTAAAAAGGAGTGAACGAATCATCGAGAAGAAATCAAAGTTGGATAAACGGAAGAATCTAATCTTTATTATTGTCTTTTGTTTATTGGCAGCATCTGTTGTTTATGCAGTGATAATGCTGCAGAGTGCCCCTTCAGGCAGTTCAAATAAAGAGTATGAACTAGTTAAAAGTGATTATGTTCTAATGATTCTGCAATGTGTTGTTGGAATGATCGTCATTTTTATTCCCTATCGAGTAGAAAAAATATACGGAATTGATATTCCCGATTTGATGGAAATCATCTACTTTATTTTTCTTTTTTGCGCGATTTATTTAGGTGAGGTTCAGAATTTTTACTACAAGATTCCATTTTGGGATATGATTCTACACGGCTTTAGTGCTGGTATGCTCAGTGCACTAGGTTTTCTAATTGTTGATTTAATCAGTAGAAGTAAAAGAACCAATGTCCATCTCAGTCCGTTCTTCGTTAGTCTGTTTGCTCTTTGTTTTGCGACAACCTGTGGTGTGCTTTGGGAAGTTTATGAATATTTAGCAGATCATATTCTACAGACCAACATGCAGAAATTTATGACAGTAGAGGGAGAGATTCTTTCGGGACATGAAGCGTTAGGCGATACGATGGAAGACATCATGGTCAATCTGGCTGGAACCTTAATTGTTGTAGCCATCGGTTATCTTCACCAAAAGCGTCAGGAAAAAATTAAGGACCGTTTGATATAACCAATAGTTTTTTTGTAGCAGGTAGTTGATACAGACAACAAAAATATGTCGCTGCAAATTATCATTGAGCATTATTAAGATAGAGAAAATAATGTTGACTAAAAAAAGAATAGCTTTGATTCAGGATTCAAAACGAATTTCGTTTTGCAGTTTATCAAGAAGAGAGCGAGACAATCAGCAAAGAGTATTTCAGTTGATTGTCTCGCTTTTTTAATTATGCTCCCTGAATTTCTTGGCATATTGTTTGGGTGTAACGCCGGTAATTTTCTTAAAGGTACGAATGAAGTTGGAGTAGTCATTGAAACCGGAAAGGTAGCAGGTGTTTAAAACATCCTTGCCGTTTTCCAAATGCTTTTTGGCTGCGGAAATCCGGCTCAGCAAAATATAGTGATAGATGCTGCTGCTGAGTTCTTTTTTGAAAATACGGTTTAGATAGATGCCGTTGTGAGAAAACTTTTGAGCCAGCATATCAACAGACAGCTCTGAAGAATCCAAATTTTCCTGAATGAAAATCAGCATATTTTTAACCAGCTCTGGTAAATGACTGTCCAAGACTGCTTCTTCGCTGTTCGCTGCGCAGCGGTTGGCATAGAGTAGGATTCGAATCAGCATAGAGGACATCTCTAAATCATGACCATAAGCAGAAGGAGCGTTGTATTCATTGGTTAGTTCCTTCATTAGATTAATCATATGCTGAAGTTGGTTGTCAGAAAGCTGGATTAATGAGACCCGTTCATTAAAGGTTTTCAAAAGAGATGTTTTTTCTGTGGACAGCACTTCAGCAAATTTATTGGAAAAGTGAACGGAAATTCGTTCGTACAAGGCATCAGATAAAAGGTTTGGACCATGAATTTGGTTATTGTTGATAAAAAGCAGGTGCCCTGGCTTCAGCTCAATTGCTTTTCCATCGATGAAATAGCGGACGTCTCCTCTGATAAAGAGAAATAGCTCCAAGTGATTATGAAGATGCAATTTGATTTTCGGGATATTAATATTGTAATAGCAGTCAATCTTTTTGTGGAAATGCTCAATAAGATATTCCATGAATAACACTCCTCTATAAGTTTGTTTTTGCATGTTTTTATGTTTACAAACGCAAAGAAAGCGCTTTTAATTCATATTATAATCACATTGTAAGGTAAAAAAAAGAAAAGTCAAAGAGTTTTTCACCAGCTCTTTGATCAAGAAGGGGATTATTAAGATGAAAAAATTTCTAAAGCTCGCAGTATTGTCTACCTTGTTTGTCGGCATCTTATCTGGATTAGCTGCCTGTGGTAAAGGCGGGGAAGAAAGCGGGGGAAAAGAGTCGAATGAATTGTCTGTCGCAGCCTGGGCATATGATGCCAACCCTGAATTCAAAGCGATGGTGGAAGCCTTTGAAAAGGAGAACGATGGTGTAAAAATTAAAATCGTTGATATTGCTGCTGATCAATATGAAGACAAAGTAACAACGATGCTTTCAGCTGGTGATTCGACAGATGTGCTGGCAATTAAAGGAGTAGGAAGCTACGTCAACTATGCAACTAAAGGACAGCTGCTGGATCTTTCAGAGGATGCAGACAATATCAAAAATCCGGACAATTTCAAGGGCAATTTGGAAGGATACAAACTGGACGGTAAATATTATGCATTACCATTTAGAAAAGATATTTATATGCTTTTTTATAATAAAAAAATCTTTGATGACAACAATGTCGCTTATCCAGAGGAACTGACTTGGGATGAGTATGAAGAACTGGCGAAACAGCTGACGACTGATAAAGACGGAGAAAAAATCTATGGCACGTATCATCATACTTGGTATCCGATTCTGTTATGTACAGCAGCTAATCAAACGGACAGCTCACTGCTGGATGGAGATTATGGCTTTACAAAAGAATATCTGGATCGCTGGATCCGCATGCAGGATGAAGGGTATGCAATGGACTATTCATCCATAAAAACAGCGAGTGTAACTTATGCTTCGCAATTTGAAACAGAGAAGACTGCTATGATGCCGATGGGCAGTTTTTATCTAGGCAAACTGTTGAACGCTGCCAAAGAAAACCGTACGACTGTTGAATGGGGAATTACTTCGATGCCGCAGAACGAAAAAGGAAGTGTTAGTACGTATGGCGGCCCTTCTGGATTTGCTGTTAACAAAGGATCGAAAAATCCGGAGCTAGCTAAAAAATTCGTTAGCTTCTGTTCAGGTGAGGAAGGTGCGAAAGCAGTTGCCGGGATTGGGATGACGCCAGCTTATCAGTCAGAGGAAGTGATGGATGTCCTTTATAATCTTGAAGGCATGCCGCAGGATGAAGAAAGTAAGCGTGCTTTGAATCCAGATAAAAACGGCTGGGAAATGCTGCCGGATCCAAAGAGTGCAGAAATTAACTCAATCATTAATGAAGAATACGATTTAATTATGGTAGAAGATAACTCTGTGAAAAAAGGAATTGACGCATTGAATAAGCGTGCGAAGGAAGTGTTGGAAGAAGATAATTGAGGAGGAAATGATGAATTCAGTTAGCTACTCAGTCATGAAAACGAAAGAAGAATTTACTACAGCTTTTCAAAAAATTGCACAGCCGGCTGTGCAAGCATTGGATGAACGGCATCCGGGGCTGCTGGATATCGGTTCTGCTGGAGCAATTTACAGTAAAAAAACAAGAGAGGCAGAAGGTTTTTTACGGCTACTGTGGGGCTACGGCCCCTTCTATAGTCAGCAGTCAGCAGATGAAACCTTTGATAAGCTGTTGAAGGGCATCTGTGAGGGAGTCAATCCAGACTCTCCAGATTACTGGGGAAAAATTGGTCACGTAGATCAGCTAATGGTGGAGATGGCTCCTTTGGCAGTTTTTCTTGTGATGAATAAAGAAAAGGTTGACTCACGACTGTCGGAAAGACAGCACCACTACTTAGTTGAATGGATGAACCAAATTAATTCATTTGATACGGCGCAAAATAACTGGTTGTTCTTCAGGGTTCTGGTGAATGTTTGCCTTCATAAAAATTACGGAATGGATACCTTCGTTCAAATTGAAAAGGATTTCGCCAAGATTGAGACCTTCTATTTAGGAAACGGCTGGTATTACGATGGGGTGAAGGTTCAGATTGATTACTACATTTCCTTTGCAATTCATTACTATTCTTTACTGTATTCCGTTCTATTTGAAGCAGAAGATCCTCAACGCAGCAGAATTTTGAAGGAACGGGCTGCAGAATTCGCGCAGACATTTCAGCACTGGTTTGATGATGAGGGACGGGGAATTCCTTTTGGAAGGAGCTTAACCTACCGTTTTGCCCAAAGCTCTTTCTGGTCAGCGATGCTGTTTGCTAAGGTGGAGGGATTCGCTCCGGAGAAATCCAAAAGCTTATTAAGTAAAAATTTGGCTTTCTGGCTTTCACAGGATATCTTTTCTCCAGAAGGCTTGCTGCGAGTCGGCTACTGCTATGATGATCTGGTGATGTCGGAGGAGTATAATGCTCCCGGCTCTCCCTACTGGTCATTAAAGGCGTTTCTGGTTCTGGCGTTGCCGGAAGATGATTCAACTTGGTCATTGCCTGCTGCTTGTTCAGAATCATCAGCGGACACAGCGCCAACCCTGATAAAGGAAGCCAGAATGCTGTTGAAAAAAAGCTCTGACGGCAAAGAGGTTCAAGCCTTTCCTGTGGGTCAGTTTGTCGAGCTGCATACACATGGGGAAGCAAAATATGGAAAGTTCGTATACTCTACATTATTCGGCTTCAATGTATCTAAAGGGCTGGTTGGTTATGAAAAAGGCGGCTTTGACAATGTGCTGGCTGTTTCAGAACGCGACAACTTTTATCGTGTCCGTACAGCCTTTGAAAGCTACCATACGGAAAATACACATGTGGCTGTTACTTGGCAGCCTTGGGCTGATGTGGTTATTCAATCCTGTATTATTCCGTTTGGACAATGGCATTTCCGCATCCACAAAATCAATAGCGAAAGGGCATTGAATATTCGTGACGGCGGATTTTCGGTTCCTTATGATGGGGCAGAAACTGTACAAATCCAACAGACAGAAACACGCAGCTTTTTAGATTCAGCCATCGGGGTCTCTGGTGTCGTTAATCTCTCTGGTCAAGGACAGACAGGCATTTCAGCTCGTTTAGCGAATGTCAATGTTTTATACAACAACGTTGTATTTCCTTATCTGAATCAGGATATTTCTAAAGGAGAGACAATCATCTGTAATGCTTTCTTAGGAGATGGTCAAAAGAAGAGCAGCGAGATCCAAGACTTACCGAAGGCCGTTGTTTCTGATAACAAGGCAGTTCTAACTGTGGGACAAGAGCAAAAAACAATCGATTTACCGTTCATTTAAGGAGTAGAGGAGAAGACGATGGAAAAAATTGATGACTACTTGGATAAAATCGCAACGAAGGTTTTAAGCGAATCAGCCAGAATAGCAGAGGGCATTCCTTATATTCCGGAAAATGGGCGCTATACAGATATGGGGCAGGAAGATATTGCCTGGTGGACCAATGGCTTTTTTGGAGGACTACTCTGGCAGCTCTATCACCATACTGGGAAAGAAGCCTTCAAATCTCATGCAGAACGTATTGAAGTGAGACTGGATCAGGCATTGGATGAGTTCGTTGAGCTGCATCACGATGTAGGTTTTATGTGGCTTCACACAGCGGTAGCTAACTATCGTGCAACTGGGAATGAGAAATCCAGAGTTCGAGGGTTAAAGGCAGCTTCTGTTTTGGCTAGTCGTTTTAATAGTAAGGGGCAGTTCATTCGAGCATGGAATGAAGATAAAACCGGCTGGATTATCATTGACAGCATGATGAATATTCCGCTGCTGCATTGGGCATCCGCAGAACTCAATGATCCGCGCTTTAAGCAGTTTGCTATTGCTCATGCGGATACGGTTCAACAGTATCTTATTCGCAAGGATGGCTCATCAGCTCACATTGGCAGCTTTAATCCGGAAAGCGGAGATTTCATTGAATGGATTGGCGGACAGGGCTTTAGCAGTGATTCTGCCTGGTCACGAGGACAGGCATGGGCAATCTATGGCTTTGCGTTGAGCTATAGGCATACGAATAATGATGACTATTTAAATACAGCGATTCAGGTTGCCAATTACTTTTTAGCAAATATTTCGCAAACGAATGATGTACCAGCAGTCGACTTTAAGGCGCCAGCGATTGAAGAAGACACAGATACGAGTGCAGGAATGATTGCCGCCTGCGGTTTGCTGGAGCTAAGCCGGTTATTGCCGAAGGAACAAGGGAAAATCTATAAAGCTGCAGCAGAAAAAATGCTGACAGCAGTGTTGGAAGGCTATACGGATTTTTCAGTTGAAACGGATGGTTTAGTAAGCGGTGGAGCAGTTGACTACCACGGGAAAGAAGGCAAAAACGTTGGCTTGGTTTATGCAGATTACTTTTTGATTGAAGCTTTGCTGAAGCTAAAGGAAACTGAAATGGATCTTTGGTAATCGTGTCTTAGTCTACAGATGAGGGGGAAATACGATGAAAAAATATCTGTTATTCTTGCTTTTTTTTACTATTATTTTCCTCTCTTCCTGTGGAGAGCAGGAGCGCCTGCATTCTTTTGACCATCAGGTGGAAGAAGAAACAGCGGCAATCTATAAGCACTATTCTGCGGAGGCTTTTCAAAATGGCGATGTACCTCCGAATACTCTTATTCAGCTCAGCGGTGTCATTACGGTCACAGATAATGATGATGGACAGTCAGTCAAAAAAAATGACCGCTTTATTCTGGAAGCAGAAGGACAGCGGTATCAGGTAATTAATTATTCTGACAGTGAATGGCAGCTGGCGGAACAGGTAACAGTTTATGGAGAATACTATGGGTTTATCAAAGCTGAACAAATAAAAAATGAACTTTAGTAAGGGGGGACATGTCTTGAGCACTTGGCTCGGGCATGGGAAATAATGGAGTCTGTTAAACAGCGTCGTTCAAAAAGCTTGAAAAGAAAAAATTTATTGACTGCTTATTCATTTATCGCACCAAACTTTATCGGATTTTTCATCTTTACATTAATTCCGGTTGTTTTTTCGCTAATTCTAGCATTTATGGAATGGGATTCGTTCTCAACACCAAAGTTTGTCGGATTAAATAATTTTATCAAAATGATGAATAATGAAACGTTCTGGATTTCTTTTAAAAATACCATATTGTATACAGTTGGCGTGGTGCCGCTGACGCTGATTTTTTCATTGGGCTTAGCCATTTTGTTAAATCAGAAAGTTAAAGGGATGAAATTCTTTCGAACAGCATTCTTTTTCCCTTATGTAACGTCGCTGGTAGCTATCGCTGTTGTCTGGAATATGCTGTTTCATCCAACCATGGGACCGATTAATCAGTTTCTGAAAGTGATTATTGATAATCCACCGGGCTGGACATCTAGCTCTCAATGGGCATTATTCGCAATTATTATTGTTAGTGTTTGGCGTGGTATGGGTTATTATATGATTTTATATTTAGCTGGTCTACAAAGTATTCCTAAAGAATTGTATGAGGCAGCATCTATGGATGGAGCCAATAAGTGGAAGCAGTTTATGAATGTTACGTTGCCTTCGCTAAAGCCAACCACCTTTTTTGTCACAATTATGCTGGTAATCAACTGCTTTAAAATCTTTGATTTAGTTCAGGTTATGACAGCCGGCGGTCCAGGCAGGTCTACAAACGTACTGGTTTATACCATTTATAATGAAGCCTTTGTTAAATTTAATTTCGGCTATGCTTCAGCAATTGCACTGGTACTGTTTATTATCGTTCTGATGATTACGGTTGTTCAATTTAAATGGAATCAGATTCAGGAAAGAGCTTAGCGAAAGGAGAGGAGCGAGATGCAGATGACTGCAAAAACCAAACTATTGGATGCACCAGAGAAAAAAATGAAAAAGAAAAGCGGCGCGGTCAAACGAGGAGTTTTAATCGTAATCCTGACTATTTTGGGATTAATAACGCTGGTTCCGTTTATCTGGATGGTTTCAGCATCCTTTAAGGCGAATAATGATGTTTATACCGTTCCAATCCAATGGATTCCTAAGGAATGGCATCCGGAAAACTATGCAACCATTTGGGAGCGGGTCCCTTTAATGACCTTCTTTAAGAATACAGGTATTTTAAGCGTACTGATTACTTTGATCCAACTGTTTACCAGCAGCTTTGCTGCTTATGGTTTTTCCAAGATGTACTTTAAGGGCAGAGATGTACTGTTTCTAGCCTATATTGCAACGATTGCTGTTCCGTGGCAATCTTACATGATTCCGCAGTTTATTATGATGCGTAAGCTGGGATTAACTGATACTTTATGGTCGTTAGTTCTGTTGCAGGCCTTTAGTGCATTCGGTGTCTTCCTGCTTAAGCAATATTACAGCAGTATCCCGGATGAGTTGTGTGAAAGCGCTCGAATTGACGGATTATCTGAATGGGGCATTTACCGAAAAATTATTCTGCCGTTAACCAAACCAGCCATTGCCAGCTTGACAATTATTACATTTGTTAATACATGGAATGACTATATGGGACCGTTCATCTATTTGACCTCGACTGAGAATAAAACGATTCAATTGGGACTGAAAATGTTTGTTGGTCTGTACGATGCAGAATATGCGCTGATTATGGCAGCATCGGTTCTATCTATTTTGCCGGTAGCTATTGTGTTCCTCGCTATGCAGAAATACTTTGTGGAAGGAATTGCAACTTCAGGAATGAAAGGCTAGGTGAGCAGGATGAAGTCGATGCGTACATTTGAAAATAATATCTATATGAAAGCATTTCACTGGGCGTATTGTTTACTGACGTTCAATCTCTTATTTACATTGTTGAACCTGCCTTTATTCTTAGCATTCAATCTGTTAGCCATTGATTTGCGCAACCTGTTTTTTTTCTCATAGCAGCTCTACCCTTTGGCGGCGCGTTTGCTGCGCTGTTGGGATCGCTGGAGCAGTTTATTCAGGAAAAAGAAAGCGAGCCCTTCAAGGTGTTCTTTCGTCAAGTCCGTAAAGGCTGGTTAAAAGGAACCGGCTATTGGCTGGCTGCAATACTTTGTATGATTATCATTGGAGCAGATTTGTGGTTCTTTGTAGCAACTCCATGGTTTCAATGGATTAGTCCTTTGTTCTTTATTATTGGAGTGCTGGGGTTGGGGGTCTTTCTGAATACTGTTTATTTTCAGCTTAAAAATCCACTGGCTCGCAGAAAAGAGATTTACAAAATCAGTCTTTACTATGCACTTAGAAAATGGTATGTAACGGGACTCAACAGTTTACTGCTGATAATTATCCTAGGTTTTATGCTTTTGAAACCACAGTTTGGGTATTTACTCGCTCCATCCATTTTGGGCGGACTAATTTATTTGAACAGCAGCAAGCTTCATAAGTTGAGACAAAGCCCTGCTGAAAAGGTTTAAGCGGGGAGCTTTTTTTAAGGATATGTTAAGCTATGCTGGTAGGACAAAAACTGAATAAAATCATAAAGCTTGGAATTAAAATCAGGAACTTTCTGGTTTTATTCTAAGCTTTTTTCTACCAGTGTATGAGATTTCACTAATCATTTGAACTGTTAAAAGCAGGGGAATAGCAGTGATTACCTTTCCAATTAATAGTGACCTTTCTATAAGCAGATTTGATGATTGATGTTGATTAATAGCGTACTGCTGTAGATTTACAAAGGAATGACGAATACATGAAGTAGACTGAGAGGCTAAGCAATCTTTATTTTTCGGACGAAAAGTTGTAAATCTGGTATAGTTAAAGAAAAAAGCAAAGAGGATGCTTATGGAAATCAGACTTTTACGTTATTTTTGGACAGTTGCTCAGGAAGGGAATATTTCGAAAGCTTCAAGATTATTGAATATTACACAGCCAACACTGAGCCGGCAAATAAAAGAGCTTGAAGAAAGCATAGGGGTACCTTTATTTCATAGAGTAAAAAATAGGCTGACTTTGACTCAAGACGGATTTTTTTTGAAAGAACGTGCTGAGGAAATATTGCTGTTGGATGAGAAATTAGAACATGCTTTCTCAGAGCAGCGGAAGAAGCCCTTAAGCGGCTGTGTTACTATCGGCTGTGTTGAGGCAGACAACTCGGATACCTTAGCTATGCTGCTGGAGGAGCTGATAAGTGACTACCCGCAAATTCGATTTAATCTTGTCACTGGAACAAGTGAAGATATTGCCGAGCGCTTAGAAAAAGGAATTCTTGATTTAGCGATTTTGCTGGAGCCAGTCTCTTTACATGAAGTTGAAATGCTAAGACTACCCAGAGAAGAAACTTGGGGATTTCTTTTATCAAAAGAGCTGTTTATCGCTCAAAAGAAGCAGCTGACACCAGAAGATATGCTTGGTTTGCCTATTCTATGCTCCAATCGAGAAGAGGTACAGCGTCTATTGAGTGACTGGTCGGGCGTACCCATTACCAACTTAAATATTGTCGGTCATTTTAATTTGATTTTTAATGTATTTTCTTTAGTTGAAAATAAGGTTGGTGCAGCGTTAACAATTGAAGGGGCTGTTTCCAATAGAAATTCAGCAGAGACACTATTTGTTCCGCTGAGCCCATCAGTCAAAACGAGCTGTGTTCTAGTATGGAAGAAAAGAGTTCAGACACCTGCTGTTCAAGAGTTGATTAATCGGTTTAACTATGCTTTTCAACTATAGTCTTATGTAATAATAGGTATTAGACATAGAATAAAATGAGCGGTACGATAAACATGTGTTTATTGTACCGCTCATTTTTTTGGAGGGATGCTTATGACAGCGGTCATTATTTTTTTCTCACGGGCTGGAGAAAATTTTGTTAAAGGAAAAAAACAATATATTTTAGTCGGACACACTGAGGTTGTCGCAAGAAAGATAAGTGCTAAATTGAAGATTCCAGCGTATCCTTTACTGCCAGTTACACCCTACCCGAAAGACTATGAGGAAGTGGTTCAGCTAGCCGCAGAGGAAAAACAGCAGTCGCTGCGAATTTGCTATGAGAATTTGCCCGTTAATTTTAAGGATGTAACGCATGTCTTTCTTGGATTTCCCAACTGGTGGGGCAGCTTTCCTAGAGTAGTCGGGACATTTTTAGAGGATATGAATTGGGAAAACAAGATTATTTTTCCTTTTTGCACACATGAAGGCAGTGCTTTTGGATCAAGTATGCAGGATTTAGAAAAAGCCTGTGCCGGCGCAGAGATTAAAACCGGTTTACCCATCCGCGGTTCGCGTACTGAGCTGTCGGATACAGCGATAAAAAACTGGCTGCTTTCTTTTTAGAAGGTAGCATAAATAAAAAATAATGGAGGAATAGAGGATGACGAAGCATGAAGAAGTAAAAAACGGAGTGATTTTCCCCGTGGGTGAAAAGAATCAGGCATTTGCACAATACTTTATTGGACAAAGCTATTTACAAAGCTTGGTTGCTGACCCAGCCATAAGTGTGGGAGTTGGTAATGTCACTTTTGAACCTGGCTGTCGGAATAACTGGCATGTTCATCGGGACGGTTTTCAGCTATTGCTTGTTACTGGTGGTGAAGGCTGGTATCAGGAAGAAGGACAGCCGGCTCGATTTCTCAAAGCAGGAGATGTGGTTGTAACTCATGATGGGGTGAAGCATTGGCATGGCGCTGCGAAGGACAGCTGGTTTGAACATCTGGCCATTACCGCTGGAACACCTGAATGGCTGGAAGCAGTAAATGATGACTGGTACAACAGTTTAAAACAATAGGGAGGTAATATGATATGAGAAAACAGACAGCAGGAAGAAACCAATTGGGCGAATTTGCGCCGCAGTTTGCGGCCTTGAATGATGATGTGTTATTTGGAGAGGTATGGGCAAAGGAAGAAGAGCTTTCACTGCATGACAGAAGTATGATTACTTGTTCTGCTTTACTGGCGCTAGGCGCTCCTCAGCTTGAAGCTCATCTAAAAATCGCAAAGGAAAATGGTGTGACTAAGCAGGAAATTACGGCACTGATTACTCATCTGGCTTTTTATGCAGGCTGGCCTAAGGCTTGGACTGCTTTTTCAATGGCGAAGGAAATTTTTGACTAGCTGATTAAGCATCAGAATCAGGGAGAAGATTGTTATGAAAAAACGAAATGTGACAGGAAAATAGCTATAGTTCAAGTCCTGCTGCTCCCCGACTACTTGAAAAACAGGGCTGCATCCAACCCTGTTTTTACGAAATCGCAACGACCGCACACTTTGTCTTATTCACGAGAGAGGATTGCTGAGGGCGCTGCTGTTTGGCACGATATAGCTTTTCAGCAGAGGCGTTGGCAGTTTTTGTCGTTAGTCAACCTTTTTTAGCAGCTGTAAAAAAGCTTTCGCTGCATTAGAAAAAAACTGATCCTTTTTCCAGATAATACTAACAGAGGCAGTTAATGGCGGTGAAAAAGGAATAAAAGCTAAATCTGAATTTTCCGTAGAAAGAACACCATCAATACACAGTGCACTTGCAATATTATGTTTTACCAGGAGTGAGGCATTGTAAAGCAGGTTATATGTACCCACTACATTGAAATGTTCCAGATTGCTGCCCAGCCAATCAGCCAGCTGGTTGTCAACAGAGGACTGATTAGAAATTAATAACGGCGTACCGGCAATTTCATTAGGTGCGACCGTTTGTTTTTTTGCTAACGGATGTGTATGATTTACCAAAATTCCCCAGTGGTCAGATAACGGCAGGCGCTTATATTCATATTTTTGTTTTTCAACCGGATCAATAACAAGACCAAAATCTAACAGCCCTTTATCAACTTTTTCCAGTACATCGTCCGCATTCCCACTATATAACCGGATGGTTATCTTGGGATACTGTATTCTCAACTCCTGTAAAAGAACAGCGACGAATTCAAATGCTTTTGTCTCCCCGCCGCCAATGGCGATTTCACCGCTAATTTGTCCATCAGGAAGTAGATTTGAGGTTGTTGAATGAACAAGGGACAAAATTTCTTTGCCTTTATTAGCCAAATAGAGGCCTTCTTCGGTTAAGACGATCCCTCGGTTGCCCCGTTTAAAAAGTGTAACACCCAGCTCATCCTCTAAATCTTTAAGCTGCTTCGATAAGGTCGGCTGAGAAAGATGCAGCACTTCAGCTGCTTTACTGATGGTTTTTTCTTTAGCCACAGTTAAAAAATAATTCAGTACTCTTAATTCCATTTTTATTCCTCCTTCATATAGAAAATAGTTATAATTAGCTATTCAATATAAGTATTGGTTAAGTATAACTCATTTGCGTACAATAAAGGTAAGAAATTCAGAATAAGGAGAAGAAAGATGAAGAAATTAAATTTGCTGAAAAAAATCCAAAATCAAGACATAGTTGCTGGGTCACCATTATTTAAAGAGATTCATTTAGTTAAGGAAGCAAACGAACAATTACTAGTAGAAATGAATACAAGCTACCATACAAATATGGAAATGCTCTCGTATCTTGAAAAAATAACCGGTCGCAGCTTAGCTCCTTCAACAACAGTTTCGCAGCCCTTTTATAGTGACTTTGGGGGACACATTGAATTAGGAGAGGATGTTTTCATCAATAAGAACGTCACTTTTGTAGATTTAGGGGGTATTACAATTGAAGACCATGTTTTGATTGGTCCGGATTCAAGGTTGATTACAGTCAATCATTTGATTGAGCCTGAAAAAAGGCGAGGAATCCGAGCGGCTCCCATTTTAATCAAGGAGAATGCCTGGCTTGGAGGGAATGTTACAATTCTGCCGGGAATAACCGTAGGAAAAAATGCAGTTGTGGCAGCTGATTCAACAGTTACTAAAGATGTTCCTGATAATACCGTTGTAGCCGGCAGTCCGGCAAGGGTGATGAAGAAGCTTCCTTCTTGAATGGAAAAAGAAAAGAAGTTGAAAGGTGAAGATGCTATGCTTGATAGAAAGCTGAAAAGAGTTTACCGGCTGTTTTATGTGATAGGATTAGCAATGTTTTTTCTTTCCGGCTGTTCCCCCAAGGAAGCTGCTGTGCCAATTTCAGCTATTGAATCAGAGGATCAGTTGTCAGCGGCTCCCAAAAGCAGCAATCAAATAGATGGAAAGGAAAGTCTACGTATAGTGAAACTGAAGCTGGATAATCAAGACTTTCAGCTTGAGCTGGAAGAAAATGAGACTGTAGAGGAGTTGACTGCTCAGTTTCCTCTCTCTTTAGAGCTGGAAGACCTAAACCAAAATGAAAAATATGCCTACCTATCAAAAGCCTTACCGACAGCTCCACAAAGAATAGTCCAGATTGAAAAGGGAGATGTGCTGTTGTTCGGTTCAGATTGCCTAGTGATTTTTTATGAAAGCTTTGAGACAAACTACACATATACTCGTATAGGAAAAATTAAAGAAGCAGCAGCGTTAGATTTCCTTAAAGAAAGGAAGTCAGTATGGCTGTGGCTAGGTTAGTTAGCTTTATAGAGTGGACCGATTCGGGCTCCACTCTTTTTTTGTGGAAAATATAGAGATGGTCAAATATCCATTTAAAAAAAATTTTTCAGCCAGCTTACAAAAAATTTGAATTTTTGCGAATGATTTTTCCTTTTTCTGCGACTACCTTAATGTACACCACTTTTTTAGAAGGGAAAGAAAGCGTGTATTAGCCAAAATGATTTTTTTACAACAGTATATAAATAAGAAAGAGTAGCATTTAGTGACCTATCCTTAAACTACTTAATCACTGGTATACTGAAGAAAAGTAAATAACCAGCAGCGGAAAATAGTTGTTGGGAGACTAGGGAAGGGCGAAGGAGTGTGAGCAATGGCAGAAAAAAAGTATGAAGAAAAATTTATTCAGCTCTATCATTCCTATGTTGATGAAGTCTATAAATTCGTTTATCTGCGTACGGGTTTAAATCAGCAGCTGGCGGAAGATGTTACGCAGGATATTTTTCTTGAGGTATATAAATCTCTGAAAACATTTAAAGGTTTGTCCTCTGAGCGAACCTGGCTGTTTAAAATTGTCCGCAACCGCTTAAATGATTATTATCGAAAACAATATAAGCATTTTTCGGAAAATACCGATATAAATAATGAAGAGCTTCAGACGATCCCGGACTCTTCACAGGATATAGAGCTTGAACTCATCAAAGAATATGATAAGCAGCTGATCCGTACGTGCTTAAATAGCCTTTCGCCGTATTATCAGCTGATTTTGACAATGAAATACTTAGATGACTCATCAGTTAAGCATATGGCCGAACTATTAGGAAAAACGACAAAATCTGTGGAAAGTGTGCTTTATCGTGCAAAGCAGGCGTATATCAAGGAATATCTGAATCTTGGACAGGAGGAATACAGAAATGAAAACAAAAAATGATGACTTTATCAAGCAGTCGCTAGAAGAATTAGCATCAGATAAAGAAATATTTCCAAGTTCAATTCAAAAACAGCGGATGCTGGCAGCTATCCAAAGTGAAGTCAAGATAACAACTACTCGTTCCCGCAAACAACGGTTGAAAGACTTCATTGTGAATCGGCCTTATCGTTTTGCCTTTTCCTTCTCAGCTGTACAGGCGGTTATCTGTGCACTTGCTTTTGGAAATGACTACACAGAATTTATTTTAAAACTATTTGAATGAGAAGGGATGTGTTCTAATGAAAAAAATTTTTGAAATCCTGAATGATCCAGTAGGGTCTTTTAATAAACAGGATAAGGTGATTTCACTGCTGTTCGTTTCATTTACTGCGCTAATCGTTACAGCTTTCGACCCGCTGATAATGGGGACATCATTTACGATTATTAATCTGTTAAAGATTTTTCTACTGAGCCTAATTGAATATAGTTTATTTTGCTTATTGTTATTTGCGGTTTGCTGGATATTCGGCAACCGACAGAAACTTAGCTGGTTTTTGACTCAGTGGGCATTTACCTTGTTTCCTACAATGATATTTAGTGTTTTAATTCCTCTTATGTTTATTATCGAGTCCAATTACAATCATATGTCGGAAAATTTTTTATGGGGCTTATTTGTTAATATAGTCTTTTTCGGTGCACTCATCTGGAAAGTTATACTATACGTGCTGTTTTTAAGAAAGGCAGCTGGACTTAAAGGTATTCGTTTTTATGGAGCGTTGCTGCTGATTATAGTAGCAGCCTTGTTTTTAGCTGAGTTCATGGGCGGTATAGGTCCCAAAACACCCATTATCTGATTGATGTGTGAAGACAAAACTGGTTATATAAGCCAGTAAGTCCTGTAATTGAACTGGTTTGAATAAGAGCGTTTATAAACTTTATATTGATGCGTATTAGCTGTTTACACATGTTAGAAAAGCGGCTAAGACAATCATTTTATTAGATGAAGGAGGATTTTCAATGAAGATATTATTGTATTTTGAAGGTAAAAGAATATTAGCAAAATCTGGTATTGGCCGCGCACTGGAGCATCAGAAACGGGCATTAGCGGCCGCAGGAATTGAGTATACACTGGATCCGAACTGTATAGATTATGATATTCTGCATATTAATACTTATGGGATTGGCAGTTATCGGATGATTGCCAAGGCCAGGCGAATGGGAAAGAAGGTCATTTATCATACACATTCTACGGAAGAAGATTTTAGAAATTCATTTATTGGTTCTAATCAGGTGGCACCCTTGTTTAAACGCTACTTAATCTCTCATTATTCTAAAGCTGACTGCTTAATCACACCAACAGTCTATTCAAAAGAAATACTGGAAGGCTACGGGATGAAGCAGCCGATTGCAGCGATTTCCAATGGAATTGATTTAGAAAAGTATCGTCCGGATACCCGTAAGGAAACTCTTTTTAGAGAATACTTCAAATTGGCGCCAGAGCAAAAGGTTGTTATCTGTGTTGGTTTGTTTTTTAAACGAAAGGGACTGATTGATTTTGTAGAAATTGCTAAATCAATGCCTGACTACACCTTTATCTGGTTTGGTCATGTCAATATGTTGAGTATTCCCAAAGAGATTCGGGAGATTGTTAAAAAGAAGCATCCAGACAACGTTCTTTTTCCGGGATATATCAAGGGAGAAATTATCGAAGGAGCTTATTCAGGCGCTGATTTGTTTTTCTTTCCTTCATACGAGGAAACCGAAGGAATTGTTGTTTTAGAAGCGTTAGCCAGCAAGCAAAAGGTTTTGACTCGTGATATTCCTGTCTATCATGACTGGCTTGAATCAGGGATAAACTGCTACATGGCTTCCGATAATGCTGGGTTTAAGCAGCATATTCAAAAGATTGTTGACAAGCAGCTGCCGGATACCGTAGAAAGAGGCTATCAAACAGCTGTAAGGAGAAGTATCAGTGAAATTGGTCAGGAATTAAAGCTGGTTTATGAACAGGTTCTAGATGAAAGTTATGTAAAAATTTAATTGTAAGAACAGGAGGAGTAATATGCTGGAGAATGAGAGCTTTTGGATACTTTGTCCGGTTTGTACTGGTAAGACGAGAACCAAAATTAGAAAAGACAGCGAGCTGAAAAATTTTCCTCTGTATTGTCCCAAATGTAAGAGAGAGTTTTTGATTAATGTGGCAGCTGCTGAAATTGAACAAATAAAAGAGCCAGACGCCCAGACGCAGAGCCGCTAACATAGAAGTGTGGACACTTCATGTTGGCGGCTCTTTTGTTGGATTTTTAGAGTATAAGTGAAAGGGATTTAGCTTTGTTTGTCTAGTTGATCTCTCGGAGGAGAACGGTTCTGTTGCGGCATACTCGTGAAAGTATTGGTTTTGTTTAAAATGTAACTAACTATATCAGCCTATTCGCTTGTTTTTAATCCGCTTCGAATTTAAAAACCAGTATTGCTGGTAGTTGCCAACCAAGGCAGTGAAGGGGATGGGCTGCTTATTTTGAGCAATGATTTGTTCTTCTAAATAATTTTTTAAAACCCAGGGATC
The DNA here is from genome assembly GCF_054871795.1 of Enterococcus sp. LJL51. Taxonomy (NCBI): domain Bacteria; kingdom Bacillati; phylum Bacillota; class Bacilli; order Lactobacillales; family Enterococcaceae; genus Enterococcus; species Enterococcus sp. LJL51. The sequence continues at coordinate 145,432 of NZ_JBTXLW010000003.1, read as the reverse complement.
TTCAATGCGAGTAGTTTGAAGCTGAAGGGTGTTTTCGATAACTGAAATACTTGTTTTTAAATCTCGTGCGATTTCTGAGAGAGACAAGCCGGAGAGGACTAGATTTTTTTGAAATTCCTCTTGTGTCTGCAGCATCTGATTAGAGGTTAAAGACATGATAATCGCTTCTTTCTTTGGTTTTTAATGTTAAAAAATTAATAGTTGTAAATTTAACTATATGAATAATACTTTATTATGAAACAGTTGTCAATTAGAGTATTTTAAATTAAACTAACGGAGAAGAGGTGAGGCTAGTGACTTTCAACAAAGAGGATATCACAGAAAAAATTTATACATTAAGTGTTCTTCAGCAAAGCTATGTTGGGGAGCATTTGAGAACGCTACAGCTAAATAGTCTACAGGCACGGAGTCTAACCTATGTGTACAAACATCCGGCTACTATTCAGCGTGGACTAGCTAACTATTTAGGAAAAAAGCAGGCAACGGTAACAAACATTCTAAAAATTTTGGAAGAAAAGCAGTTGATTTACAGAGAAATTCCTAAAGAGAATGAACGGCAAAAAAATATTTATTTGACGGAGCAAGGGAAACAGATGGTCATAAAAATTGAAGAAATCTTCCAGCATTTGAATGAAGAGCTTTGCAGCACTTTTTCAGAAGAAGAACATCATCTGTTTTTAGAACAACTGAAAAAAGCAGAAAAGGCGCTAGAGAATGTGTGAGCAGTCTAATCTGATATGTGCATTAAAAAAATAATTTAAGAGGAACGATTGAAGCAGACTAGATTGGTATTTTCCATCCTAGTCTGTTTATTTGAGTCGATTTATAGTGTGTTAAGACAATCAAGCCCTTCATTACACATACTTCTGTGACTGGATTAAAAAAGTTCTTTTGTACAAACCACTATCATGGAGGGGAGAACGGTTTGATTTTAAGAGCTTTACGATTTAAACAGAGCAGCCTAATCTTGCTGTTATTTAGCTATTTCTAAAAAGTAATGTAAAAATATCCAATTAATAGTAAGATAAAATGAAAGCCGAAACGTAAAGGAGCGAAGTGAATGAAAAAGATTTTTTTAGTTGAGGATGATGAACAGCTGCGTCGGGGAATTACCTTTGCCTTGGAACAGGAAAGCTACCGAGTAGTTACAGCAGAAAAAATGGCTGGAACAGTCGAAAAAATTAAGCAGGAACAGCCGGACTTGATTATTTTAGATATTAATTTACCTGATGGGAATGGTTTAGATCTTTGCATGGCTATTCGTAAAATAACCAAGACGCCTATTTTCTTTTTGACGGCTTTAGACATGGAGACCGATGTTGTTGCCGGTTTGTCCGTAGGGGCGGATGATTATATTATTAAGCCCTTCTCCTTGGCTATTTTAAAGGCAAAAATCATCGCTACTCTGCGCCGGCTGGAAACCTATGGAACAGAGCTTTCTGTACCGCCGTTTCTATTAGATGTGTCTGCCAACCGTCTTTTTAGAGATGGACAGGAAATAGCCCTAAGTTCAACAGAATATCGACTGGTTCATTATCTGCTCAAAAATGCTGGAACTGTTTTGGAAAAGGAACAACTCCTTGATGTATTATGGGATACTCAGGGAAAATTTGTCGATGAAAACACATTATCAGTTAATATTAGAAGAATTCGAGTGAAAATTGAAGCTGATCCTCAGCAGCCGGAGTTTATTCAGACAATACGTGGAGTAGGTTATGTGTGGAAGAAGCGGAGGAAATCATGAGTATTTGGATAGGGATAATACTTAGCTGCTGTTGCTTAGTTGGAGGGCTCTATATCCGCCAGCTAAAGCTAAAGCAGGAGGCAGAACTGGAGAAGCTGGAAGCAATCTTTGATCAAGTGATTTTTAGCTCGTTTGATCCAAATGAGGTGAAGTATGAGGAGGGGCAGTTAGCTAAGGTCATTTTTAAAGCTCAGCGAATTGCGGAGATTGCAGAGGACCGCAAACAAACGGTAGAGCTTGAACATCAGCGGATTCAAGAGCTGATTGCGGATATTTCCCATCAGATGCGAACACCGTTATCCAGTATTATGATGTACACTGAATTAATGCAGATGACCGGATTGTCAGAACATGAGGCAAAGGAGTTTCTAGCCAGAATCGAGGTTAGCTCTGAGCGGCTCATGTGGTTAGCTTCTGAATTTATTGTTATGACTCGATTTGAAACGGAAACGATTGATTTACAGCCGGAGTTGCTGGATATCAACCAAACCCTTCAGCAGGCAATAGCAGAAAATCGTGAAGCGGCCAATCAGAAGGGGATAACTATTCAACTGGTATTTCAAGAGGTGAATCCGCTTATGCATGACTCCAAATGGACAGCAGAGGCCTTTAGCAACGTTATTGAGAATGCAGTGAAGTATGCAAATCCAAAAACTGAAATAAGCATAACTGTCAAACGGCTTCTTTCTTATACGCGAATTGACATTTGTAATTCAGGAATAGGTATCCTGCCTGACGAAATGCGATTGATTTTTCAAAAATATTATCGGGGAGAAAATGCTGGAGATATGTCCGGTGCGGGTATCGGTCTTCATCTGACCAAGCTGATTTTGGAAAGACAAGGCGGTTATATTCTTGCTAAGGAGACATCAGAGGAGACTGTATTTTCTCTATTCTTACTAAACTGACAGAAAAGAAGTCTGGATTGTCAGCGGGGAGTAAGAACGCCTTGCTACACTTAGATTAACAAAGGAGGCGTCTACTATGGAAATCGTAACAGTCAAACATTTGATGAAAACCTACGGGCAGGGAGAAAATCAGGTTCATGCAGTAAATGATGTCAGCTTAACAATTTCTGCTAAGCAGTTTGTAACAATAGTTGGTACTTCAGGTTCTGGAAAAAGTACCCTGCTTAATCTGCTGGGGGGACTGGATCAGCCAACTAGCGGTGAACTATTTGTTGACGGGAAAGACTTGTCTGCAATGACAGAAGAAGAATTAACGATTTTTCGCCGCCGTAATGTAGGTTTTATTTTTCAAAATTATAATTTAGTGCCGATTTTAAGTGTTTATGAAAACATTGTATTACCAATTCAATTGGATGGAAACAAGATTGATGAGGACTTTGTAGCTCAGATTATTGAGACCTTGGGCTTGTCAGGGCGGGAAAATGAACTGCCTAATGCATTATCCGGCGGACAACAGCAGCGGGTTGCGATTGCCAGAGCACTGGCTTCAAAGCCAGCTATTATTCTAGCTGATGAGCCAACTGGAAATCTGGACAGCCACACCAGCCAGGATGTGCTGGGCTTATTGAAGATGACTGCTAAAAAATTTCATCAGACAGTTATTATGATTACGCATAATGATCATATTGCTCAGCTGGCAGACCGGGTTATTCGAATTGAAGATGGTCGTTTATCTGAAGAAGGTGACTTCTCATGAAAACACAAAAAAAGATTATTCGCTCAATCGGAATCAAGAGCTTTCGAGCCAATAAACGTCGAAATATTTTTGTCAGTATTGCGATTATTCTAACAACCGTGCTGCTGACTTCGGTTGTCAGTTTAGGAATGAGCTTTCTTGAATCGAATGAGCAGCAGCAGAGAAGAATTTTGGGTACGATGGCTGATGCCAACATGAATAATCTGACGGCTGCTCAATATAAAAAGCTGTCGGAGAATGAAGGCGTTGAAGCTTATGGAACGCAGCGAACCATTGGCATGATTAATCCAGTCAGTCAGAAGAAGAAAGATGCTGAGCTCATTCTGCACTGGTACGATGAATCTGAATGGCTGAATCTAAGAGTACCCACAGTTACTGATATTGAAGGGCAGTTTCCCAAGAAAAAAGACGAAGTTCTAATCCCTTTGTCAGCGCTGACGATTTTAGGAATTGAGCATCCGAAAATTGGCATGGAGATTCCATTAACCTTTACTTATCAGAATCAGACAATCACTCAGTCTTTTACTTTATCTGGTTACTTTAAGGAGTATGTGACACAGCGGGTTTCGAATATGAGCTATCTCTTGGTATCTTCTGCCTTTGCAGCAGAGTATCCGGATTTAGAAGGAAAAAATACAGTTTCGATTAAATATAAAAACAGTCAAGGGATTGGAAAGCAAAATGACGAGCTGGCCAAATCATTGGCCCTGACTGAAAATCAGGAAATAAAAACAACTGTCCGTGAAAGCGGGGGCAGCTCTATGACTCTGTTTTTGGGTGTTGGTGCGTTTATTTTGATTATTTTGTTATCCGGAGGCTTGTTAATCTACAATGTGTTATATATTTCGATTGCAAATGATATCCGTTTCTATGGCTTGCTAAAAGCCTTAGGGACGACAGGAAAGCAAATTCGAAGCATCATTTTACGTCAGGCTCTGATTTTATCCTTGATTGGTATTCCTATTGGTCTTATTTTAGGCAGTTTGGTCTCTACAATAGCGGTTCCTTTTGCCTTGAATATTTCAACCTTTGCTGATACAAAAGTAACTTCTGTCAATCCTTGGATTTATATATCTGCTGCCGTCTTTGCACTATTTGTAACCCTAGTCAGCTCTATTAAGCCTGCCCGAATTGCTGCTAAGGTTCCGGCTATTCAAGCGATTAGATTTACAGAAAGTGCCCCTAAAAAACAGAAGGTCCGCGGACATTCCGGTGGAAAGCTGTATGCTATGGCATGGCGCAATATTTTTAGAGATAAGAAACGGGCATTAGTTGTGATTTTATCCTTATTTTTAGGAATTTCTTTGTTTATTGCTACAAATACAGCCTTGGAAAGTATGGATTTGGAAAATTTTGTGACCAGTGAAATGTCGGAGGACTTATCGGTTTCCCAAAAGGAGATACCAGCTTCCAACCGTTGGGAAGAGGATCAGGAGCTACTGCAGCAAATGAATCAATTCTCTGGTATTGAAGAGCTGCACATTTATTTATCGAGTAGAATCCTAGTAGATTTTGAAAAAGGCAAATTCTCTGATTATATAAAGAACTATAATAAAACATTTAAATATGGCACGCATAAAGAAGAAAACCTGAATAAAGAAAACTTCTTTAGCCAGATAATTGGTATGGACACTGAGGAAATCCGTACAGTGATGGAGGCAAACCACCGTTCTTTCGATGAAGAGGCATTTGAAGTTGGTGAACTCTGTCTGGTTCAATCGGATACACCAGAAGACTTTAAAGCTATTCCTAATCTGGATTTTACTGTCCTTGAAACACAGCAGAAGCTTAACTTGCCAATCGGCGGTTATTTTCCAATAGCTTATCTTGAGCAGCAAAGTGACGGCGCACCAACCATTCTGATTTCAAAAAATTATATGAAACAAATAATCCCTAAAGCAACGATTTTAGAAATAAGAATGAATTTTTCTGATGAAGAGGAAGAGGCTGGCGTTAAGCTCATGACAGAGCTGGTAAAACAACGCCCCTACTTTCATTTGATGTCCAAGAAAGAGCAGATTGAAGCAGCACGTACAGGAACGATGACGATGCGAATCTTGGGAAATGCACTAGCAGTAATTTTAGCTGCTATTGGACTATTGAATTTTATTAATGTAATTACCACCAGTATTATCTCTAGAAAACAGGAGCTGGCAACCTTAGAGAGTATTGGCATGACACGCAGACAAACCAATAAAATGCTGGCTTATGAAGGTCTTTACTATGGCGGGATAACGGCTGTTCTTGTATTGACACTGGGAATGTGTTTGACATATGGTTTGTTTCTAGTTGTAAAAAATTCCGCCACTTTTGCAGTTTTCAGCTTACCCTTACTCGAGGTCAGCGGCTCCCTGCTGTTAGTATTTCTTGTCTGCCTTTTGACTCCTATCCTAGTGATGAAGGCGTTAGGACATGACCATCTTGCCAACCGCATTAAATAATAAAGGCGTTAACTTAAATTGTCTTAGTAATAAAACACTGAAGGAACGCGAAGAGCTTGGAACAAACAGCAGAAAATTGCTGGTTTTGTTTCAAGTTCTTTTTTGGACTAGATATAGAAAATGTTTGGTAGAGAAAAGAATCATTCGCAAGCTTGTTGAATGACTAAATTTTTTTCAAAGAAAAGCGAAGAGGGTTCAAGGTCTTTGGATTATGTATTATACTATCAAAAGAGGGCGGCAGATTTTGACAAAGCTGTACCAAGCAAGAGAAGTAGAAAAATGAGGATGACGTGTGTGGAATTAGGTGAGAAGCTGAAACAGCTTAGAAAAGAACATGATTTAACTCAGGAAAAATTAGCAGAAAAACTATTTATTTCCCGGACTGCGGTCTCAAAATGGGAGAGCGGCAAAGGATACCCGAATATTGAATCTCTGAAAAATATCTCTCAGTTGTTCTCTGTGTCAATTGATGACTTATTATCAGGTGAAGAGATGGAGCAGGTTGAAAGAAGAGAAGAAAAACAGCAGCAGGAGAATCGTTTATATACGCTGATTTATGGACTGCTGGATATACTCACCTTGGTCTGTATTTTCCTGCCCTTCTATGGTCAATCAGCTGGACAAATGATTCGGTTAGTTTCCTTGATTGAGTTTAATGAATCTGTAATTGATAAATCGTTTTTTTTGATTTTACTGTTGCTGATGATTGTGACGGGTATCATAGAATTAATTTTATATTTTTGGAAAAAGGATAAGCTGTTAAGATATAGTCGAATTTGGTCGCTATTTTTCCATTCACTGGTCATTTTATTTTTCGCAATGGCAAGACATCCTTATGTGATTGTCTATCTGTTTTTGATTTTTATAATAAAAGCCTTTCTTTTATTTAAAGCAAATAAATAGGGGAAAGCCTTTAATACCAACCTTTGACACGGAAAGTGTCAAAGGTTTTTTTGTATGTGACGAAAAGATTCTTGGACTTTGCCTGGAAGAAGTTAATAATCGAGAAAACGGAAAAGTAAAAAAATCCTCAAAAGAGGAGAAAAAAATATGAAAGGATTAGTTGATTTTTTTAATATAAATTCTGCAAAGGATTTATAATTATGATTTATTTTTAGGATTTACATGAATGAAATTTTTCAAATAAAAAAGTTGTAAAGGAGAAAAAAATGACAACAATAGACAATGAAGTTTTTCGAAGCATTAATAATTTAGCAGGAAGGAACGATGTTCTAGATTATCTAGGAATTTTTATTAGTAAGTATACGATTTTCATTCTGGCAGCCTTTCTGATTTTTCAATGGTTCTATAAAAGGCAGGACAGCTCTTACAGAAAAGTTCTGATACTGTCTCTATTAACCTTTATCGTTGCCGAAATACTGGCGAAAGGTTTAGGACAGCTCTATGAACATTTACAGCCCTTTGCGGTTCTTCCAGAGGTAAATCAGCTGATTGAAAAAGAAGTGAATAATAGTTTTCCCAGTGACCATACAGTTTTGTTCTTTAGCATTTTAACACCATTATTTTTATATAGCGGTATAAAAGGAAAAGTTCTTTGCTTCTTTAGTGCACTGCTAGTTGGAATCAGCAGAATTTTTGTAGGGGTTCATTATCCATCAGATGTGGTAGCAGGAGGATTATTGGCGATAGTTGTAGGTATACTTATTTATCGTGGTTTGTTTTCTTCTAAAATAATGAATCAGCTGGTTGCTTTCATTGAAAAATTGGAGACAAAGCTTCTCAGCAGATAAGCTGTTTAGCGGGCAGTTATTTGCTGCTTTTTAATATTCATTCCTTTGACTGGTAAGGGTTTCTACCTGTATAATTTCTTTCAGAAGTACTAGAAAATTCAGCTGGGTAAAAGGACAAACAATCGCTAAATAAACTTTGTAGACTAAAATTCTATAAGTTCATCAAAAATCAGCTTCACAACTCATTTAAATAAACAATTTATTTCGATCTTTTGAGAAAATATTTCATAGGAAATACTGCTGGTCCTTGGCATTGTTGTGAGGCTGTTTTTTACAAGGTTTGTATGGAAGAAAGGAGGGGCTGACAGTTAACATCTACAGAACATCAGAAGTAGCAAAAATCGTGGGCCTGCATCCAAATACAGTTCGCCGTTATGAAGAATGGGGACTAATTCCGCAGGCTGAGCGTGAAGAAAACGGCTATCGGCGGTTTACCGACTTTCATATTGCAATGATTCAACTAGCTCAGACTGCTTTTCAGGTGGAGGTGCTGCAGAAGGGACTTCGGAAGAAAATGGTTGGAGTTATTCAGTCGGCAGCAAAGAAAGATTTTGAACAGGCCAGTCAGCTGGCAGATGACTACCTCCAGCAAATTCAAAAAGAACAACAGCAGGCTCGTGAAGCGATTACAGCTGTAGAGGCGCTTTTATCAGGGAAAAATGAACAGCTAAAACCGATGAAACGCAAGGAAACAGCTGACTATCTGGCAATCACAGTAGACGCATTACGTAATTGGGAGCTTAATGGCTTGTTATTAGTTAAACGGCGGGATAATAACTATCGAATCTATACCGCAGAAGATATCAACCGGCTAAGAATCATCCGGATTCTGCGCAATGCCAACTATTCCCTTGAAGCAATCCTGCGCTTATTGAATACTATAGATAATCCGCTGCCGGCAGCAGCAATCACAGGACTTCTTAATACACCAGCAGCTGATGAAGAAATCATTAGTGTCTGCGATACCTTAATTGATTCTTTAGAACTGGCTGAGAAAAATGCTAAGCTTGTTAAGAAAAAACTTCAAGAAATGAACAGAACGTTTAACTAAAAACCCTCCACTATACCACCAAGGTTTTGATTGGTGGTATGCTTCTTTTCTATGGCAGATTTGTTGATTTTTAACAGCCGTTTTTATTATCAGAAAAGGAGTGGATGATAAAATGACGATTTCGACAGAAGAACAAAAGCATTTGACTAAAACACTAGAAACGCTTGAGAAAGCATTTCAAATTTCTCTTGGCAAGGAACAGAAAACAGATGCCGGCTATATGGAACTAAAAAAATATACGGTAGATTATCACCATGAGCTGGACAAATACGAAGTTTATGACTACCAGAAGAGCTTAGCTTCGATGGATCGTCAGGTCGGCGCAGAACGTCAGAGTCAGCAAAAGCTGCGGTATGCCTTATCCAGTCCCTACTTTGCACGAATTGACTTTTGCTATGATGATGAGAGTGAAGCAGAGCGTTTTTATATTGGGCGCTTTGGTTTTTCCCAGGCTGCGGGAGACAGTTTGATTTACGATTGGCGAGCCCCGGTTGCTTCATTATATTATGATTTTGGTCCAGGAACTGCTGAATATCAAACAGATAGCGGCTGCTTTTCAGGGGAGCTGACAAAGAAAAGACAAATTAAAGTTGAAGATGGGCTCCTTCAATATGTAGTTGATACCGATCAAGCTCTTCATGACGAGGTTTTGATGGAGGAACTAACGAACTCTTCCAGTGAACAAATGAAGACAATCATTCATACGATTCAAAAAGAGCAAAATCAGATTATTCGAGATCAGCAAACAAAGCATTTAATTATTCAAGGAGTAGCAGGGTCGGGAAAAACATCGATTGCACTGCATCGTATCGCCTATCTGCTTTACAACAAGCGAACGAGTCTGCGGGCTTCTGAGGTTCTGATTCTCTCGCCTAATGCTGTATTTTCTGATTTTATCGCAGGCGTACTGCCGGAGCTTGGGGAAGAGGAGCTGATTCAACAAGAGTTAGGGACTATTCTCCAGCCGTTTTTACCTCAACTGACGATTGATTCATCTTACCTAAAAGAAACAAATAATCTTAGTGCTTTTCCCAACAGCCAACAAGCAAAACGCTGTAGAGAAATTAATCGAAAAGGATTCACTAAAAAACTGCAGAATTACTTAGAGGAGGTAGCTAAAGCTCCCTTTGAAAAAGGAATCGAGGCTGGAACTCTGCAGCTGTCAAAAGAGGCATTAAACAATTTATTTGCCTTATGCAGCAGCTCCGCTTCCGTGTATGACAGAGTAGATGAACTAGCGAAGCAACTGTTTCTTCGTCAAAGGGAAGAGCAGCAGACTGCAAAGAGCTTAACTCAAAAGCAAATCCACCAGCTGCTCTTAAAAAGATTGATACATCAGAGCCCGCTTTCAATTTATAAAGATTTTTGTTCCAAAACAGGACTGATGTTCAGCAGCAAAAACAAAGAAGCACTCAGCTATTCAGATATTTTTCCGCTACTTCTTTGTAAATTTAGTTGGGAGGGACAGGAAGAAATCAAAAACGTCAAGCATCTGATTATTGATGAAATGCAGGACTATTCAGAAATTCAATACGAGGTAATCAGCAGGCTGTTCAGCTGTAGTAAAACAATTTTAGGAGATGTTTCTCAAAATATTTCACTAGAGCAAGGACTAAACAGCCGAGAAATCAGTAAATATTTCTCCGACGGAAGAACGGTAGAGCTAAATAAAAGCTATCGCTCCTCATACGAAATCATTCAATACGCTCGGCGATTCCTTTCGGATCAAAAACTGATTCCAGTGGAGCGCCACGGAAAATTACCGGAAGTAAAGCGTTATAAAAATCTGACTGATCAGATGAAACAGCTAGAGGAATTGTTCATCCGTTTTTCTGCATCAGGCAGTCAGCTATGCGGTGTCATTTGCAAGAACTCGAAAGAAATTGCTGAAATCAAGAATTTTTTTAAAGAAAGGGAGCTGCACGTTTTAGATGAAAACAGCAAGCAGTTCAAAAGAGGCATTAATTTGACAACCTTCACGCTAGCAAAAGGCTTGGAGTTCGATGTTGTGATTCTTCCATATATTACAGAGGAAAACTATCATTCCAACTTAGATAAAAATCTCTTGTATGTGGGCTGTACACGGGCGATGTCAGAACTGTATTTACTTGAAAGCGATCAGCAGCCTTCTCAGCTGCTGAAACAGTCATAGAAATATTTGGAAAAGCTGAGTCTGTTCCAACAGTTATGCAGCTTTGCGCAAAAAAAGAGAATTTGACCATCCCTTATGGCTCAAATTCTCTTTTTGTATTAAATTTAAACAAAGGCTGTTATCAAAGCCGCTCTTAAACAAAAGAGGCTGCTTTGTATATAGAAGCTTCTAAAGGATTTAACTATGCATGGTTAATCAATATGTATCCATTCTTCTTTAATATCTTCAGAAGTTTCTTTCCATGTCTTTTTTAAGGATGAACGGAAATTTTTTGCCTCTTTTTTCATTTCTTTTGCAGTCTTATCCAGCTGTGAACGTGTCTCTTTCTGCCAATCATTTGAATAGAAAATAGCCCCTTTAGAAAAACCAATGAGACAAATGACTCCAATTAGTGCGACACCTACGACAATTTTACTTCCTCTTCTCATTTCTATTTCCTCCATTCTTCTTTCTCTCTTACTCTTATTCTATAGAATTAACGCTTTTTCTTCATCCTGCTTCGGTCTGACTTTTCAGTGCTGATTATTCGGTCTCTGGTTGTAGATTTGATAATCTGTGAAAAAATTTTTTCTTGATTTTTAATATGAATAAAAAAATGATCCAATCCTCGTTCACTCAAAGGATTGGATCATTCTTTTTAGTTAACTGCTAAAATTTTTCTAACGATTTAGCATTGACTGGAATTTGAAGCTCGGTGATGTTTTCCTGATGATAAATCTCCCTGATAAATCCGCTGATAGTCAGCCCAGTTTGTTCAATCCAGTCCAACATCTGAGTATAAGTTTCGCCAATACTGTTCAATTTTCCTTCATGAATAGCAGAAACAACCTGCTCTGCCGGTAAAGTTGTCAGTGTTACATCACTGTTTGGCGGAAGCTTCAACTCTTTAACCAAAGGCTCGATGATTTCCTGGTCAATAATTGGGCTTTCCTGTTTCAAGAACAAGCCTTCACGGTAAATGGTTAGACAGGGAGTAGTCACCTGCCCTCCACATGTTTGAATGGCAGTTTCCAGTTCATGCCAGACTTCTTCTGAAAATGCATCAAAGGTTTGTTTTGGATTTTTCTTTTTAAAGCTCCGTCGAATACTGGCGCCTAAAATAGGTTCAACTGTTTTTATAATAATCTCATTCATTACGGGGATTCCTCCATTCTGTAGTAAAAATAAATTAGTTTGTATTCTGCGAATCATCTGTTTTTTTTGAGAGATATCATTTTCCAATGCTGTAATATTTTCGGCAAGCCGCTGACTCAATGTAGCAGAGGCTTGGCTGTCCGTTAAAAGCTCTTTAATCTCCGCAAGTTTAAAGCCGGAATCCTTTAAAACCAGCAGCTGATTCAGCTCAGGTAATTGTTCAGCTGAATAAGTTCGGTAGCCGTTTTGAGCTATTCGTCCGCTAGGAGAAAAAAGGCCCTGTCGATCGTAGTAGTGCAGTGTACTGACGGATACACCGCTGATTTTTGAAAATTGCGCAATATTCATTGGTACTCCTTTCGTTGCTTATCAATTGATATTCTAATAATAAACTATGAAGCAGGTTTAGAGTAAAGAGAAATTGGTAAAAAAATTAAAAAGGAGCTAAGAGTGGCTTACAAATGATATTACTCTTTCACGATTGTGCATTGTATGATATAGTTTGTTCAGATGAAAAAGGAGCAAAGCTATGGATGAAGAAAAATTACTGATGAGAATCGCGGAGATGTATTACCAAGAAGACAAAAATCAAAGTCAGATTGCGAAAGAGTTGAATATTCATCGGACGACGATTAGTCGCCTGTTGAAAAAATCAAGAGAAGAAGGAATTGTTCAAATTACAATCAATTATGACAAATCAACTAGCTATTCACTGGAACAAGAGCTAACACAGCAATTTGGGTTAAACAAGGCAGTTGTTGTTCCTGTAGCTGCTGATTTAACCAGACAGCAGAAGGAACATATATTAGGTAAAGCTGCCGGCGAATGCTTTCTCTCTTATCTAAAAAATCAATTAAAGATTGGTTTTTCATGGGGACACTCTCTTGCCGCGATGGCTGAAGAAATGCCTTCAAGAGCCTTTGAAAATATCCTTTGTGTACCAATGATAGGAGGACCTTCCGGAAAGCTGGCGAGTGAGTATCATGTAAATACGATTGCTTATGCTGTTTCAAAAAAAATTACTGGTGACGCTTTAATGATTGATTCTCCAGCAATTACTGAAACTAGTGAATTAAGAGATGGCCTGATGAATGGTTCGTTTAACCAAGAGTTGCTGCAGCTTTGGCAGGAACTGGATATTGCTGTATTCGGAATCGGTAGTCCAATCTTAAGTGAAAATGATGTTTGGAAGGGCTTCTATGGAGAAGAGGTTTTAAAAGAGCTGGAAACAAAAGGAATTGCCGGTGATATTGTATCCCGCTTCTTTGACAAAGAAGGACGACAGGTAAGGAGCAACTTGGATGGTCGGATTATCGGTATCTCAATGGAGCAGCTGCAAAATGTTCCTGAACGGATTGGGATAGCTGAATCTTTAGAAAAGGCTGCCGGTATTCGTGCTGCATTAAAAGGACATCTGCTAACAACCTTGATAACAACTGAAGAAACCGCAAGAAAAATAGTAGCATTAAAATAAATAATTTAGCAACAAAAACAGGTAGTTTGTTAACAGACTGCCTGTTTTTTAGTTTTCGTAAGAATAACAAACGTGATTTCTGTATATCAAACGTGAAAAAAGTATTGACATTGTGAAAGCATATACATATAATGAATTTGTGATATCACAAATGTTAATGTAAAATATCAAATGTGAGTGAGGGAGAAAAATGAGCTGGTTAAATATTGAGAATAAAGTTGTTATCGTAACAGGAGCTTCTTCAGGAATTGGGGAAGCCATTGCAAAAGAGCTATGTAACTTAGGTGCATTTGTTGTTAATGCAGATATTAATGAAGGAGCATTCACGCATAGTAATTATTTCTTTGTTCAGACCAATGTAGCATTGAGAGAATCTGTGAAGCAGATGGTTGATTTTACTATTGATAAATTCGGTAGAGTAGATGCTCTGGTAAATAATGCGGGAGTAAATGTTCCGGCGTTGTTGTCAGATAAAAGGAATGTCAGTGATTATGAATTAACAGATGATCTATTTGATAAGATGACTATGATTAATCAAAAAGGTGTTTATCTTGCTAGTCAGTTAGTCAGCAAGATTATGTTAAAGCAGCATTCAGGGGTCATTATCAATATGTCATCGGAAGCAGGTTTAGAAGGGTCGGAGGGACAAAGCTGCTATGCTGCAACTAAAGCAGCAGTTAACAGTTTCACCCGTTCGTGGTCGAAAGAGTTAGGAAAGGAAGGGATTCGAGTTGTAGGGATTGCACCCGGAATTATGGAAGAAACTGGTCTTCGAACTTTAGCTTACGAGACAGCGCTAGCTTACACTAGAGGGAAAACGGTAGAGGCTATTCGAGAAGGGTATAGTCAGACGGCAACTATCCCGCTAGGGCGAAGTGGAAAGCTATCCGAAGTTGCTGATACAGTCGCTTATCTTATTTCAGATAAAGCCAGCTACATAAGTGGTGTAACATTGAATGTTGCAGGAGGAAAGACTAGGGGATAGGAGAAAGACTATGACAAAAGTAATTTTAGTAGCACATGGCTGCTTAGCGGTAGAAATGAAAAACTCACTGGAAATGATTTTTGGAAAAGCAGATGATTTTTTTCCGGTAGTGTTTAATACAGAGGATGGTTTGGATAGTCTGGAAGAAAAGCTTAGGTATGCGTTGGCAGATGCAGAAACGGCACTGATTATAACAGATTTATATTGTGGCACTCCATTTAATGCAAGTTGTAGTCTGGCAATGAAGGAGTCAACACAGAATATACAGGTTCTCTCAGGTATGTCACTGCCAATGGTACTGGAAATTGCAGGTCAGTTGAAGATAATGCCAATAAATGAAATCGTATGCAAGATTAAAGAGATGATCCCTGAGACAGTTAAATTATTTTCGAAGGATGAGGTTGAAGACGAGGAGGAATTATAGATGGAGATACGTTTAGCTAGAATTGATGATCGTTTAATTCATGGACAGGTTGCAACGGTTTGGGCAAAAGAAGCAGGAGCCTCACGAATTATCGTAGTAAGTAAAGAAGTGAATGAGGACAGTATACGGAAAACACTGGTCAAGCAAGCAGCACCTCCAGGAATAAAAGTAAATATAGTTGATGTAGAAAAAGCAGTAAAGGTTTTTCAAAATCCCAAATATGAGAAGGAAACAGTCTTTTATCTATTTACTAATCCGACAGAGGTATTGGAGCTGGTGCAACAAGGAGTGCCATTGGCATCGATTAATATCGGCGGTATGCAGTTTAGGAATGGTAAGACGCAAATTACTAAAGCTATTTCTGTAAGCCCAGAGGATGTAGCAGCGTTTAGAGGATTAAAAGCTGCCGGTGTGGAATTAGATTGCAGGGTAGTTGCAACTGATTCAAAAATTGATTTTGAAGCGAAACTTAAGGAAGCAGTAGTTTAAAAGGAGGTTATACTATGGAACTTTCAGTCATTCAGATTATTCTTATTTTTATTTTCTCAGCTATTTCAGGAATGGGTAGTGTTTTAGATGAGTTTCAGACCCACAGACCATTAATCGCTTGTACAGTAATTGGCTTAATTCTTGGTGATTTGACAACCGGGATTATTCTGGGAGGCACTTTGGAGCTTATTGCACTTGGCTGGATGAATATCGGTGCCGCCCAATCACCGGATTCAGCTTTAGCTAGTATCATTTCTACGATTTTAGTTGTTGTTGGTCAACAGGATATTCAAGCAGGCATCGCTATCGCTTTGCCAGTTGCAGCTGCCGGCCAAGTACTAACCGTGATTGCCCGAACAATTACAGTCGCTTTCCAGCATGCAGCAGATAAAGAAGCAGAAAAAGCAGCATTTAATAAAATTATTTTTCTTCACTTCAGCGCTCTTTTTGTTCAAGCTCTGCGGGTTGCGATTCCAGCTGTTATAATAGCAACCTTTGTCAGTGCTGAGATGGTTAATACCATGCTTTCTGCGATTCCCGATATAGTAACTGGCGGGTTGGCTGTTGCCGGTGGTTTTATTGTAGTTGTTGGGTATGCTATGGTCTTGAACATGATGAGTGTTAAGTACTTAATGCCGTTTTTCTATTTAGGGTTCGTATTGGGCGGTTATTTAGAATTCAGTTTACTGTCATTTGGAGTAGTTGGTCTGATAACTGCGCTAATTTATGTTCAACTGAATCCAGAGTTCAAGAAGCAGGGCACTGAGCTAGGAGAGCCAGCGGTTGCCGGCAGTGTGTCAGCAGTTGCAGATGATGAACTGGAAGATTAAGGAGGAGAAAAAATGGAAGCAACGGATACAACGGCTCCAGTAGAAAAAAAGGAGCAATCTCTGATTACCAAAAAGGATTTAATGACAACGTTTGTTTTTTCAAATTTTCAACAGGCCTCGTTTAATTATGAGCGAATTCATGCGCTGGCATTTTGCGTAGATATGATTCCGACAATTAAAAGAGTCTATAAAACAAAAGAGGAGCAGGCAGAAGCCTTGAAGCGTCATTTGACATTTTTTAATACGACACCAGC
Organism: Enterococcus sp. LJL51; assembly: GCF_054871795.1. Taxonomy (NCBI): domain Bacteria; kingdom Bacillati; phylum Bacillota; class Bacilli; order Lactobacillales; family Enterococcaceae; genus Enterococcus; species Enterococcus sp. LJL51. The sequence goes on along the minus strand of NZ_JBTXLW010000003.1, from coordinate 129,038 downwards.
AGTATGTGGACCCGTTATTGGCGTAACGATTGCTATGGAGGAAGCAAAAGCTAGCGGAGCAGAGATTGATGATGGAACGATTAACAGCCTAAAGGTCGGATTGATGGGACCGTTGGCAGGAGTTGGCGATCCATTGGTTTGGGGTACGCTGCGCCCGATTACAGCAGCAGTAGGCGCTTCTTTAGCATTGACTGGTAATTTGTTGGGACCGGTATTTTTCTTTCTAGTCTTTAATCTTATTCGTTTAGCAATGAAATGGTTTGGTCTGACTTACGGTTTTAGGAAAGGGTTGGATATTGTTCAAGACCTGTCTGGAAATTTGCTGCAGAAATTGACTGAAGGAGCAACGATTTTAGGATTATTCATAATGGGCGTTTTGGTTACAAAATGGACAACCATCAATGTTCCTCTTGTTGTTTCTGAAACACCGGGAGCCGATGGAGAAATAATTGTAACTACTGTACAGAATATTCTGGACGATTTAATACCTGGACTATTAGCTTTAGGTTTAACTTTGTTAATGATGAAACTGTTGAAGAAGAAAATTAGTCCAATTTTGTTAATTTTTATTTTATTTGCAGTTGGAATTGCCGGGTATGGATTGGGAATTTTACAGTAGAGAAGGGGAAGAAAAAAGATGAGAACAAAAGCAATACGCTTATATGGAAAAAAGGATCTTCGGCTGGAAGAATTTGAGCTGCCAAAAATTACCGAGGATGAAATCCTGGCTTCGGTTATCACAGATAGTATTTGTATGTCCACCTGGAAACTGGCGAATCAAGGAGCAGATCACAAAAAGGCACCAGATAATCTCGCTGAAAATCCAATTATTATTGGTCACGAATTTTGTGGAGAGCTGCTAGAAGTTGGTGCAAACTGGCATAATCGCTTTAAAGCTGGTGAAAAATATGTTGTTCAAGCCAACTTGCAGCTGCCGGATCGTCCAGATTGTCCAGGATATTCCTACCCTTATACTGGAGGAGATGCAACTTATATCATTCTTTCAAAAGATGTTATGGAACAGAATTGTCTGATTCCATATAATGGAGAAACGTATTTCGAAGGTTCGTTAATTGAACCATTATCTTGTGTAATTGGTGCTTTTGAAGCAAATTTTCATTTGATTGAGAATAGTTATGAGCATCAGATGGGGATAAAAAAAGACGGAGATTTATTGATTATGGGCGGGACTGGTCCGATGGGACTGCTGGCAATAGATTATGCGTTACACGGGGAAAGAAAGCCGAAAAGAATTGTTGTAACGGATGTCAACGACGAAAAGCTCGAGCGGGCAGCGCGATTATATCCGAGTCAGGATGGTATTGAAGTTTTTTATGTAAATGTAGGAAATGTGGAAAATCAGGCAGAGCATTTAGAAAAAACTATTAATGGAAAATTTGATGATATTTTTGTTATGATTCCGGTTGCTAAAGTGTTAGAGGAGGCTTCAGCTTTATTGAATCCCGATGGCTGTTTGAACTTTTTTGCAGGACCGCAGAATAAGGAGTTTGCTGCACCAATTAATTTTTATGATTTACACTATTCATTTACTCATTATGTAGGTACTTCCGGCGGCAATACAGATGATATGCGAAAAGCAGTTCAACTGATTGAAAATGGAAAAGTTCATGTAGCTAATGTAGTAACCCATATTTTAGGATTGAATGCAGTTGGAGAAACGACTTTGACCCAACCTGAAATTGGCGGCGGGAAAAAGCTGGTCTACACTCATAAAAGCTTTGAACGTACAGCTCTGAACGAAATAGCACAGCTGGATAAAGCCTTAGCAGAAATCCTAGCTGACAATCAGGGAATTTGGTCCAAAGAGGCGGAGGATTATGTATTAAAGCATTTCCCGGAAATATAAAAAAAACGAATGTTTATTGGAAATTTACTTTCTTTCCAATAAACATTCGTTCTTTTTAATTAAAAGCTGCGTCCGCCGCCGCCAAAGGTACCGCCGCCAGTGGTATGTGTAGTACTGCCGCCACCGCCTCTAGTTCCACCGCCGCCACTACCAGATGTGTTTCGTGGTATCTTACGTGTCGTAATAAAGGAGTTGGTCATGCGGTCTTCTTTTTCAGTTAATTGTAATGAGGATTTCTCATAAACCGGATAGCTATGCTTTGCGGATTTTAGTCTATATTTAGACATTGTCAGCCAAACGAATAAAGCACTAATCGCGAGTGCTGCGATGAAAGCAACAGCAATTTCAAAAGGGGTCAATACTTTATAATACGTGATTTTACCGGTTTCTGAGTCTACGCGATAGTGCCCTTTGGGAACGCCGTCGTCAAAGTAGGTGCTGACATTGCCTAAAAAGCTGTCAGCTGCCTGAAAATATTGGCCATCACTCATATAAGATTCCATGTTGTCCAGCGTGTTTTCAATCCGACTGTCTGTCATGTAGTCAATCATATTTCCAGATGTAGAGATGATAAATTTTCTTTGATTCATATCGATGTACAAAGTAATACCGTTCTGATTTTTTCCAATTTTATCAAGCATGTACTGATCGGCAAAGCGGGTGGAGTCTACCGTATTATCTGTATTGGTTACAATGAAAACAGAGGCCTTTGCCTTTCGTTCAATTTCATTTGCTTTTTCATTTAACTGCTGTGCCTGTTCAGTCGTTAGAAGACCCGCTTGGTCATCCACTGTTACTGATGAGGCTTCCCCATATAGAGGGAAAGAAAGTAAAAAGCCTAAAAGAATTGCAGCTATTATCCGATATTTTCTCATATCATATATCCCCCAATCATAAAGAGGATAAAGAGGACTGCAAAAATGCCAAACCCTGCGAAAAGAAGGCGTTTGAAGCTAATCGGCAGTTCACCGTGCGTTTCTCCAGTAACACCGTTCATCGCGTAATAATATATTTTATCATCACCTGAACGGTTATTATAAGTAACTAGCCAGACAGGTAATAAAATATAATCCTGCTGCTGCCGGTCGATACGGATGTCCGTATTCACGCCTGTTAAAGTTGTGTAGCCGGAAGCGGAATTTTTCAACAATTGATTAGAATATCCTTTTAGCTCCTGCTCAATGTCCGCCTTAAGTGCTTCAAATTCAATGTCTCGTTTTTCAGCCTGAAAACCTGATAGATACTGGCTTTTGAAAGGAACCGCCTGTTCCAGTGGGAACGGTTGAACAACCTCGACCATTTTTTGCTGGGTGTTCTTTGATAACGCATTTTTTACTAGTTCCTTAAAGGAAAGCTTTCCTTTTCGTCCGACAGCAAACTGTTTTGTTTCAGTATGTTCAATATCTCCTACGCGCCAAACACGAACCGTTGTCCCAGTGGCGTTCAGCTGACCAGTAATATCAGAGTCAACCGACCAGTAGGGAAAATAAACCCCAGTCATCTTTTCAATTTGCGAGGCATTAAAAAAATCTTTTGGAATAAATTTCTTTTTTCTAGTCCAGTCAAGGAATCTATTGACCGCTTCTTCCTTCTCAATTTTAAAAGGGAGAACTTTATCCGGGAGAAATTTCCCGCTGATTCGACCAGATAATACAACCGGATTATGGCAATAATAACAGTAGGTCGCTGCAGTAGTTGCATCCGTTACAATTTCTGCGCCGCAGCTGGCACAGGTAAACAGTTCCAAGTCACCGCTGCTTGTTTGAGCTTCACTTGTCATTTTTTCTGCTGCTGAAGTATCTGTCTCCTGTGCAGCTTCATCAGGTGTTTTTTGAAGCCGTGCTTCCTTTTGATTTTTCTCGTAGGCGGTTACCTCTTCTTCAGTGAAAATACTTAAGCAATATTCACAGTGAAATTTCTGATCCTTCGGATCAAAAAAGAGTGGTCCGTCACAGTTGGGACACTTGTGTGTAAATGAACTTTCCATAAGTACTCCTTTCTAAAATATATTAATCAGAGATCTCTTGTTTATTGATTAGAGTGTAAGTTCCAAAGTCGTTAGAGACAGTATTGTTTTTTTGATAGGCAGGTGAGTATAAACTAGAGCCACCCATACCCCATCCTGCAACAATAACGGTTAGAACAAGAGCCCACAAATAATCGGTATCTTGAAGTCCAGGTGAAGGACGTAATTGTGGATTGGCTTCAAAATAAGCTGTTGCTTTTTTAGTTAGAAACTCAATGGTACCTACGCTTCCTGAGAAAAGCAATCCAGCGTTGAATGCGTAATTATTTGATGCCAGAATTTCTTCTTCAGTAACAATTGATTCAATAATACCTTCTGCTTTAATCATATGAATTTGAGCATCTCTATCAAAGAGTATGAGAATCCCGTTACCTTTAAAACGCTTGTTGCTCAGAAAAGCGTCATAGTTATCATTCAATAATTCTTCGGTTGATTTTCCATCATTCTCGCTTGTAGTTATTAATTTTATTGGAATGTCGGTTTTATATTTGAATGACCTTAACTTTTCTTCTAAGATTTCTTTTTGATCAGAAGTAAATTGTCCAGCATAGTCATTCAATGGCGAAGAACTGCTTCTATTAGAAGTAGCCATGATTAGAAATGATAAGAAAACAAATAAACTCAAAAAAATTATAATTTTTTTCATAAAATAATTCTCCAAAAATATAGCACGAATAATACAGTCGAAAAGGTGAGGACACTAGTTAGAACGAAACGAATCCCTTTAGAAAAAGGCTTAGCCGGATAGCAACCAGAGACTTTACCTGTTTGACCATTGACAGAAATAAAATAGGAAGTATCTTTTTCGCAAAGAACCCAAACCGGCAGGAGTGTCTGTACGTATGACTCTTTAGACAAAGAAACCGTATCAGAGAGCAATTTCTCACCCTTTTTTGGAAAAAGCTTTGCTTTTACTAATTTAGAAGCAGAATCAGTTAATTCTGGTAAAATAGAGGCTCTTAAGTCTTTTGTTGTTAAGTTGTCCATAAGTGTTTGATGGTTTTCAAGCATTTCAATAGAGATTGGTTGAACTGCATCTCTATTGAATGGTTTAACTGAATCACAGAAAATACGTATATTTTGCTTTAGGTTAGGGCTAGATTTAAATAAATTACGAAATAATATCTGACCAGTATATTTAAATTTTTGCTTCTTTTTATTAATAGAAATTACTTCACTATTCATTTGAAAATTCATCTCCCAGTTGGGGAAATAGACAGCTTTGATTGTTTGTAGATGGTTGTTTGAAAAAAAGTCCGACTCTAGGCTTGGAATTTTTTTTAGCTCTTTTTGAATTGCTGTGATTGCTTCCTCTTTAGATAGGGAGAAAGGGATGAGCCTGTGAGGGATTTGTTCAGCTTCGGCCAACCCTTCAAATATTAGATTTTTGCTGCATGAGAAGCAGAAAGAGCTAGATTCCTTATCTGTAAGCAACATATGAAAATCGCATTCTGGACAACAATACATATAGAGTGGTTCTTCTAAAGCCTCTTCTTCTGGTACGAGTAAGTCATCATCTTGTGTTTCAGATGTAATAACTACTACTGTTTGATCTGATTCATCCTGGAGAGGTTTATCATCTTGCTTAATGTATATTGTACTTAGACAAAAAGCACAAGTTGACGAAGAAGCTTCTGAATCAAAATTAGAAGATAGCGGAGCACCACAATTGGGACAATGATATGTGTGTATAGGCATGATTATTTCCTCTGTTTTTTTATTTTCCAAAAGTAGTCAATATCAAGCTGCAATACCACGCTTAATATTGACTACTTTTATTATTTTATAAAGGAACTCCTTGAAACGGCTTGCCGCAATGAGGGCAGAACTTCGGAATACCGTTGGCAAGATCAACGATTTCGTGGCATTCGCTGCACTTCATTTCCAGCTTTGGTACTTCATTCGTTGGTTTTGGTGTGCCGCAGTTTGAGCAGAATTTACCTTGATTTTCTACGCCACACTGAGGACAGGTCCAAGAATCCGCCGCTGATTGTTTCTGCTGCTCCTGCTGTTGTTGATTTTGCTGCATTTGCTGCTGGTTGGTCTGCGAAGCCTGATTGAAATAGTTGCCGCTGGTATTCATCCCCATACCGACACCCATGAAGCCGCTCATTGACCCATTCGGATTTTTACCAGCTTCCTCCATGCCGCGGGCAAGGGAACCTTGTACATAACCTTCACGAACTCCTGGATCTCCCAGCATTGCACCTTGATTTCTCATGTTAATCAATTTTGTAGAATCATCAGTATAAGAAATACTGGCAACCGCTGCTGAAACTATTTCCATTCCGCGAAGCTCCCGCCAGTTATCATCAAGAATAGAGCTAAGGTAGCTGCTTAGTTCCATGCTTTTTGATGGTACATAGGAAATTCTTTCCCCATCAGCTGACATCTTATTAATGGCAGCCTGTAAAGCAGTTAAGAACTCAGATAAATACTGTTCATTAATGTCATTAATTTCAACCTGTTCTTTATTTCTCGGAATGGCATTTGAGAAGAACAATAACGGGTCAGTGATTTTAATTGAGTACGTGCCATGTGCTCTGAGAAACAGCTCTGCATTATAAAAATTATCAAAGTAATTGATTGGCGAAGCTGTTCCAAACTTAATGCCTTTGATTTCCTGCAGATTAATGTAATAAACCTGCTGCTTCTGTGGTGTTACACCACCAAATTTGAAACGATTGAAGGTCTCAGCTACAGCGTCCTTCAAGCTACCGTTGAACATGGATGGAGCGGAATCATTTTTTACTACATAGTAGCCTTCTTCGGCGGTATAATCGATAATTTTTCCGCCGTCGACCAAGATCATCATCATATTAGGATAAACATGGACAACAGAACCATCAGTTAAAACATCTGCCGTTCCTTTTTTATTCGAACCTCTACGGTCATCTTTTCGTACAAATACACCCTTTGTCATAACAGTCGTGTCTGACATGTCAGCCGGCTCAATCGCCTCGACCCACTGATCAGCTAAGCCTCCGCCGACAGCGCCAATTGCTGCTTTAATAATACCCATTACGATTCCTCCTTCAAAATACTTGTAAACGTATTAATTATACCATAGGGGATTCCAAGAAAATATAACCCTGTTTTATGTTTAGTTTTTTTAATGAAAAAAATCTCAGATGTTTCAGAAACTTATACTGTATGAAAAAACAAAAAATTAAGTATTTTGTTGCTTTTTATAATGATTAAAAAGAGTAAGTCTTTTTCTACTTTTTACCTTAATGAGAAAATGTGCTACAATAAATCGACAAAGAGATGGAAAGGCTGGTTTTTGTGCGTATTTTAGCTATAGATACATCAAATCAAACATTATCCGTTGCAGTATGCGAAGATAACAAAATACTGGGAGAATTTACAAGTACTGTAAAGAAAAATCATAGCATTACTCTGATGCCGGCGATTACAGAGCTGATGACTGTTTGTCAGTTGAAGCCTCAGGAGCTGGATCGGATTGTAGTTGCTCAAGGACCTGGATCCTACACTGGCTTACGAATCGGTGTTACTACAGCAAAGACGTTGGCCTATACATTGAAAAAGGAGCTTGTGGGCATATCCAGTTTAAAAGTGCTGGCAGCCAACTGCATAAATATTTCAGGACTGATTGTCCCTGTGTTTGACGCTCGCAGAAACAATGTTTATACAGGAGCTTATACGTTTAATAAAGAGACAGAAGCATGGGAAACTATTATTTCTGACCGGCATATTTCTATGAGTGACTGGCTAAAACAGCTCCAAAGCTATCCCGCTGTTTATTTTGTTGGAGAAGATATCGAAAAATTTCGTGAACAAATAGAACAGGAACTGCCGGACAGTTCCCTTAATACTTATCCGCAGTGGCAGATTCCTTCCAGTGCAGCTGCCGCCTTTTTAGGAGCGGTAGAAGAACCTGTGGAAGAGATACATACATTTTTGCCTGACTACTTGAAAAGAGTAGAGGCGGAAGAAAATTGGCTGAAAGAACATTCAATGGGGGATGAGAGTTACGTTGAAAAAATTTGAGTCGCTTCGCAGACTGTTTAAAAAAAAGTCGAATTGGCAGGCTTTTGACCGTAAAACAGTCACTATTGAAGATAAAGAGTATACAGTAAGAGGGATTGTGGAAAGTGATATCAAGGATCTTCTGACCATTGAACGAGAGGTATACAATGGCGAACTGCCTTGGACTCGTTCTGCTTTTCTATCAGAAATTCATTCGAAAAATCCTCATCTCTATATCCTAATCCTGAAAGAAGAAAAGACCGTGGGATTTATTGGCTGTCGGGTGATTGAGCATGACGGGCACATTACGAATGTTGCGGTTGGAAAATCAGCACAGGGACAGGGGATTGGCAGTTATCTTCTGAACGAAGCAATTCAATTTGCTTCTGCACAAGGCTGTACCCAAATGTCATTGGAGGTTAAGCTGATAAATAAGCATGCGCAAAGTGTTTATCGAAAAATCGGCTTTACCTCAAGTAAAATCACTGAAGGATATTACGATGACGGGGAAGATGCATTAGAAATGATTCTGGATTTGAGCAATGGCTAGTTTAGAGAAGCTGAAAAAAATAAAGAGTACAGACTATTCCAGCTGGGCAGAAAAACTTTGGCAGCTGTGTGTGGATAGCTATCCACACGGTTCTCCCTGGTCAGCTGCACAGTTTCAAGAAGATGTGATGAGAGAGAGCAGCCATTATTTACTTTACACTGATGAAGAGCAGCTGATTGGCTTTGTCAGCTATCAGCAAGTATTAGATGAAGCAGATATAACTCATGTTGTAATTGAAAAGAATAGTCAAAATCAGGGGTATGGGAAAGATATGCTGCTGAATACTTTCAGAATATGGCAGGAGAACAGGTTGCAGAAAGTTTTTTTAGAAGTTCGGGCTTCAAACCTTTCTGCACAAAAGGTCTATAATAAGCTTGGTTTCCAATGTATCCATCGAAGAAAGAATTATTACCATCACCCTCAGGAAGACGGCTTAGTGATGGAACTGAGAATAGAAGAAGGGGATTAAATGTCGGATTTAAAACAAGAAGAATGCTTAATATTGGCAATTGAAAGCAGCTGTGATGAAACAAGTGCCGCGGTCATTCGAAACGGTACTGAAGTGCTTTCTAATATAATAGCCTCTCAAATAAAAAGCCATCAGCGTTTTGGCGGTGTTGTACCAGAGGTTGCCAGTCGTCATCATGTAGAACAAATTACAATATGCATGGAAGAAGCGCTGGAAGAAGCAGGTATAGAAGCGGATGATTTAACCGCTGTTGGGGTAACCTATGGTCCTGGCCTAGTTGGAGCATTGCTCATTGGAGTATCTGCAGCCAAGGCATTTGCTTGGGCGAATGATTTACCCTTGATTCCGGTAAATCATATGGCTGGCCATATTTATGCAGCAAAACTAGTTCAGCCATTGGTGTTCCCTTTGATGACGCTGCTGGTCAGTGGTGGTCATACAGAGTTGGTGTATATGGAGGAAGATGGTTCGTATCAAATTATCGGTGAAACTCGGGATGATGCTGCAGGCGAAGCCTATGATAAGGTTGGCCGTGTATTGGGTCTAAGCTATCCCAGTGGGAAGGAAATTGATGTGCTAGCTCATCTCGGCAGGGATACCTTTGATTTTCCGCGGGCGATGATCAAAGAAGACAACTACGATTTTAGCTTCAGCGGGTTGAAAAGTGCCTTTATCAATACTGTTCATAATGCACAGCAGCGGGAAGAAGCGCTCAGTAAAGAAGACTTAGCTGCCAGCTTTCAAGCAAGTGTAGTAGAAGTTCTTGTATCCAAAACACTGCGTGCCTGTCGGGAATATCCTGTGAAGCAGCTGATTGTTGCAGGCGGTGTGGCGGCCAATAAAGGATTGCGGGAAGCGTTGGAAAAAGCTGTCGCGCAAGAGCTTCCTGACGTCACGTTGATTGTTCCGCCATTGAAGCTTTGTGGAGATAACGCAGCAATGATTGGCGCCGCTGCTTTTATTGAATTAGAGAAAGGGCATCTTGCCGACTATCGTCTAAATGCTGTTCCCGGGCTGAGCTTTACTAGCTGATTTAGGCAAAAGCTGTGATTATCGATCACCAGTCCTACCTGCGTTCATAGAATTTTTATCAATGAAAAAACGGACTCAATAATCAAAAAAGGATGAGGCACATGTAATATGTGTTCCATCCTTTTTGATTTCCTTGACTGTTATCTACATAGGTTTCAAATTTTGCTCTAGCCGTTCCAGCATCCATGCTAGGCGTTTTGTACGTCCGCTTTCTGTTTTAGCATCGAAATAGGCTCTGGTATATGTCCGTTTCACAGAAGGAGACATATTTGTGAAATTTAGATAAGCTGCCTCATTTGCTTTCAACAGCTGACGAACCTGTGCCACTTGTTCCTCTGTCACAGTGGAAGGGGAAGAGGCACTCGCCCATTTTCCGTTTTTCTTTGCTTCGTCTATTTTTCTTCTGCCTAAATCGGTCATCAGCCCTTTTTCTTCCAGCTGAAGTGCCAGCTCTTTATTCTTTTTTGACCATTTACTATCTTTTCTACGTTGAGAAAAATATTTAATGTAAGACTGGTCGTCTACCCGTTTCATTAAACCATCAATCCAGCCAAAACAAAGGGCTTCTTCTAGTGCTTCACCGGCTTTTAATGTGGGTAGTGCCTTTGTTTTACCAAAGGTTAGCCAGACGCCATCACTAGTTTCGGCATTTTTTGTCAACCACTCTCTAAATGTATCACGGGTGTTGAACAACAAAGGTTCGCTCATTTATTTGCCTCCTTTTAATCGTTAAAGATGTTATTCTTCGATAGTAATTCCAATGGTTCGCTCCTTTTTAACATCGGAAATGAGCATGATATAACAGTTATTCCTTATAAAATCTGTGCGCATACTCATAGATAAAAATAGCTGCCGTCCTCTAATAGAGTAAGAGGGATAAAGTAAAAATATCGCTGCTGCAGCTAGTGTTATATAAACTATTATATATAAAAGCAGCGTAGGGTGCCAGCTAGGATTTTTAACTAGAAATTATTTTCAAGAAAAGAGAATGTCAGATTAATGCCAACTGATTATTCAAATCATTGGCGAAGTTCTTTTTCAAATAATAGAACTTGGAACAAAGCCAGACTTTTTCTGCTTGCTGTTCCAAGTTCTAGGGTTTTATTTAATTTTTCTCCAGCCAATACCATTTAACAACAAGCTAATTGAACGATTGCTTGTTGCGGGTAGAGGTTCGCTCAATTAGCTCTGTGCCAATCATTACTTTTCTTGGAACTGGTGCGTTTTCTTTCATCAGTTCAAGAATAGTATCGATCGCCAGTTCGCCCATCCATTCAGTGTGGACTTTTACAGTGGTAAGCGGCGGTGAGAGATATTTCGCAACGCTGACATCGTTAAAGCCAATCACAGAAATATCTTCAGGGATTTGAAGACCATGCTCTTGGATTGCTTTGATTGCACCAACTGCTAAGGCATCACTGGAAGCAAAAAGTGCTTCTGGTAAAGGTTGTCTATTATCAAGAAATTCTTTAGTCTTTTCATAACCGTTTTCTACTGAAAAATTTGCTTCGATAACAAAGTCTTCGGAAAACAGCTTTTTTTGCATTGTTTTTTGTTTAAATAATTGGTATCGAGGGTCAGCCAGCTTTGTGCCAGAGCCTTTAGTATGTTCGACTCCTGCCAGAATGCCAATTTTCTGATGTCCATCTGTAATAAACTTGTTTAAAACTAAGTCAATCCCCTGTGAGAAATCGACAACTAGTGAATCATATCCAGCAGCCGAAGCATCAAAATCGACAAACAGTAATTTGCCTCCTAATGAGCCTAGAGCTGTAGTTTGCTTTTCATCAAATTTACCGAGGGCAATAGTACCGTCAGTTTTAGTTTCAGATAGTGCATCCAAGGGCTCTTTTAATAAGAAAATACCTAATTCTTCAGCTTTGCGCTCGATTCCTAACCGAATGGATAAATAGTAAATATCTGCAAGCTCTTCCTGATCGTTATACCATTGTACCAACCGAAGAGTGTGCTTTCCTTGAGGCTGATTTCTTTTATGCTTTGTATAGCTCAATTCTTCAGCAGCTTCAAATATTTTTTTCTTTGTCTCATCACCTACGGATAGTCCCTGATCGTAATTCAAAACGCGGGAAACAGTAGCAGGGGAAACACCTGCCAGCTGAGCAATATCTTTAATTGTTGCGATAATCATCACCTTCTCTTAACTAAAATCTATAAATTCTGCTAAAACGAAAATAGATTCACTTTTTTTAGACAGCAGAGAATTATTCAGCAGAATTTAAATAATTGATAAATTTATGAAAGGCGTCCTGTCCCTGCTGGTTTCGTTTGAAAACTCCCGCATCTTCCAACACCCGTTCGAATACTTTGCCGACAGCTTGCTGAACAACCTCTGTTACATTTTCTTTAGTAATTATTTTTGTTTTTTTGAGCTTATCCGCCCAGGCCTTGTGATACACAGCCAGATTGTTCTCCTGCTCCAGCAGGTAAGCCTCTGTTTCCTTAAGCTCAGCTGCCAGCCTTGGCGGCAGAACAGCCAGTCCCATAACTTCGATTAAACCGATGTTTTCTTTTTTTATATGATGTACATCTTTGTGAGGATGGAAAATACCATCTGGAAATTCTGCTGAAACATTATTATCACGGAGAACTAAATCCAATTCAAACAAGTCGCCTTTTCTACGGGCAATCGGTGTAATAGTATGATGGGGTGTCCCGTCTTCAGAGTGGGCTTTAACTGAAACAGTTAAGTCGGAGTAGGTCTGCCACTTCTGTAAAATCATAGCAGCAGCTTCTGTTAGTACTGTCGTTTCAGTTCCTTGTAGTCGAATAACAGACATCGGCCATTTGACGATTCCGGCGTTTACCGCAGGAAAATCAGTCAGCGTAAAGCTCTTTTCAATCTCAGCTTTTTCCATGGCAAAGGTATGGCGTCCAGCTTGATAATGATCATGGGAAAGAATAGAGCCGCCCACAATAGGTAAGTCAGCATTTGAACCAACAAAATAGTGAGGAAGGACTTGAATTATCTCCAGCAGTCTCTGAAAGGTCTGTCGGGTGATTTTCATTGGCCGGTGTTCCTCAGCTAAAACAATCGCATGTTCATTGTAATAGGCGTAGGGGGAGTATTGGAATCCCCAGTCTTCTTCGCCAAGCTTCATTCGGATAATCCTGTGATTGGTGCGGGCAGGTGCATTTATCCGTCCTTTATAGCCTTCATTTTCCATGCACAACAGACACTTTGGATAATTACTGCTTGGCGATTCTTTTTCTGCTGCAATTTGCTTCGGATCTTTTTCCGGCTTGGAAAGATTAATTGTTATTTCCAGTGTACCATATTCTGATTTAGCTGGAAAAACAATATTTTGAGCAATTGCTTTTGTTTTAATGTAATTATTATTTTGGCTTAGCTGATAAAAATAATCTGTGGCAGCTACTGGATTTTCTGCATATTTTTCATTAAACAGCTGATTAACTTGAGAAGGAGAAGGGGTTAATAAATCAGTGAGCTGAGCCTCAAGCATGTCATAATCCGCCTGTAGTTCACCAATGACTTGATTTTTCTTTGCCAGCTTCATCAGCTGTTCAGTTAACTGGAGAGGGGATAGAACGGTTGCAGCAGCTGTCTCATCCTCTAAACCTGCTTCCCCAATCAATGCCAACACTCGATTCTCCAAGTAAATCCGGTCCAGCTCTTGCCAGCCGCCGCTTTGGATAGCGGCAGCGGCAAATGCTTTAATTGTCTGACTCGTTGTCATAAGTGTATGCTCCTATTCCTGATAGCCTTCTGGATGACTTACATGCCAATCCCAGGCAGTTTTAATAATATCTTTGATTGTCGTGTAGGCAGGTGTCCAGCCTAAAATTGCTTTTGCTTTTTCACTGGATGCGACTAAAACCGCTGGGTCGCCAGCTCTTCTTGGCGCTACAACAGCAGGAATCTCTTTGCCTGTGACTTCTCTGGCAGCCTCCAGCATTTCCTTAACTGAATAGCCTCGACTGCTGCCTAAGTTGAAAACGGCACTGTTGTTTCCTGATTTCAGGTACTTCAAAGCTAAAAGATGAGCAGCAATCAAATCCTCCACATGGACATAATCCCGAATGCAGGTGCCGTCAGGTGTAGCATAGTCATCACCAAAAATGGCCAGCTCTTTTCTTTGTCCTAATGCAGTTTGCAGAATAATCGGTACCAAATGAGTCTCAGGCGTATGATCTTCTCCAATTGAAGCGTCAGACTTAGCTCCGGCAACATTAAAGTAACGGAGAGCAACGAACTGAATGCCGTAGGCTTGACTGCACCACTTCATCATTTTTTCCATAATCAGCTTGCTTTCTCCATAGGGATTCTTAGGGTTAGGAAGCAGTTCTTCTGTAATAATAGAGGTTTCTGGTTCCCCGTAGACTGCGGCACTGCTGGAAAAGACAATGTGCTTCACCTGATAAGCAGCCATAACCTCTAATAGGATTTCCATACCGTAAACGTTGTTGTTAAAGTATTTCAAAGGATTCTCCATCGATTCGCCCACCAGAGAGCTGGCAGCAAAATGAAGGACGCTTTCAATATTTTCTTTTTCAAAAATCTTTTCCATGAATTCTTTATCGCGGATATCGCCTTCATAAAAGACTGCTTTTGGATGGACTGCTTTTCTATGTCCGGTCAATAAATTGTCAATGACAATCACTTCTTCACCTGCAGTAATTAACTGATCGACTGCATGGGAACCAATATAACCGGCTCCGCCTAATACTAAAATACCCATTATTTTTCCTCCTTAGAATGCTTCCTCTATGTCTAATTTTCTGGCACCATCACTGATATGAGCTGTATAAAAGTCTGCTTCATAACCAATTTTATCTTTGTAGGCTGTGCCAACAGCCTGAGTGAAGGTAGGGATAGACTGCTCCTTCACCAAGGCAATGCTGCAGCCGCCAAATCCGGCTCCAGTCATTCTAGCTCCAAGAACATCCGGCTGTTTCTGTGCCGCTTCTACCAGTGTGTCGAGTTCGATACCTGTTACTTCATAATCAAACTGTAGGGAGTAATGGGAAGCATTTAGCAGCTTTCCAAAGGTAATCAAATCATTTTCTTTTAGTGCTTGTCTGGCCTTTAATGTCCGCTGATTTTCAGTAACTGCATGTTTTGCCCGACGGATTAAGGTTTCGTCTTTGATCAGATGAGTATTTGCTTCAAAGGTTTCTTCGTCTAATTCACCTAAAGAATCAATATCTAAAGCTTCTTGAAGTCTTTTTAACGCTTCTTCGCACTCTGCCCGGCGTTCATTATATTTAGAATCGGCCAGCTCTCTGCGTTTGTTGGTGTTCATAATAACCACAGCGTATTCTCCAAAGGCAGCGGGAACCAGCTCATAAAACATCGTGTTGGTATCCAATAGAATAGCGTGGTCCTTTTTACCCATGCCAATGGCAAACTGATCCATAATGCCTGAATTTACGCCGATAAATTTGTTCTCAACAAGCTTTCCAATTCGGATTAGGTCAAGTGTATTTGCATCTAAGTCGAACAAATCAGTCAGAATTACGCCCGTCAGTAGTTCGATAGAAGCGGAAGAAGAAAGGCCGGCACCGTTAGGAATCGTACCGTAGAAAAGGATATTCACGCCATGATTGATAACGGCTCCATCTTCAATTAAATAGCGAATAACGCCTTTAGGGTAGTTAGTCCAATCGTCCTCTTTACGATAATCCAAGTCATCTAAGCTGAACTCAATAACACCTAGCTGAGGAAAGTTTTCTGAGTAGAGACAAATTTTTCTGTCTGTCCTTTTTTCAGCTAAACCATACGTGCCTATGGAAATTGCTGCTGGAAAAACATGTCCGCCGTTGTAGTCTGTGTGTTCACCAATTAAGTTAATGCGGCCGGGAGCAAAATAAAACTGACCATTTTCAGAGTTAAAACGATTTTTATAGAGTTCTTGCAGCTTTGCCTTCACAAAATCACCTCGTAATTTATTTAGTAAATATATTATAAAATATTTACTAAATAAACTCAAGAGGAAAATAGAAAGCGTTTTAAATTGTTTTTTATTTGTGGTATAGTAGGTAGGCGTTTGAGGGCGAGACAAAAGTGTTTAGCTTTGAGAACCAGGAAGGTGCGGTTCTCAAAGCTCGTCCTTCACTGTGTTTCTCAGCAACAAGACAAGTTATCCGAGAATTGTCAAGAAATGCTACGAGGAAATCGAGTAGCTGTTGATTGTTGCCCAGCTGGAGCTTCCCGTATTTTTGGAATGGTTCGGTTGATTTCCGAAAACTGCAACTCTTAGTGCTTTCGTACATTAGAAGTTGATGCTATCGAAGCGTAGTGTAATAAACGATTGCTGGAACGCCGTTTTATTGTCTTTTAAAGAAAAGGATGAGTATTTATTTTTGTCCAAACTCTTTTTAGCATCATTAAAAGAACATTTTTGACAAGCAATAGTTAGCAGAGCTTGTCGCTGGTGATGTTTGTTTAGATAAGTATAAGAGAGCTGTCGAAAGTTTTGTGCTGTGTCGTAGGGTATAATAAGCAACAGTAACAGCTGTTGCTGGAAGTGAGGAAGTTGAAATGTTGATACATGAAGTCGTTCGCAGTGAGAACCCGCTGCTGCCTTTAAAAATATGGAATCAGAGGCTGAGTGGTCCTGAGCTTTCTTCTCCTGTTCACTGGCACAGGAGTCTTGAAATACTACTCATCGCTTCGGGGCGAGTTGGCATAGAAATAGAAGGCAAGCAGCAAATACTACAAGAAAAAGAACTAATAGTCATTAATAGTGGGGATACCCATCAGATTTTTTCAGTTGCTGCTGAGGATAAAATGGAAGGTGTTACCTTGTTGATTCCATCAGATTTTGTCCAAAGCTGGTTTCCTTATTATGATCAAGGTCGCTTTAACCAACTGGCTGTACAGAGCAAACAGCATCTTTTCTATCCGATTGTTGAAGAAATCGGACGTCTTTACCAAAGTGAAGAAGCGTACTATGAAGGAGAAATTGGTTCACTGCTGCTGGATTTACTGGTTCAGCTTTACCGAAATACTTGGGCGGCAGCTACTGCAGCGGAAAGTCAGTTGGAGATTAAAGAGCGGCTTTCTCCCGTGTTGAGTTTAGTTGAAAAGAGCTATCAAAATCCATTAAGTTTGGAGCAGGCTGCCAAAGCCTCTGGTTATTCAGTTTCTTATTTTTCAAAAATTTTTACAGAAACAATGAAAATAAGTTTTTATCAATATTTGATAGAGTTTCGTTTAAATAAAACATTAAAGGAGCTGCACTACGCCAATAAAACAGTGACTGATATCGCAATAGAAAACGGCTTTTCCAGTATTCATTCCTACATTCAGGGCTTTAAGAAAAAATATCAGCTGACGCCAAAAGAATATCAAATGAAAATAAGAAATCAACATAAATAAAAGAGGAATCGAGGAGAAATAAAACCAGCATCAATGATAAACTAAAGCCAAATGAGAGGAGCGTTCAGCATGAGTAAAAAAATGGTTCGTAAAGATTTTTCCTTAACAAATGAAGAACTTCTTTTGCAAGAGACACTATTTCATACTGCAAATGGCTATATTGGTGTTCGTGGAAATTTTGAAGAGGGGTATCCAGAGAGTTTTGTTTCCAGCAGAGGCCAATACATCAATGGATTTTATGATATTGCTGATATGAAACAGGCGGAACAGCTATATGGTTTTCCTAATAAGAAGCAGGTGCTGCTAAACGTTGCAGATACTCAGAGCATTCACCTTTATCTGGATGAAGAGGAAGTGACAGTTTTTACCGATAGGATACACGGGTTAACCAGAGTTTTAGATATGGAGAATGGTTTAGCGCTGCGCAGCTTTGTCTGGAAAAGCAAACAGGGCAAAGAGGTTGAGATTAGCTACCGTAGAATGACTTCACTGGTATTATTGCCCTTGTTTACGATTGAGGTTGAAGTGAAATCTAGAGATTTTTCCGGGAAAGTCTCAATTGTCTCCGAGCATTTCGGGACTGCTGAAAACTTTGTGAATCCTGATGATCCCAGAATGGCTGCTGAAGCAGAGAAGTATCTAACCGTTAAGGAGTGCGTATATGACGAGGAAAAGCAGATGTCTTCTATTACCGCAGAAACAACCAACTCCAACTTACGTGTACAAACAGTGGTTTTTCATGAAGTATCCGACAGCTTGGAATTAGGGGCTATTGAAGAACACGAAGGAATAACGACTGTTTTTGACGGTGAAATAACTGAGGGAGAAACAATCAGTCTGAATAAGTATAGCCTATTTTTAGACTCACGCCGATATGATTTAAAAACAGATGCCAGCCTTCTGGCTAAAGAGGTGAAAAAACAGCCGCTGGAGGGCTGGTATCGGAAGCAAAAAGAATATTTAGCTGCTTTTTGGAATCAATCTTCCGTCTCTGTTGAGGGGGATCCGCTGTTGAATGACTCGTTGAATTACAGCTTATACAGTCTACTTCAATCTGCTGGCAAAGACGGTATTTCTAATATTGCGGCAAAAGGATTGAGTGGAGAAGGATACGAAGGACATTATTTTTGGGATACTGAAATCTATATGCTGCCATTCTTTACTTTGACTCATCCTGAGATTGCTAAGAAGCTAATCGAATTTCGCTACAATATATTGGAATCGGCTAAAGAAAATGCGGCTGTTCTTGGGCATAAGCAAGGTGCTTTGTTCCCCTGGAGGACAATCAGCGGTATGGAATGTTCCGGCTATTACCCTTCTGGTACTGCCCAATACCATATCAACAGCGACATTGCGTATTCTATTATTCAGTATTATCAGGCAACTGGAGATTTGGAGACACTACTCTCTTACGGTGGAGAAATCCTGATTGAAACAAGCCGCCTCTGGCTGGACGCAGGCAGCTACGAAAACGGCAGTTTTAAGCTGAACTGTATGACTGGTCCGGATGAATACACCTGTGTCGTTAATAATAATTACTATACAAATATATCTGTACAGTACCAACTGTCTTGGCTAGCGGATCACTATCCACTGCTGAAAGAAAAACAGGCGCCTTTTTTAGACCGTCTCGGTGTAACTGACGAAGAAATAGCAGACTATCGAAAAGCATCTGAAGCTATGTATTTGCCTTATTCTGAGGAATTGCAGATACAAGCGCAGGATGATAGCTTTTTGGCTAAACCAGTACTGCCGATTGAGGAGCTGCCTAAAGAGAAGTTCCCGCTGCTGCTTAACTACCATCCATTATTCTTATACCGTCATCAGGTTTGTAAGCAGGCTGATTTAGTTTTGGCTTATTTTCTACATGATCAAGCATTTAATAAAGAAGAGATGAAACGAGGATACGATTATTATGAGAAGCTGACGACTCATGATTCTTCTCTGTCCTCCTGTATCTTTAGTATTGTCGCAAATCAAATCGGCGACGTAGAGAAGGCTTATCACTATTTTGACGAGTCCTCTAAAATTGATATTACAAATTCTCATGGCAATACGCAGGACGGTATTCATGCTGCGAACATGGGAGGAACCTATTTAGGATTGGTTTTTGGTTTTGCCGGATTACGGATTCGAAAAGACCACTTAGCATTGAATCCAAGACTACCTAAAAAATGGCACGCACTACATTTCACGGTTAATTATCAGGGCAGTCCAATAAAGGTTGCTGCTGGAAAGCAGGAAATTATTCTAACAACAGAGGGAAATGAACCAAAGAGGATTGTGGTTTATGACCATGAGTATACCCTAACAGCCAGTCAGAGCTTAAAAATTCCCTACAGAAAAGAGGGCTAATTATGTTTTATGCCAAGCAAGAAATTTTAGAAGAGGGCTGGACTGCTGAATTAAGTCTCTACATTCAAGACAACTTTGCAGGGATAGATCCAAAACGAAAACGGCCGCTGATTCTAATTTGTCCCGGGGGCGGCTATGAAAATCTTTCCGACAGGGAAGGGGAGCCGGTGGCGTTAAGAATGCTTGCATTAGGCTTCCACGCGGCGGTTTTGAAGTATAGTGTCGCACCGGCAGAATACCCAACAGCTCTAAGACAGCTGGGTAAGGCACTACTTTGCATCAAAGACCTGGCAGCAGTTCATGGGATTGACCATCAGCGAATTTTCGTGATGGGTTTTTCAGCAGGTGGGCATCTGGCGGCTAGTTTGGGTGCATTTTGGCAGGATAAGCTGTTGTCGGATTTGACAAATGATTCAGAGCAACTTCGACCAGCAGGCTTGATATTATGTTATCCTGTCATTTCAGGCGGTAGTCATGTGCATGTCTCCAGCTTTAAGAAACTTTTAGGAGATCGGCTGGAAACCCTGCGAGATCAATTATCCATTGAACAACAAGTCACAGCAGCGTTTCCACCGACTTTTATCTGGCATACACTTGAAGATCAGGTAGTTCCTGTTCAAAACAGTTTATTGTTAGTTGAACAGTTGGTGAAGAAAAAAATTTTCTGTGAGTTCCATTTATATCCTAAGGGACCTCACGGCTTATCTTTGGGAACAGAAGAAACGAAATCACCAGAACGTGATATGATTTTACCTCGTATTCAATCATGGCCTGAGGATATGGCTAAATGGCTGGATGAAGTGAAATAAGGAATAAAAAAGCAATTAAGTAAACAGGTGAACATGCTGTTTACTTTTTTTGTGTTTTCTCTTGAAAAAAACAATAATTAGATTTATAGTTACGGTAAACAGTAAACAAAAATAGTTGATTACTTATAGTAGGAGGAAAAGAATATGGCAGGAATTAGAGATGTAGCAAGAAGGGCTGGCGTATCGCCCACAACCGTTTCACGCTTTTTGAATGAAGATGTAAAGCTGTCCATTACAAATGAAACGAAAAAAAGAATTGAAGAGGCAGTGAAGGAGCTGGATTATAAAAAGGGGCAAAGTACGCGTTCCAGAACAGCTTCAATTGCTATCATCACTACTGTATCGGAAGCTGAAGAGATTGATGATCCGTATTTCCGGTCAATTCGCCTAGGGATTTTTGAAGAGGCAAAGAAACAGAAGATAGCTGCTAACCGCTTCTTTCGTTTAGATAGCGGAGTCAAACTGGAAGAGCTGGAAGCCTTTGGCTGCCTGATTATTCTTGGGCATTTGGAAGAGTCTTTTCTAGAGGAAATTTATCAGCACAATAATGAGCTGCTGGTTGTTGACGACCCGTTTACTTCGGAAAAATACGATACGGTTTATTCTGATATTGAAGGAGCAGCTAGGCAGAATCTTGACCGCTTATATAAAAATGGTCATCGGCGGATTGCTTTTATCGGCGGGGTTCATACAAGCCATCGCCCTGAGGGAGTCACGGTGAAGGATGATGCAGATGTTCGGGCAGTTACTTATAAAAAATGGATGGCTGAACGTGGATTGGAAGCAAATATTGTTATGAAGCTAGGTGAATGGAATACACAAAATGGTATGAAACTGGCAGAAGAGCTGATTGAGGAGCAAAAAGGCGATTTGCCCACGGCAATAATGGTTGCCAGCGATCCGATGGCTGTAGGGGTTTATCGGGCGTTGCAGAAAGCGGAGGTCAAGATTCCGAAAGATATCTCGCTAGTTTCTTTTGACAATATTGAGGTAGCGGAATATTTGACGCCGCCGCTGTCTACTGTAGAGCTGCGGACAATGGAACTGGGAAAACAGGCAATTCGCTTTGCCAAAGAGAAAATAGATGGAGTGAGAAGCTATCCAATTCGCTGTGTCATTCCGGGTGAAATAATTATTCGGGAAAGTGAACAAAAGTATTGACAAGAATTTTAGTAAACAGTAATGTGTGCACATAGTTAGTGGAAACGCTTTTTCAAAATGATGAAAGGGGTAACAGAAATGAAACCGATGAAGAAATTAGTGTTACTGACAGCTGCATTAACATTAGGAGGGATTTTGACCGCCTGTGGAAGTAAAAAGGAGGGAGCTGCGGATAGCGGTAAACAGAAGGAAATTGAGTTCTTTTTCCAAAAGCAGGAAATGGTGCCGACGATGAAGGAAATCATTAAAGATTTCGAGAAAGAAAATCCTGATATTAAGGTCAATCTGACGAATGTTCCCGATGGGTTGACTGTTTTAAAAACACGGATGGCAAGTGATGATGTTCCAGATGTTGTTCACGCTTTTCCAGCCTTACCGGATTTTGTTGAATGGTCAAAAAACGATATGTTTGAGGATCTGACAGACAGCGACATCTTGAAAGATATCAAGGAAGGTGTACCTGAATCGTATGCTGTAGATGATAAGGTTTATTCGGTTCCTTTGACCAACAATGCTTACGGCTTTTTCTACAACAAGACAGCTTTTGAAAAATTAGGCTTGGAAGCACCTAAAACCTGGGCAGAGTTTGAAAAAACAGTTGCTGCTATTAAGAAAGACGGCCAAACACCTTTTTCTGCTGCGTTGACAACGGATGCGGCAGGCTTCTTAAATGGCTTCCATCAATTAGCCTGGGCAACACTAACCGGTGGACATGAACAAGCCAATGACTACCTACTTCGCAGTCCTAAGGATGCTATCAAGGTAGATGATTCAACCTTTGAACAAGTTGCTGATGAATTGGATATCATGCACGAAAATACTCAGAAAAATGCAAATGGCGCGACCTATGATGACGCAGTTGCAGCTTTCGCTACAGGAGAAGCTTTAATTTTCCCTAATGGTATCTGGGCATTGCCTGCTATTCAAAGTCAGGAGCCCGATTTTGAAGTTGGCATGTTCGCTTATCCGGGTAAAGAAGCTGGGGAAGAGCTGACAGCAGGAGCTGCTGATTTGGCTGTATCCATCAGTAAAACGACAAAAAATAAAGAAGCTGCTGAGAAATTTGTCAGCTATCTGGCCAGTGAAAAAGCAATGCAGAAGTATTATGATGTAGACGGTTCGCCAACATTTGTTACATCAGTAGATACTGCTGATAAGTTCCCTGAAATTGAAGAAGTTTCTAAACTAGTAGGAACAGATAAGCAAATTATCTGGCTGCATAATGAATGGGATTCAGAGGCGGATTTCTGGTATGCCACAGTTGACTATATTGTCAGCGGCGACCGTAGTCAGCTGGCCAAAAATTTGAACACATTCTTCAACAGCATGAAATAATAACTTTATTATAGAAAGAGGGTAACGATCAAATGAAAAAGAAGGGTGTCCTCAATCTTGGCTGGGCGTATTCATTCTTGATCATCCCTATCGTTTTGCAGCTGGTTTTCTTCTATTTTCCAATGCTGCAGGGGTTCTTTTATAGTTTGACGGACTGGACAGGTCTAACATCAAATTACAATTTTATCGGCGCAGACAACTTCAAGGAAATTTTGGCTGATGAAAAGCTGCGCTCTTCAATCTGGTTCACCGTATTGTTCACGGTGGGCCTGATTGTAGGAGAAATTGTCATCGGTATTTTTATTGCCAGATTGCTGAACAGCAAATTGAAGGGTTCTGGTTTTTTTAGAACTGTTTACTTTTTTCCGGCAGTATTGAGTACGGTTACATTAGGATTGATTTTTAAACAGATATTTAATTACGGGCTGCCCCAGATTGGTGAGGCCTTGAATATTCCGTTTCTGCAGGAAAATTTAATTGCAAATGAAAAAACAGCGGTTTTGGGCGTTTTGTTTGTCGCTTTGTGGCAGGGAATCGCTATTCCCGTGGTGATTTTCCTTTCTGGATTACAAAGTATTCCAAAAGATGTAATGGAAGCTGCTGAGATTGACGGTGCTTCAGCGGGACAGCGCTTCTGGAATGTAGAGGTTCCGTTTCTGCTGCCTTCAATCAGCATGGTCTTTATCCTGGCATTGAAGAACGGACTGACTGCTTTTGATCTTCTTTACTCTCTAACGGGTGGTGGTCCAGGTGGAAAAACAACCTCGGTTGGTTTGTTGGTCTACAATTATGCATTCAAGAGTAATAAGTTTGGTTATGCAAACGCGATTGCAGTTATTCTGTTTCTGGTTATTGGTCTGATATCAGTTCTGCAAATCCGTACGTCACGGAAATATGAAGTGTAGAGAGGGGAAAACATCATGAAAAAGCAGTCAGCTGTTTTTAAATATCTTGGCTTAATGATTGGACTGGTTCTGATTTTTATTCCGCTGTTTTACACATTTATCAGCGCCTTTAAAGAAACGAAGCAGATTACTAGAGATTTTCTAGGTATACCAGCACCTTTCATAGGTGAGAACTTTACCCGTCTACTGGATGATGGGATTGGTCAATATTTTCAAAATTCAGTTATTATCACCGTTTGTTCAATTTTTTTAATCACGATTTTTGTTCCAATGGCAGCTTATTCTATTGCTAGAAATATTTCGAGGAAGAAAGCATTTGGTATTATGTACAGCTTGCTGATTTTAGGGATTTTTGTTCCTTTTCAAGTAATCATGATTCCAATTACCAGCTTAATGAGCAAGCTGAATATGTCTAATATACCTGGGCTGATTCTTTTATACTTAGCCTACGCCATTCCGCAGACGTTGTTTTTATATGTCGGATTCATCAAAAATACGATTCCAGAAGAAATTGACGAAGCTGCTGAAATTGATGGCGCAGGGAAGCTGCGGATGTATTTTCAAATTATTTTTCCATTGATGAAGCCAATGCATGCAACAACATTAATCATTAACGCACTTTGGATTTGGAATGATTTCCTGTTGCCGCTTTTGATTTTGAATAAGGATTCATCTAATTGGTCGCTGCCGCTGTTCCAGTACAATTACTCTGGACAATACTTTAACGATTTTGGTCCTTCTTTTGCTTCCTATGTTGTAGGGATTTTGGTTATCTTGATTGTATATCTGATTTTCCAAAAGAACATCATCTCAGGTATGACAAATGGTTCTGTTAAATAAAATAAAGGAATAATGAATAAATGGGTCTCTTAGAAGAGTCTATATCATAAGCGAAAAATGAAGTACGATAGCCTCAAAAGATTTTGGTTTACTTATTATTTGTTTGGGTTAGAAAAGCTGCGGATGACTTGGCAGATGAAAGCGACTAAAGGCTTATTTTGAATCGCAGCTGATTGGTATGTGTTCCAATTAAATAGACTCATCTAGTCGATTAAAGAGAAAGAAGCAGATTTTAAAGGATTTAACTTGGAAGATGCTTTTCAGGGATGTCGCATTGCTTTTTTAATGAATGTTGCATCCCTTTTTTGTTAATATGCTTCCACTCTACTAAAAAGATTAACTATATATTTATTGAACAAAAAAGAACAGCAGAACCTACGTTTGTAGTAAAACTAGGATACTGTCTGCTTCAGTTTTTGGAAAGAAGGGTTCTGAAAAAAATGAAAATGATAACTTACGATGAAAAACAGCAGGTTTTCCATCTGTCAACAAATAAAATCAGCTACTTGATTCAAGTGGAGGACGGCGGTCTGCTGGCTCACCTCTATTTTGGGAAAGCAGTCCAGAGCTATCACGGACAATTTCGTTATCCTAGAGCAGACCGTTCTTTTTCTCCCAATCCACCATTGGCAAAGGATCGGTTATTTTCTTTTGATACTGTGCTGCAGGAATTACCCGGAAATCCTGGAGACTTTCGAGTGCCTGCGCTTGAGCTTCTACACGAATCCGGCAGCAGTGTGAGTGACTTTCGTTTTGAAGATTATGAAATCATTCAAGGGAAAAAATCCATTCCCGGACTGCCGGCTACATATGCTATGGAAAAAGAAGCAAGCACTCTGATTATTACATTAAAAGACCAGCTTTATGACATTTATCTGGATTTATTTTACACTGTTTTTGACAATCAAGCCGTTCTTGTGCGCTCCAGCCGACTGAGGAATGAGTCGGCAGAAACGCTTGCTATTCAAAAATTAGCTAGCCTGTCTTTGGATTTTGCCAGCAGTTCTTTTGAACTGGTTCATCTTAGCGGCTCATGGTCACGAGAACGAATGATTCAGCGGGAAGTGGTTGCTCCAGGTACAAAAGCTTTAAGTAGTAGAAGAGGATCAAGCAGCCATCACGAAAACCCTTTTGCAGCATTAGTAGCACCTGAGACGACGGAAGCAGCGGGAGAAGCCTATGGCTTTTCTCTTGTGTATAGCGGCAATCATGAGACGACTATTGAACGTGATCCTTATGAGCAAACAAGAGTCACAATGGGCATTAATTCTCAGCAGTTCTCTTGGAGTCTTGAAGCAGGCAATGATTTTTATACGCCAGAAGCAGTACTGGTATACTCTGATGAAGGATTAAACGGCATGTCTCAAAGCTTTCACTATCTATTTCAACACCATCTAATCCGGGGAAGATTTAAGTATGAACCGCGTCCTGTTCTGGCGAATAATTGGGAAGCAACCTTTTTTGATTTTAACGAAGAAAAGATTATGGAGATTGCGAAGGAAGCGAAAGAACTGGGGGCAGAGCTTTTTGTTTTGGATGACGGCTGGTTTGGAAAACGAGATGCAGATAATTCTTCCTTAGGTGACTGGTATGAATATGAAGGTAAGCTTTCAAGAGGTTTGGCTCAGTTGTCAAAAGAGATTCATGGACTCGGCTTGTCCTTTGGCTTGTGGTTTGAGCCGGAAATGATATCAGAACAAAGCGAACTTTATAAAAAACACCCAGACTGGGCATTTCATGTTCCAGGACGTGAAAAAACGATTGGGCGCGGTCAGTTTGTTCTTGATTTTTCCAGAGCGGATGTTCGGGAAACTGTTTATCAGCAAATGAAGGCTATTTTAGATCACGTTCAAGTGGATTACATTAAATGGGATATGAACCGTAATATGACGGATGTCTATTCGGTACTTCTAAAAAAAGAACAACAAGGTGAAACCGCTCATCGTTATATTTTAGGGTTGTACGAATTTCTTGAACGAATGACCACAGAATATCCTGACATTCTTTTTGAAAGCTGTTCAGGAGGGGGCGGCCGCTTTGATCCGGGGATGCTTTACTACATGCCTCAAGTTTGGGCGAGCGATAATACAGATGCTGTATCACGAATGGCAATTCAATATGGCACTAGCTTGGTTTATCCAGTTTCAACAATAGGCGCTCATGTTGCAGCAGTCCCTAATCATCAGACCGGTCGTACTACTAGCTTGGAAACAAGAGGGAATGTGGCGATGTCTGGACTTTTCGGCTATGAGCTGGACTTGACGCATCTTTCTGATGGAGAAAGGGAGGAGCTGAAGGAGCAAACAAACTTTTATAAAAGTCATCGGCAACTGATTCAATACGGCACATACTATCGTTTGAAGAGTCCGTTTGAAGGGAATGAAGTTTCCTGGCAGTTTGTTGCTCCTGATCAATCAGAAGCGCTGGTCTTTTACAGCAGAGTACTGGCAGAAGCCTCTGCTCCTTTCCATGTGTTGAAGCTAACAGGGTTGAATCCTGAGAAAAGCTATCGGATTAAGGACAAAGTTGTGGGCGGCGACGAACTAATGAATATTGGACTCTATATTGATACAGAAGCATGGGGAGACTACGCAAGTCAGTTAATATATATTGAGGCAGCAGATTAAGGGAGCTGCAAAAGCAATTTTCTGCAAAAGCTGCTGAAAATAAGAAAACCACTAGTCAAATACAAAAATTTTTGATATACTTCGGGAAGTAAGTACAAAAGTAAAGAGAGTACCCTATTTAAATCATCACAGCAATTTCGGGGCGATGGGAGCCGAAAATGAGCAGATAGCGGGAAGCGCACTTTACTACTGTCGTATAGCGACCGGTTAATCAACCGTTATCAGAGTGAAGCAGATTTGCTGGCTAGACAGCAAATAAGTAGAGTGGTACCGCGGGAATTTCTCGTCTCTAATCATCCGGTTGTCGGGTGGTTAGGGACGTTTTTTATTTTAATTTATAGGAGGCAGAATATGAATAACAAACAACTCGTTGCAGAAGCAATTTTTGCCGTTGTAAAAGATGACCTGACATTTGAACAAATTGTTCAGCTCTTAGAAAATCCTAAGTCAGCTGATCATGGGGATGTGGCCTTTCCAGCATTTTCACTAGCTAAAATCTTTAGAAAAGCTCCTCAGCAGATAGCCGCAGATTTGGCTGATCAAATTGATAAAACCTCATTTGAAAAAATTGAAGTAGTCGGACCGTATTTGAATTTCTTCATGGATAAAAAAATGGTCAGCGGGGCAGTCATCAAAGCTGTCGTTGAAGAAAAAGCACATTATGGCGACGCGTCCGTGGGGAACGATAGAAATGTAACCATCGATATGTCTTCACCAAACATCGCAAAACCAATTTCTATGGGGCATTTACGTTCTACAGTAATCGGTAATTCACTGGCGTATATTATGGCTAAGATTGGCTACCAGCCGATTAAAATCAATCACTTAGGCGATTGGGGCACACAGTTTGGTAAGTTGATTGTGGCATACAAAAAATGGGGTTCAGAAGAAGCTGTTAAAAAAGAGCCGATTAGCGAACTGCTGCGTCTATACGTACATTTCCATGAAGTGGCAGAAGAAGAGCCGGAGCTGGAAGATGAAGCAAGAGCCTGGTTCAAAAAGCTGGAGGAAGGCGATGAAGATGCCATCCAGCTGTGGCAATGGTTCAGAGATGAGTCTTTACAGGAATTCAATAAGATTTACGATATGCTTGGTGTAACCTTTGATTCATTCAATGGAGAAGCGTTCTTCAATGATAAAATGGATGAAGTTATTACTATGCTGGAAGAGAAGCACTTGCTAAAACAAAATCAGGGAGCAGATATTGTTGATTTAACAGCCTATAATTTGAATCCGGCGCTAATTCGGAAATCAGATGGAGCAACGCTGTACATTACCAGAGATTTGGCTGCAGCCTTGTATCGTAAACGGACTTATGATTTTGCCCAGTCTATTTATGCGGTTGGTAATGAACAGTCAAACCACTTTAAGCAGTTGAAAGCTGTACTCAAGGAGATGGGCTTTGATTGGTCAGATGATATGCACCATATTCCCTTTGGTTTGATTACACAAGGCGGGAAGAAGCTTTCTACTCGTAAAGGGAAGATTGTTTTATTAGAAGAAGTGCTGAACGAAGCGGTTCAATCGGCTGAACAGCAGATTATGGAGAAAAATCCTGATTTGAACAATCGTGAAGAGGTTGCAAAACAGGTTGGGATCGGCGCAGTTATTTTCCACGATTTGAAAAATGATCGTCTGAACAACTTCGATTTTGTTCTTGATGAAGTGGTTCGTTTCGAGGGAGAAACAGGTCCATATGTTCAGTATACACATGCTCGGGCGATGAGTATCTTAAGAAAAGCAGAATTTACACCGGATGAAAAAGCAACATATGTTTTGGATGATTCGGAAAGCTGGGAAATTATCAAGCTGCTGCAGAAATTCCCAGATACAGTTCTGTTGGCTGCTGAAAAATATGAGCCATCTGTTATTGCGAAGCATGCTATTCAACTAGCACAAGCTTTTAATAAATATTATGCTCATGTAAAAATTCTAGTTGAGGACGAACAGCGGGATGCTCGTCTGGCACTAGTTTACAGCATGGCTACGCTGTTAAAAGAGGATTTGCGTTTGCTAGGTTTGCATGCACCAGATGAAATGTAGAAGCTAAGTAGAAGTAAATAGCTAGAACCGGATAATTGTGCTGTAGCATAGTTGTCCGGTTTTTACTCTTGATAAACTATGATTGATTTAAAAGCTCTACATCAAAAAACGTATGATGCTAGGTTATTTATCATTCCCTACACAATCCTTTTTTCCAAAGAAGAGAGCTATAGGTTTAAGTAGAATTTCGGTATTCTATCTATGAGATGACTAGCTTTCTGATAAACTGTAACATTAAAAAAATTCAGTTTACGGTTAGTTGTTCTTTTATGCAGGAATTCTTAAAAGTATTGGCGATTTTTTCTTAAAGAGTTTTTACTAACACAAACTATCAATGGAAAGAATTGAAAAGGATGGAGTACATTTTTAGGCAAAGACTTTATATTTGAAGAAAGAAGGAAAGAAAATGAGCAGAAAAATTGAAGTGGTTCCTTATAATCCAGCATGGCCGCATTTGTTTGAAGAGGAGAAGGCGTGCTTAAAGCAAGCTCTGCCGGATGAACTGGTTGTCAGTGTAGTTCACATCGGCAGCACTTCAGTTCCGAGACTGGCGGCAAAACCGATTATTGATATTTGCTTGATTGTAGAAGATATAGCTGAACTGGACAAATATCAGGAAGTAATGGCTGAAATAGGCTATGAAAGCTGGGGAGCCTATGGATTGCCTGGTAGAAGATACTTTCCTAAAGGGGGAGATCAGCGCAGTCATCATATCCATGCCTATCAGTTTGATAATTTAAGTGAAATTGGCCGGCACATAGCGTTTAGAGATTTTCTGCGCAATCATCGGGAAATAGCTTCAACGTATGGTGAAATAAAACAGACAGCTGCAGCTGCTTATCCTGAAGATATTGAAAGCTATGGAGATTACAAGGATGAGTTTGTGAAGAAAGTTGAAAAGGAAGCCTTGAAATGGCTGTGGTTGAATAAATAACAGATGTCTTTGTTGGGTGGTCGGTATCCCTGTCAAGCCCTTTGATGACAAATATTAAGCTTTGTTTACGGTGTTTAAATAATCTAGTATTTTTGAAAAAAGGGTGCTATAATTTTCACAAGCTTAAGAGCTTAACTACATATAAAGGTGGCACCCATATCTATGACGGAAAAATGGACTGAAGATAAAGAGTATATGTCTTATGTAGAGGATTTATTAGCAACTGAAGAAGTGCAGAGACTAGGGAATTACATTCAGCATGTAAACTCAACTCGTTTAGAACATTCAATCAGCGTGTCGTACTACAGCTATAAGCTGGCAAAAAAATGGAATGGTGATGCCCGAGCTACTGCTAGAGCGGGTCTGCTTCATGATTTATTTTATTACGACTGGCGTACAACCAAGTTCGACGAAGGTTCGCACGCATATATGCATCCGCGGATTGCAGCAAGAAATGCTGAAAAAATTACGGAATTATCTGATCTTGAACGTGATATCATTATTAAGCACATGTGGGGGGCAACGATTGCGCCTCCGAAATATAAAGAAAGCTATATTGTGACAATGGTGGATAAATATTGTGCAATAAAGGAAGCGTCTATTCCTTTTGTTTCCGCTGTAAAAGGCAAATGGGCTCAATACTTTAGCCGTAATCAGGAACCTGTTCAGTAAAACCATGACATCTACTGGTAATAATAGGTAATACTAGCAAAAAATGAAATAACAAGTATAAAGCCATCTGGGCATTGCTCAGATGGCTTTTTTGTTTGTTTGAATCTCAAAGAATAAGTGCGCTCTAAGCTGTTATCAATCTATGTCTTTAAATTAGTTATTTTATCATTTTATCTGTATTTTTTTTAAAAATTGATAATTTTAAATATGTTAAGTTTGCTAAAATAAATGAGTGGATGAATATGGAGACTGTATTTTCAAACGCAGCTGTTGCTGGTCAGTTGGCCACAGGTATTAGTGAAGGGGTTCAAGGGATTAGTCAGTCACGTATGATTACAAAGGATACCCGAACAACCGTGACAGGAAATGGTGCGGCTCATACGGCGATTGATGAGCTAACTACACTGACATTGGCTGATAGAAAATGAAGTTTTTGATTGCTATGCTTCTAGTAATGGAAAGAGTATAGATAATATAATACGAGAAATGAAAGGTAAGACTAAAAAGCAATCTGAAAGATTAGTTCTAAATTTGGATGGTTTTGATCAACAAGTAGTTGATAATTTAATTGAAGCTATTCATAGAAAAGCAAATCCAAATCAAGATTTAAAGCGGTTAAAAGAGGTAATTTTTGTCAAAGATAGACAAGTGAATCAGGTATTTTGGAGGGAGTAATGATGGAATATGAGTTATTTATTTATACAAAACTGACCTACGAAGAATTACTTAAGGAAGTCGAAAGGAGTTTTAAGCTCTTTTTCAATAAAGAAATGAATATAATCCAGACAGAAGAAAGTGTTTATATGGGAATGGATAAATTCTCTTTTTCAATAGAACTGGATGAGCAATCAGATATTGATTTTGTATCAGATAATTATCAGATAAATGTAAACACATATTTTTCAATTGAGGTTTATAATAAAACCTTTGATAAAGGGATTTTAGAGGCTTTACAACTGATGGGTATGTTACTAGAAAAAAGTACTAGTGCACTTTTTCTTGAAATTGGCGATCGACAATTATTTAGAAAAGAACAAGGTCAATTATGGATTAACAATAATCTGGAGGACTATCAAAAAGAATATTTAAATGCAGAAACTATACATTTACTTAGTAGTTCTTTTAAGGAAAAGAAAATGAAGATGATGTGATATTTTCTATACCAGTAGCAGATTTATTGATAGAGGCGAAGAATTGGGTAGTAATTATATTTCTTTTCCGCAATCAAACGTTATCATTTTGAATAGATTGCTAAGGATAGTTTTAAACTATTTGCTTAATTTCGCCTCAATGTCTTTCGTCTTCTATCCTTCTGGTTCAAGAGAATAATCGATTTTAATTGGCGTTCCACCAGTATAACCACTGCACTTTTGTGATGCACTCCGATAATGGATAGAAGCTATACTTTGGCGGAATTAAAAAAAGTTAAAGAGCAGCTATTTAATCAAGATTGGTGTTATGAACATTCTAAATCTTTAGAATGAAAATGAATAAATAATAGAAGTTTAACTGATATCTGTATTCCAATCCTTTAGTGCTATCACTTGCGTTAATGAAAATAATATGATAAGTTATGTACAGAAAAACAGAAGATGATGGCGATGGTGTTCGCCGATAAGCATTTATTTTTGAAAAGAAATAAATTAATGACGCCTACCAAACCAAGGGATGAGTCCCTTATTTGGTAGGCTTTTTTTGCTTTTCTAAATTACTGATACTGGAGTGAGTGAGTTGAAAAAAATAGAACATAAAGGTGTTTTTATAGGAATATACATGGTTAAATGGCTTTTGATTACAGTAATTATTGGATTGATAATGGGAAGTCTCTCTGCTCTATTTCTAAACAGTCTGACTCTGGTAACTTCATCTCGCGAAAGTCATCCGTATTTACTCTACCTGCTTCCGTTTAGCGGTGCAGTTTTTGCATTTCTTTATTCAAAATACGGAAAAAATGCTGCCGGAGGTAATAATCTAATCATTCGTCAGGCGAACGGAGGAGAAGAAGAAGTGCCGCTGCGTCTGATTCCGCTAACATTTTTTGGCACAGTGACTACACACCTTTTTGGTGGTTCTGTTGGGCGGGAAGGAACAGCCGTTCAAATGGGCGGTGCTATAGCAGATGCAGTTGGCAAAATATTCAGGTTAAGTGGCTATGAACGTGAAATTGTCTTAATAAGCGGAATTAGTGCAGGGTTTAGCTCTGTCTTTGGTACACCTCTTGCAGGTACTATTTTTGGCTTAGAGGTACTGGCTTTAGGAAAGCTCCGTTCTGAAGCAATTTTCCCTAGTTTTTTTGCTGCTTTTTTTGCGAACACAGTGACGGAAATGTATGGTGTTACTCATACTCATTATGCAATGGGAACAATTCCAGAATGGTCAGTGGCTTTATTTATGAAATTGTTATTGGCGGGCATTTGTTTTGGTCTGATGGGCTGGTTTTTTAGCCGGTCGATTGTTTTTCTGAAAAAGATGTACAGTAATTGGTTTTCCAATCCGGTTCTGCGTAACTTTATAGGGGGAGCAGTAGTGGTTGCAGCTGTTTTGCTTTTAGGGACCAGCCGTTATCTTGGTTTAAGTTTACCGTTGCTGACAGATGCGTTTGAAGGGACTGGTCAGCTATTCGATTTTGTCGGAAAACTGCTGTTTACCGTTTTATCTCTAGGTGCGGGTTATCAAGGGGGAGAAGTCACGCCTTTATTTGAAATTGGTGCGACAATGGGAAGTAGTCTGGCTCAGGTCCTTCACGTTTCCGTTCCTTTTTTGGCGGCGTTAGGCTTTATTGGTGTTTTCTCAGGAGCAACCAATACACCGATCGCTTGCTTCATTATGGGCGTAGAGCTGTTTGGAAGTGAGGGTGCAGTTTTTCTTTTAATGATTTGCATTATCAGCTATATGTGCTCTGGAAATACTGGGATTTATGGAGCTCAGGAGGTAGGTGCTGGAAAAGGCAAGCTGTTTTTCCCGCTCTATGAAAACTGGAGTCAAAAAAAAGATGATAGATAATCGACGGGAATACTTTCAGCGAATTTCCAGATGTGCTACACTGAGGTAGATGAGGTGAAACTATGAAGGATTATCAGTATCCACTAGATTTAGACTGGACAACGGATGAAATGGTTAGTGTGACAAATCTGTGGTCTGCTTTGGAACAAGCGAATGAATCAGGAATTGCAGTAGAAGTCTTTCTTGATGCTTATCAAAAATTCAAACAGGTTGTGCGGAGTATCGGCGAAGAGAAACGTCTAGGCCATGAGTTTGAACGAGTCTCCGGCTATTCGCTGTATCGAACCGTACAAGAAGCCAAGAAAAAGGGGACAGGCAGATTAAAGGTAGGGGGATAAGAAAAGATGCAGATGATTAATGTTGAAGAAGTCAAAAACTGGCTGACGGAAGCAGGAGAATTCATCAAAAGTAGCTTGAATAATACGCTGAAGGTCAAGGAGAAATCCAATCGTACAGATTTAGTAACGAATATTGATGAGGAAACGCAGCAGCTGCTGATTAGCAAAATTCAGCAGGTGTACCCGAAGGATAAAATTCTTGGTGAGGAAGAAGGCTATAACACCCTGGATTCTATGGACGGACGTGTTTGGATTATTGACCCGATTGACGGAACGATGAACTTTGTGATGGAGCAGGAAAATTTCTGCATCATGCTGGGGATCTTTGAAGACGGTATTGGTAAACTAGGATTCATCTATGATGTCATGCGTAATGAGTTGTATTGGGGCGGCAAAGAGACTGGTGTTTTCCGAAATGAAGAAAAATTGTCTAAGCCTCAGACAACAGAATTGGGAGCTGGACTGCTGGGTTTTAATGCTTATATGTATGGAGAAAATATTCATGGCGCTAAAGCTGTTGCAAATAAAAGCATGGGTGTTCGAGTAAGCGGTTGTGCCGGTCTAGAGATGATTGCTTTACTGAAAGGGAATCATGTTGGCTATGTTTCCAATCTTGCACCATGGGATTACGCACCTGGAATGGCGCTTATCGAAGCATTTGATTATAAAGCAACGACGATTTTCGGTGAACAGCTGTCCTTTGACGGCAGAGAGTATTTTGTGGCGGCACCGCCGGAAGCACATCAAGAAATCATGGCTGTTTTTCATGAAAATACAGCTGATTAGCGTTAAAATGCTCTGAATAATGAGAGAAAAGGGCAGATAGTCTAAAGTTTTCATGATTTCTGAAAACTTTAGACTATATTTCATGAAAAAAATTTGTTATAATAAACAGTCGGATTTTTATTCAAGTCAGAAGTTAAGAGAATGGAGTAAACAAATTAATGGTGAAATATAGAGAAGATATTCGTAACGTAGCAATCATCGCCCACGTCGATCATGGAAAAACAACACTGGTGGATGAACTGCTGAAACAATCACAAACTTTAGATGGACATACACAGCTGCAGGAACGGGCAATGGACTCGAACGCAATTGAAAAAGAGCGTGGTATTACAATTCTAGCTAAAAACACAGCGGTTGATTACAACGGTACGCGAGTGAATATCATGGATACACCTGGGCACGCGGACTTCGGTGGTGAAGTAGAACGTATCATGAAAATGGTTGACGGCGTATTGCTTGTTGTAGATGCTTATGAAGGAACAATGCCTCAAACTCGTTTTGTATTGAAAAAAGCCTTAGAACAACATTTGACGCCAATTGTAGTTGTAAATAAAATTGACAAGCCTTCTGCACGTCCAGAGCATGTAGTTGATGAAGTGCTGGAATTATTTATCGAATTAGGTGCGGATGAAGACCAGTTGGAATTCCCGGTTATTTATACTTCAGCGATCAACGGAACATCTAGTCTTTCAGATGATCCTGCGAATCAGGAAGCAACTATGGCACCGATTTTTGATACGATTATCGAACATATTCCTGCTCCTGTCGACAATAGTGATGAGCCACTGCAATTCCAAGTCTCTCTACTTGATTATAACGATTATGTGGGACGTATTGGGATTGGCCGTGTTTTCCGCGGAACAATCAGCGTAGGCGATCAGGTTGCCCTGCTGAAGCTGGATGGCTCTGTGAAGAAATTCCGGGTGACAAAATTATTTGGTTTCTTCGGTTTACAGCGTTTAGAAATCGAGCAGGCGAAAGCTGGCGACTTGATTGCTGTATCTGGTATGGAAGATATCTTTGTTGGAGAAACAGTTACTCCAGTGGATCATCAGGATGGACTGCCAATTCTGCATATCGATGAACCAACTCTTCAAATGACCTTTTTAGTAAACAACTCTCCTTTTGCCGGACGTGAAGGGAAGTTTGTAACTGCACGTAAAATTGAAGAAAGATTGATGTCTCAGCTGCAAACAGATGTATCTTTGAGAGTAGATCCTACTGCTTCACCAGATGCATGGACTGTTTCAGGTCGTGGAGAGCTTCATTTATCTATCCTTATTGAAAATATGCGTCGTGAAGGTTATGAATTGCAAGTATCGCGTCCAGAGGTAATCGAACGAGAAATCGAAGGTGTGAAGTGTGAACCGTTTGAACGAGTTCAAATTGATACACCTGAAGAATATATGGGAAGTATTATCGAATCCCTGAGTCAGCGTAAAGGCGAAATGCAGGATATGATTCATACTGGAAACGGTCAGATTCGTCTGATTTTCTTAGCGCCTGCTCGTGGTCTAATCGGCTACACAACTGAATTCCTGTCTATGACTAGAGGATACGGAATCATGCACCATACGTTTGATCAATACCTACCGATGATTCAGGGAACAATTGGCGGACGTCATCAGGGCGCACTGGTTTCTATTGATACTGGAAAAGCAACGACTTATAGTATCATGAGTATTGAAGAACGCGGAACGGTTTTTGTAGAACCAACTACAGAAGTTTACGAAGGCATGATTGTTGGTGAAAATAACCGGGATAATGACTTGACGGTAAATATTACAAAAGCAAAACAAATGACGAATGTTCGTTCAGCAACAAAGGATCAAACTTCAGTTATTAAGAAACCTAAAAAGTTGACTTTAGAAGAATCTTTGGAATTCCTGAATGATGATGAGTACTGTGAAGTAACGCCGGAAAGTATTCGTTTGAGAAAGCAAATTCTGAATAAAAATGAACGTGAAAAAGCTTCTAAGAAAAAGAAAAAAGCAGAGTAATAGTTGATATAAGACAAAGGCATTTTTTCAACCTGAAAATTGGTTGAAAAAATGCTTTTTTTATAAGTTATCTGAGCGGCTGGCTTTCACAGGTATCTAGTTTTATAAAATACTAGATTATGGAAACGACCTTTCAAGAAGATGTATTCTTTGTTATAATCACGTAAAGAAATAAGAAGGGATGAGGATATATGAATAGTTATTTCTCATTAGTCATTGAAGATGAGCTATGTCTTATCTATCCGGAGCTTCAAATGGCCGAAGAAGTCTTTCGATTAATTGATTCTGACCGAACACATTTGCGTCAGTTCTTAGATTTTGTTGATGATGTAGTCGATTGCAAAAGTCAGGAAAATTATATCAAGCTGAAGCTAAAAGGAGCAGCTGAAGGAACAGATAAGTTATTTTTCATAGCGATGGGTACAAAAATCATTGGCTGTATTGACTTCCATTTTATCAATTCATCTGACCGGAAAGCTGAAATCGGCTACTGGCTGCATTCATCCTATACAAAAATGGGTATTACCCAGAAAGCGGTTAAGACGCTATGTAGATACGCCTTTAGTATGCTAAACCTGAATAAGCTTACAATAATTGCAGATACTGAAAACACAGGTAGCAATGCCGTTGCTGAAAAATGCGGATTTTCATTGGTGGGAATCCGCAAACAAGATAAGCTGATTTATGGGGAATTGCGTGACTTAAATGAGTATTGCTTGCTGCAATCAGACTATACACCAGACTGTTAATCTACCAGAAAAAAACGTTAAAGGAGTAACATGATAATATTAAGGGACTATACAAAAAAAGTAATTCGTGTTGGCCTTCTGCTGGGAATTTTCTCTGGCGGGTCTTTAGCAGTCATAATGGGGCTGGTTTTAGTATTTGGACAAACACAGGAATCAGAGACTTCATTTGGAGAGCTGGTTTTAGTAAGTTTTATTCTATCATTGTTCGTGTTCCTGCTCGTTAGTTCATTTCAGCTTATCCCGTTACTGTTTACCTACTATCAACTTAGGAAATATCTTGAAGATGGAACCAAAGAAAAACAGGAAGAGCTGTTGGAATTATTAAATGGCGAAATGAATCAGCCGGCTATATGGCTGGAAGAACTATATTTTACCCGGCATTATCTGCTTAGTTTGCCATCATTTATCCTTGATAAAGATGAGCTGGTTTCCCATAAGTTTGATTGGAAAGGGCGAAACGTCAGACACGGGCGTATTTATAAGGCTGTATTCATCTTAAAAAATAAGAAGAAGGTATTGCGGCTAAGAAGAAGAACCGATTTGTCAAAAGTATCAAAATGGCGGCAAGGAAAGATACCTGAGTAGTTATATGAGCAGCAAAATTCATAAAACAGATTACTTAAATCGTTTTGTTCTGAAAGAGGAAGGAGAGGTAAAGATGGGTGAAGAAATGGTGCTGACGTTAGGCAGTCAGCCGTGGCAGCGTGCAGCAAGCTGCTTTGTGCGGATGAATGTATTTGTTTTAGAAAAAGGAATGCAGCCGGAGCTGGAATTTGATGCATTTGATTTGCCGGATACGGTGTATGCTGTTATTTCTGCTGGATATCAGCCAATTGCTACTGGACGATTTATCAAAGAAACTGACGATATAGCCAGACTTACCCGAATTGCTACATTATCAGACTATAGAGGTCAACAGCTTGGTACCCAAATTGTTCGTGGGCTTGAAGAATATGCCAAGCAATTAGATATAAAAAAGACCTTGATTCATGCAGAAGCAGAAGCAGTCCCATTCTATGAAAAAATTGGCTATCAGCTTATTTCTGAAGTATACTACGAGGATGGTGTACCTTGTCAGACGTTGAGCCGTGATCTTTAATAGAAACAGCGGCTCCTGTTATAATTATCTTATCAAGGCAAAGATGCCAGAAACCTGCGGCAGAATTCTCAATCTATTTTGCGGCAGGCTCTCACAGATAAACGAACTACAAGGAAGGTGAATCCTCATTAAACCTATTAAAAAAAGTGATCGGATAGAGTATGAAAATGAGCTGTTGATTCAGGCGCCAAAGCAAGCTATTTGGCAGCTGATAACAACCACCAAAGGATTTTCTCAGTGGTTTCCCGAGATTAAGGCAGATTGTTTATTAGCAGAACGGGTATTGAACTTCGAAAGTGAGGGATTCAGCGAACAGTTGGCTGTTTTTGAATATGAGGAAGAAAGCTTGTTAGGTTTTTCATGGGCGGATGGCAGAGTGATATTGTCAATAAGTGAAACAACCACTGGAGAAACAAAGCTGCGCTTCTTTGAAACACTACCTTTAACCTTTCCCAATCTTTATTTAGATTTGGCAGGCTGGTATTATGTATTGCAGAAGCTTAAAGCGGCTGCTGTTGGAAAGACCTATTCTGTAAAACCGGAGAGGATAAAGGAACGAGCCAAAGAGCTTCAACAGCAGCTAGAAGAAACAGAATAAGAGCAATGCTTTATTTGGATATGGACTCTTGTACAAGTTTTAGTGCATAGGAAATATGAATAATGGGATAAGCAGTGATAGAGCAGTGGCTCTTATCCATGCTTGTCCCATTATTTTAGTGAAATCATCTTCTCGTAAAAAGGAAAGTATGTTGAATGAATCAAAGCTGGTTGTTTGTCTGCTGTTTTCTTGTGCTTAAACGTTTGAGTATTCGTTCAACCAAATTAGTTATCATGAAACCAGCAGCAATAGCTCCAGCAGTCATAATTACAGTCATAGTAAGGTGCAGACCAGAGATATAGTTGTCCAGCACAAAGCTTCGCATTGCCTGATAAGCTGGACCACCAGGTACTAGAGGAACCAAGCTAGGAATGTTAAAGATAATGGTCGGCATTTTTTTCTTCCGGGAAAAGAAAATGCTTAGCAGTCCAATACAAACTGCACTGAAGAAGTTGGCGAAAACCTCTCCTGTCTCTAAATGTCTGGTCAGCATAAAAATCCCCCAGCCGGCAGCCCCCGTTAACCCGCAGGCATTTAGCGCTTTTCTGGGAACATTGGTGATAATGCCGAAAGCCACAGTACTTAAATAACTAAATAAAAGATGAATAATAACGTCCATTTGTTCACTCCTACAAAAATAAAATAAATACCATAGCAATGCCAATGCCAATAGATCCGGCAACAAAAATCGCTTCTGTAGCCCGTGCCATTCCACTGATTAGATGACCTGCAAGAATATCTCTAAAGGCATTTGTAATAGCTACACCGGGAACCAGCGGCATTACTGAACCAATGATAATACTATCCATGTTTTCAGCCAAATGAAATGTAACCAACAGATAGGCACTTAAGCCGATAACTACAGCAGCTGCAAAGTCATCAAGAAATTTTAGTTTCAAGAATTTTTTAATATAGAAAGAGACTGCGAAACCCAGCATCCCAATAAAGAAGGCTGGTAAAAAATCCATCCAAGAGCCTCCAAATACGTACATTAAAGTACAACTGACAATGCCAGCCGCAAAAATCTGTAAAGCAACAGAAAAAGAAGGCGTTTGTGTATCTACAGCTTTCAACTGCTGTTGAAGCTCTGCAAGAGATAGTTGCTTTTCTTCATATTTGCGGGAAAGATGGTTAACTGCAGCGACTTTCTCCATATTCATCCTGCGCTCAGTAATATTTTCCAGTTGAGTATAGGGTAGGGAACGAAAGCTCATAAAAATGCCGGTAACAGTAACATGGGTAACACTATCAGGATAGCCGGCATTTCGGGCAATCCTGTTCATTGTGTCTTCAGTCCGGTAAACCTCAGAACCATTTTCCATCATAATTTTTCCAGCAGTCAGACAGATATCAAATAATAGCTGGATATTTGTATCCAATTGTTTTTCCATAGAATACCTCGATAAATAATGTGATATATACCAAAAATAGTGTACCATTTTTAGCGGCAGATTCAAATGAAAGAAGTCTATTTAGATATAATGAGAATTTTCTAATGGAATCCGCCTTCATCCGAAAGATACTTGATTTTTCTATATGAAAGTCCTATGCTTGACGTAACAAAACAAAGGGGTCTTTGGGCATGGATAAACAATGGTCGCTGTATTCGGCAAGTAGCTTGATTGTATTGGTTTTACTTCGAAGGGCAATTCTTCGAGAACATTATTTTCTGAGCGGCTTATTATTAACGTTATTGCTGGTACAGGTGACAGGCAGCATTATCTGCTTTTATCAGACAAAGAAGAAGAAAGAAATCCCGACTTCTAAATAGAAGTCAGGATTTTTTTGTTGGTAGAGAGACTATAAATTATCTATGAATATAGCGTTTGGAACATAACTACATGTCCAAACGCTGCCCTTTCTAAAATCCGATAAACGGTGAGACAAAAACAACTTACTACACTTCGTTCAGATAGCATCAATTTCTAAGTGCTAAAAGCACTAAGAGTTGAAGTTTTCGGAAAAAAGTCGACTTTTCTCAAAGTTTAGCGCTTCTGTCTCATCCACTGTGACAAAAGTCTGGAAATTTAGACTCTACATGAGCAAGCTATCTTCAACAATAAGGGAATCCACCTTATGATAAAGAGCATCATGCGTCTGAATGCGGGACCTATTGATTGGATGGCGAATGAGCCATCAGCTTTTCTAATCTATCTAACATTATAAATTCTGCAAAAAAATCCTACAATTAAACAAGAATTGACAGAGGTAAGAAATTTTTATATAGTTTTGGAGAAACCTTACATTATTTTTTTAATTGAAAAGAAAAAATAAAATATGGTCATAGGTCAGGAGAAACAAATGGAAAGAGTTATCAATTTAAATGAAGAGAATGCTCCGTTAGTGGCTTCTTTCATGAATCGGATAAAGCCTGAGTGGTGGCCGACA
Source organism: Enterococcus sp. LJL51 (assembly GCF_054871795.1). NCBI lineage: Bacteria > Bacillati > Bacillota > Bacilli > Lactobacillales > Enterococcaceae > Enterococcus > Enterococcus sp. LJL51. The sequence goes on along the minus strand of NZ_JBTXLW010000003.1, from coordinate 87,102 downwards.
GCTCATGATGGTTTAGCTCAGCTGACAGATGTTCAGGCAAGTATCGATACTGTCGGCTGGTATCTGGAAAATGATCAGAAGCAGCCAACTGGCTGGGTGTTGTTTAGAGAACTAAAGGCGTATAATACATTGGAACTGGAATGCTGCGGTTATGATGATCAGGGTGTATTTAAGCTGGAGCATAAACTGGAAAAGCTGTTCGAACAAGCAGAGAATTATGCAAGGAGCAAAGGGTATACCATGCTGAGAACGGGAATGAGCACTGTTGATTTTACGATAAATGGAGAGAAAATCACAGATGTTGCAGCTGCAATGAACAGCCTGGAAACAACACGTATTGATTATTCTTGGCTGCTGGATTGGGGCTTTCAAGTCATTGGTATTCAGCCGAATGTCTACGGCAACAATTGTCACATGATTATTTTGACGAAGTCTCTTTAAGCAGAAAAGAGAGGAATATGGGGATAGTATGGAAGAGTCTCTCAAAATTAATGAATAATTAACAAACCTTTCTTGAAGAAATATAGAATTTATTGGAGCTGCAGGGTTTTTAGAGTATACTAATAAAGAGATAACTACTGTTGGTAAAGGAATGATAAACGTATGAATGTATTAATGATAGAAGATAATGAATCCGTTTCGGAAATGATGCAGATGTTCTTTTTAAATGAAGGCTGGGAAGCTGTTTTTGAGTATGATGGAAAAAAAGGCTTGGACACGTTTTTGGAAAATCCTGAAAAATGGGATATGGTGACGCTTGATTTAAATTTGCCCTCAATGGATGGTATGGCTGTTTGCCGGGAAATCCGAAAGGTTTCCCACTCAGTACCGATTATTATGCTGACTGCACGTGATTCGGAAAGTGATCAGGTAATTGGTTTAGAGATGGGTGCAGATGACTACGTGACTAAACCGTTTAGCCCGTTGACTTTAATCGCAAGAATGAAAGCTCTGCATAGACGTTCTGAATTAGTAGAGCACGTAGGCGGCGATGAAAATAGCGATGAGACCTTTGATGTGGTGACACAGCATTTCAAAATGAATACGAAAACCAGAGAAGCCTATCTTGACGATCAGCTGATTGAAGGATTGACGCCAAAAGAATTTGATTTGCTGTATACATTAGCGAAAAAGCCGCGGCAGGTCTTTTCAAGAGAGCAGCTGTTGGAAATGGTTTGGGATTACCAATATTTCGGCGATGAGCGGACAGTGGACGCTCATATCAAAAAGCTGAGACAGAAAATTGAAAAGGTGGGTCCTCAGGTTATTCAGACTGTTTGGGGAGTTGGGTACAAATTTGATGATTCCGGAGTGGCTTCATGAAATACTTGTATCAGCAGCTCTTAGCTTTTTGGGGATTGATTGTCTTGATTATTATTATTGTTGGGACATCATTTACGCAGTTTACGAAACAGACGATGCAGGCTGAAAATTATGACCAGCTCAACGGATACGCAAAATCTGCTTTAAATGTAAAAAAATATTTTGACAATCAGGTTGGCTGGAGTGAACAACAAAAACTGAATGCCGCTTTGGAGATGACTCAGGAAATATTGAGTAATCAGGGGGCTCAGTTTGTCTATACTGATGTGGAAATGAATCGGCTGTTTCCGGAAATAAATAATGAACAGCTTGATTTTTCAATTTCCAGTCAGGAACTGGATCGCCTGGCCGAAGGCGATCGGGTTGATAAGACGATTGACAAGGATATTTTTGGTCATACGAGAGCGACCTCTTACGTGACGGTTCCTGTTAAGGTTGAATTGACCAATTTAGGCATTGAAACGATTGTCGGTTATTTAACGATTACGCAGCCGGCTAAAAATGTATCGAACAGTGTAACCTCCGTTACCTCAAACTTATTTAAAGGCTTTGTGATTTCCAGTGTAGTAGCTGTTTTTGTTAGTTATGGTTTCGCCACTTTACAGGTGAAACGAATTAATCGAATGCGTAAGGCTACGAAGGAAATTACCAGTGGGAACTTCGATATTAAGCTAGCTGTCCATGACAAAGATGAGTTTGATGATTTAGCAGAGGACTTCAACCGCATGGCTGAGTCTCTGGCTGAGTCTCAGGAAGAGATTGAGCGTCAAGAGGAAAGGCGGCGTCAGTTTATGGCAGATGCCTCTCATGAAATGAGAACACCGCTGACGACAATTAATGGTCTGCTGGAAGGGTTGGAATACAATGCGATTCCGGAAAACCAGAAAGAAAATGCAATTAAGCTGATGCAGAATGAAACGGCTCGATTAATTCGGCTGGTTAATGAAAATCTTGATTATGAAAAAATCAGAACCAATCAAATTAGTATTGTTGTGAAAAAATTTGATGCTACTGAAACCATCAAGAATATCTTCACCCAGCTGGAAGCTAAAGCAGATGCAGCAGGAGATAAGCTCTATCTTGATACGGAAGAATCAATTGATGTTTTTGCTGATTACGACCGTTTTGTGCAGATTGTAGTGAACATTTTGCAGAATGCGATTCAGTTTACAACCGATGGAGAGATTCATGTTCAATTGGAAAAAGGCTATCTGGAAACAATTGTTAAAATTTCTGATACTGGCATTGGAATGTCGGAAGAGCAGCTGAAAAATATCTGGGACCGCTACTATAAAGCTGATCCTTCTAGAAAAAATACTAAATATGGAGAATCCGGCTTAGGTCTGCCGATTGTGCAGCAGCTCGTTCGTCTGCATAAAGGAAAAATCGATGTAGAAAGTGAACCAGATAAGGGGACCACGTTTATCATCACGTTCCCTGATGTTGAAATTGAAGAATAAAAGAGTGTAGAAAAAGAGTTTAGGAATAATCATTCCTAAACTCTTTTTTCAGCTTCTTCAATTTAACCTAAAGGACAGAATGCTTCTGACTTAGACTTATGTATAGGATCTACTGATAGATGGTGAAGCATCAATGTAGGGGCTGGCTGCCAGTTTTTCATCGTTAGTAATTAGCCAAAGGCTGACAGAAGCTTTTTTTGTCAGGGTCTTTAGTAATGGGAGCAGCTGCTGTTTTTCATGAATGCTCAGCTCTGATAAATCATTTGTTAAAATAATTGTTTTCTTTTCTGATAAGATTAGCTGCATCAACTGGAGCTTTAGCTGTTCAAAAGGCGAAAGCTGTTCAAAGGGAGAAGAGAAAACTGTCATGGGAAGATCAAAGATAGCTGACCATTCCCGTAAAATGCGTTTACGTTCATTTTCCTTTGTTGCACTGCAGACAAACAAATTATCTATCACGGATAAATAGGGAAGAAAGGTGAACTCTTCTAAGATCAGTCCGAAGCTTTTGTTCTGCTCCTGTGATAGCGCAAAATGGATGAAGTGGGGCAACTCTGCTTCCAGCTGCTGTTCATTTTCTAGAACAGCAAAAAGCTTTGAGTCGCTAGTGTCGTTTATTTTTCTAATGATTTCCCGATAATCAATTACTGTATCCAAATAATCACTTCCTAAGAAAAAGTTTTGATTGACGCGTACCTAAAATAGTAAAAATCAAAGCGCAGTTGCTGCTGATTAGAGTTAATAAAACTGTGTTCTGCAAAAGCCGTTTAAAGATTGTCGTTAAGGACAGACTGTGGTGATTAACAGCGAAAACACCTACAGATTCATAAATAGAGCTGCTGGTAGTTGCAGGAACATTATCAACATCCTGTAAGGCATGAATACTTAAACGAAAATCTGTCGTTCCCACAAGCGAATGTATTTTCAAAAGTAAGGACTCATATGAATTTTGAAAAACCAGCAAAAACATACTGCTTATCAGTAAAACGCTAATAAGAACCAATATCGTTTCGAGTAGTGACTGCTTAATAATGTAAAAATCTGAAAAACCAAGTAGGCGCCATTTTTGAATAACTGCTTTCCGTTGTGCTATTTCACGATAAGCCATAATTCCAGCAGCAGCTGTGTATAGAAGAGCTGCAATAACGTAAATCAATAGATAAATGGTATTCCAGTTTAAGGAAGCTGCAATTGTCTCCTTATCAGGTGAAAGAGTGAGCAGTTCCTTTGTCCAGATTCTGTTGATATCCAACATATTTAGTAGTGCTGTTAGAAATACAAGAAAGAACGAACCGGAAACGATACTTGAAAGTGTTGACTTTTTATAATAATGCAAGTCTGCAAAAGCATAGTGAAGGCTTTTCAATAATACTCACCTCTTTAATTACTTACAGTAAAAGTATATAGAAAGAATATGAATTAATTATGAAAAAGTAGCAAAAAAGCCTACGGTATTTAAAAAACCGTAAGCCTTTTTGTATTTATTGTATGTTTATTTTTCGTAGCCTTGATAAGTGTTTGTTTTATACTCATCAACAGTGGACTTATTATCGTTTTTACTGTAAACGCTAGTTGAATCAGCGCCTTTATCTTTCTCGATTTCTTCCAGTTGTTTCAACTGATCCTTGTAGCTATATTGAGATACATCTATTGATTTCAAGCCGCTGCCTTGATAGAAGCGCAACAGGTCGCCAGTATTAATCTGGTCAGATATTTCCAGTTGAGTATTGGCTTTTTCTTTCATTGCTTCAGCTTCCTGTTGAATTTCCTCAGTAGGGGAAACAATTAGTCTGCCAGTTCCTGTTTCATAAATGTTGGAGCCTAACATTGTATATTTTGGTGAAACATAGTTTCCATTTCTGAAAGCAACGATTTGCTCATTTTCTTTTGAGAATAAATCCTGTCCAAGCATGATGTAGTCTTTTGTATCTACACCCAGCAAATGCATCAGTGTAGGCAGTGCATCAACTTGTCCGCCATATGTGTGGTTGATACCGCCGTTTTCCTGACCAGGAACATGAATCATGTATGGTACGCGCTGCAGTTGAGCAGTGTCAAAGTCATTCCATGAAGCCTTTGATTTACCTAACAGTTCAGCTAAATTCTGATTTCTTGAAGAGGAAATACCATAGTGATCTCCGTAAAGAACAATTACAGAATTTTCATATAATCCAGAGGACTTCAAGTAGTTGAAAAATTCTTCAACTGATTTATCCAGATAGTTTGCTGTAGCAAAGTAGCCGTTAATTGTTTCATCACCAGTATCCGCAATCGGGAATCCTGCTTCATCATTTGTGAACTGAGAGTAAGGATAGTGATTAGATACGGCTAGGAATTTTGAATAAAACGGCTGCTGTAAGTGTTCCAAATACTGTGCGGACTGTTGGAAAAATGGTTTGTCATGCAGTCCGTATTGGAATGAATTATCATCGTTGACATCATAGTAGCTGGCATCAAAGAAATAATCATAGCCTAAATGCTTGTAAGTTTCATTTCTATTCCAGAAATTGCCGGCATTTCCATGGAAAACAGCACTTGTATATCCCTGTGTTTGATCGAGAATTGCAGGAGCCGCTTCAAAGGTATTCTTACCGCCGATTTGCGTGAATAATGATCCTTGACTTAGTCCGAATAAAGAATTTTCAAACAAGGTTTCAGCATCACTAGTTTTTCCCTGTCCAACCTGATGGAAGAAATTATCAAAGCTGAATGTACTTTGATTATGGAAAAGGCTATTGATAAATGGTGTTACTTCATGCTCAACACCATTTTCGTCTTTCAGCTTGTAATCAACAAGAAACTGCTGGAAGCTTTCTAAATGAATATAAATGACATTTTTTCCCTTAGCAATGCCAAAGGTTTCATCATTGGGAGCTGCATAATGGCTGTCGACATAACTTTCAACATCTTTCATGTCATTGGCACTGGCTTCCGCCCGTACTTGGTTTGTCTGGTAGGTCTTCACTCCGTCATAGACAGTGAAGGCATTTAATCCTAAGAATTTTACAATATAGTCACGAGAAAACTCTCTGCCTAACAGCTGAGGTCTTTCCGTTTCAGCAAGAAATAGATTAAACAGGAAGAATAACGCTGAAACTAAGCTAATTGAAACAGCCACCCGAGCTCTGACTGGCCGGTCTTCCATTTTAATTTTTTTAGTAAGGAGCAAACCGCCTACAATAATAAAGTCAATCCAGTAAATAACATCGTAAGGACGGAATAAGCGCAGAGCACTCTCTCCAAGTCCGCTGGCAACTTTGCCGGCACCCATCATTGTATTGACTGTAATAAAGTCGGTGAACTCTCTATAGTAGACAATATTTGAAAACAGCAACAGCGTCATGAGGAAAAAGACAACCATCATCGTAATATAAGCGCGTCTGGTTTTACGGACATATAAAGCAATCGCCAAAAGGAAAAAGGTCGTAGCGATTGGATTAATTACAAGAATGATGTACTCGTTGATATTTTCGAGCCTTAGGTGAAAGTCCGTGACATAAGCCAGTAAATTCTTCAGCCATAACAGGACTGCAACCGTTGTGAAAAGACCTAATCGCGTATTCAAAAATTCAGGTAATTTAATTTTTTTTATTCTATTTAACATGATAATTCCTTTCCAACCCTAAGTTCGAAAAAACTTAGATGTGTTTTCATGAAAATTGTGATTTGCATACATGTAATTTTACCTTTTCCGCCGAAGACTGTCAATTATTCCTACGATTATTCTAGCGTTTTGTCAAGAATTTTGAGAAACTTTAATAATCTATAGAATTAAAGACAGGACAGGCTTTTTTTGATATACTTTTTTGGACAGTTGATTGTGAATCAATAAAAAGAAGAATAAGGTGAAAAAGTGAAAATACAAGTAAAAAAACAAGCAGCCAATAAGTTTCGTCAAGGATACCCGCTGGTAAAAGAGGAAGATTTACAGCAGCGCCCTAGTCAGCTGCCTACAGACTGGATAGAGTTTACTGATCCGGCTGGTAAATTTGTCGCTTATGGTTATTTGGCAGAACAGAATAAAGGACTTGGCTGGCTGTTGAGCTGGGACGAGAAAATATCTGTACCGTTTTTTGAAAGGCTATTTAAAAAAGCAAAGCTGGAAAGAAGTGTTTATGCGAATGACAGTAGTACCTCTGCCTATCGGTTATTTAACGGAGAAGGTGATGGTTTAGGCGGAGTAACGATTGACTGCTACAACGATTTCGTCGTGTTCTCCTGGTATAATGAAACGATTTATGAGAAGCGTGAAGCCATTATCCAAAGTTTCAAAAAAGTTTTTGACGAAATAACCGGCGCATATGAAAAGGTTCGATTTACTTCTTCTTATCCAGAATCTCAGCATTTGTACGGAAAGCAGGCAGAAGAACCTCTGTTGGTTACTGAAAACGGCGTCTCCTACGCAGTCTACTTGAATGAAGGGCTGATGACAGGGATTTTTCTGGATCAAAAGGAAGTACGTGGTGAGTTGATAAATGGCTATGCAGCAGGGAAAACAGTCTTGAACATGTTTAGCTATACAGGTGCTTTTTCTGTGGCGGCAGCGATGGGCGGTGCAATTAGTACAACAAGTGTAGATTTGGCTAAAAGGAGTCTGGCAAAAACAACGGAGCAGTTTGAAGTAAATCAGCTGCCGCTTGCACAGCAGAAAATCGTTGTGATGGATGTGTTTGAGTACTTCAAGTATGCTAAAAGAAAAGACCTGATTTTTGACTGTATCATTCTTGATCCGCCAAGTTTTGCAAGAAATAAGAAAAAAGTCTTTACTGTAGGAAAAAATTATGGTGAGTTGATTGAACAATCGATTGATATACTGGCAGAGCAGGGACAAATCATTGCGTCAACAAATGCAGCGAATCTTTCGCTGGAACGTTTTACAAAATTAGTAAAAGACGCATTGAAAGAAAAAAGTATTTCCTCATACACGATAGAAACTATCTATCAGCTTCCGGGAGATTTTAAAGTAAGTGAAGATTTTCCTGAGGGAAATTATTTAAAAGTATTGTTCTTAACTATAAAAAAATAGCTATATGATAAAAAGCGACATACAGTAGTTGATTTAAGGGAATAATAAAGATTCAAAAAGCAGAGACTGTATAGGGACCTGCTTTTTGTTTTAGGTGAACATTTAATAATGGGGTGATTAAAATGGCAAAAAAATCAAAAGTTCATAAAACCAATGCAATGAGAATTGTGGAGCAAAAGAAGCTGCCATACAAGCAGTACGAATTTCCTTGGAGTGAAGAACATTTAGGGACAGATAGCGTATCCGAGCTGTTAGGAGTTGAAGAAAAGCGAATATTTAAAACCTTAGTAGCTGTTGGAAATAAGACTGGACCAATTGTTGCCGTGATTCCGGGAAATACCGAATTGGATTTAAAAAAATTGGCGAAAGTCAGCGGCAACAAAAAAGTTGATATGCTTCATTTGAGAGAGCTGGAAGAGACAACTGGTTATATTCGCGGCGGCTGTTCCCCTATAGGGATGAAGAAGCTGTTTCCAACCTATATCGGATTGGAGGCAGAGCAATACCCCGCCATTATTGTTTCCGCAGGTCAGCGTGGTCTTCAGTTTGAGCTTGCACCAAAGGATATTGCAGCTCTTACAAGAGCTAAAATCGTGGATATTACTTTATGAATCTACATTCTAAAAAAAGGAAGCAGTTGAAAAAATAACTACTTTCCTTTTAATGATTTCTGGAGTGCCTGCCGGGCAAGATTGTCAGCCCCTTTGTTTTTATTTTCAGGGATCCACTGAATCAGCAAAAGTGTGAAATGAGACTCTAATTGTTGGAATCGTTTGAGATACGGCTGAAAAACAGGATTACCCGTATAATTTTTATCAATCGTCTGTACGACGGTTTTACTGTCTGAATGAAGAAAAATGCTGGTTGTGGTAAACTGGTGATTAATCAGCCATTCCAAAGCAAGGATAAGGATTTTGAATTCTGCTTCGTGGTTGGAACATTCACCTAAAGAGAAATGGAGCTGTTCATGGATTTGCTCCCCTGTGACGACGATTCCACCGCCGCTTGGTCCGGGATTTCCCTTAGTAGCAGCATCTACATAAATTCGTAACATGATTTTCTCCTTTATATTTTCTGTTTAAAGTCTAAGTGTGTTACTATTGTACCATATGAAATTTTAGGTAAGGAGTCGTTGTATGAAACAAAAAAAATATTTCTGGCAACCAGAATTGTCAACGGCTGTTATATACTGGTCCTGCACGTTCGCCATATTATTTATGAGTTTAATCTTATCATTAGAGTATACAAGACCTTATCTTGTTAGTAATCTAGTGATGGTCGTCTTTTTTATCTTTGCTTATTTAGGATTTAACCGCTATTTTAAGCTGACTGCAACAAGTCTGTATATTCATTATTTTTTACCCTTTCATAAAAAAGAACTTTTGCTGGAAAACATTCGTTTAGTCAAAGTAGGCACTAAAAGTATCGAGATTATTTCTGAGGATTTTTCTTCCGGGTCCAGAATTTATCTTATGACGAAGAAACAAAAGCAGGGGCTTATTGAGGCTTTGAAGAAAACTGAACGTTTTTCAGATAAAATTATTTATGACGATCAGCTTAAATTAGGAGAACATTGAAGGTTGGCAAAAACTTCGCTGTGGGAATAGCGTTTCTGGGGATAAAAACTTTAGGGCAATTATTTAGATAGAGTAGAACGTCAAAATGGTGCGGTTTTCTCTGTCTTTTATTTTTTAGGAAAATAAGATAAGATAGGTAAAAAAACTGAAGGGAAAGAAATAGATGTGGAAAGATGATAAACAAAAAAGAGATGCCTATGAGTTAATGCTGCAGCAGTTGACTGGATTGACAGAAATTGAACATGATGGAATAGCGAATTTAGCAAATTCTTCAGCACTCTTAGCTGATGCTTTACCAGAGACGGTGTTTGCTGGATACTATTTGTACAATGGAGATGAGTTGGTTTTAGGTCCATTTCAAGGAAAAGTTTCCTGTACAAGAATTAAAATGGGAAAAGGTGTGTGCGGAGAGTCTGCAGAAAAACGTCAAACATTAATTGTTGATGATGTGAAAAAGCATGAAAATTATATTTCCTGTGATTCTGCAGCCCAATCAGAAATTGTTGTGCCGATGGTAAAAGCAGGCGAATTGATTGGTGTTTTAGATATTGATGCAGGAGTGACTTCCGGCTATGATGAAATAGATCAGGAATATCTGGAGAAATTTGCAGATATTCTTCTTAAAAATTCTGAGTTTTAACTTGTGGAGAAATGGTAGGCAGATGTTTCGTTCAAAGCCCTTTTCTGTGAGATAATCATAGAAAACAACAAGGGAGATGTCAACGTCATGGAAGTCTATTTGAATTTTAAAAATGAAGCAGCAGCGGTTATCAAATTCTATGAAGAGGTTTTCGATACGCCTTCGGCGAATGTTATGACCTTTGGTGATATGCCGGAAGATCCGGAGCACCCAGTTTCAGAAGATATAAAGGATTTAATATTGAATGCCAGTATGGTTATCGAAGGTACATATGTCATGATTTCTGATGTGCCGGATGGAATGGGGAAGCCATTGACCGTAGGAAATAATATTTCGTTAGTCGTAAGTACGGATGATGAAGAAAAAATAGACCGTCAATTCAACCGTTTAGCAGAAGGTGGAACTGTTGAAATGCCTTTAGGACCAACATTTTGGTCGAAGAAATATGGGATGCTGACAGATAAGTTCGGCATCAATTGGATGTTCTCTTATTATGCGGAAGGAGAGAACAATTAGGACCAGCCTTTGCTATTGACCAGTTGAATTATTAAAAAGCAGCTGATGTTCCTGCTCAGGAGTATCGGCTGCTTCTTTGAAACCGCAAAAATGAGTTGGTCGATTTTGGCGAAACTGATTGGATTCATAGCTGATTTGTTATGGAGAAAATGAGAAATATTTTGCGTAGATGTTTTTCTGATATGTAAAAACGTTTTAAAGGCGGGAAAAGACTATATTAAATGAATGAGCTGCTCGCTTTATTTAATGGTATAATTATGTTATACTATTCTAGCACCAATTTTTCATGGGGGCGTTACGGATTCGACAGGCATAGTTGAGCTTGAATTGCGTTTCGTAGGTTACGTCTACGTAAAAACGTTACAGTTAAATATAACTGCTAAAAACGAAAACAAAACTTTCGCTCTAGCTGCGTAAAAACAGCGGGTGAAGATCCTCTCGGCATCGCCCATGTGCTCGAGTAAGGGTCTCAAACTAAGTGGGATACGCTAAATTTTTCCGTCTGTAAAATTTAGAAGAGCTTATCAGACTAGCAATACAGAATGTCTGTCACTCGGCAAGCTGTAAAGCGAAACCCTAAATGAGTTGACTATGGACGTAGAGGTTTAAGTGACAATATGTTTGGACGCGGGTTCGACTCCCGCCGTCTCCATAAGAGATTTAATAATAGACAGTAGAAATGCGTTGTACAGTGTTTCTGCTGTCTATTATTATTTTGAATACGAGATTGAATACGATTAGCTTAAATGCCAACATAATTAGCGAATAATTTTGTGGTCTTTTCTTTGGTATCCTTAGTGACATGAGCATAAATGAAATGTTGTTATACAAAGCATTTTATGGAAAGTTCCTTTTCTAAAGGAGCGTTTTTTTATGTACAGTAGTTAACCATTGTTAGCCTTTATAGGAATAAGGCAATAGCGTATATGTCATTTTTGTAATCAGCTAAGAGATATAAAAATGTCAACATTTGTCAACGAATCGAGGAGGAATGCCAAGGGTGATAGTTCTAATTGTAAAATAAAATAATATAATATGGTGTTTTATTTTTTCTTTTGGTATGATTGAACAAAAAGGAGTGTACATTAATAATATGAAAATTGTGGGTGAATGGGTAAACAAGATGAATGAGTACCAAAATGAAAGATCGGTGACTCAAGAAAAAAAAGGTTTTTTTGAAAGAATAAAAATAAAGTTTGTTCCCATCAAAAAAGTTGTTGAAAACAATTGGCTTATATTTGTAGTATCAACAATCATAGCAATCCCTCTTTTTATAATGTTTTATTACATAATTGCTAATATCGCTAATAATATTACTAATCACGAGGAAATAAAATCTGGATTACAGATTTCAGGATTACTGTTAGCTATTCCTATATTGTGTTTGGACGCATATTTCATGTATAAAGCGAGTATAAAAAAAATGCCAATCTTAACAATATTTTTTATAATTTTTGTGATAGGAATAGCTATGCTGAATATACTAGCAGGATTAGATTTTATCGAAATTGTCAAAACTAAAGAAGAGGATTTAAGTGGCTTATTTTTTTTGGTGTTTCTATTGGATGTCTACACAATTTCCTTTATGTTGACGAAATTAGTCTGTCTGATATTTGATAAAATTATTGATAAGATAAAAAAAGTTAAAAATTGGATAGTAGATGAAGGTGAAAATAACAATGATATCTTAAAAGCAAAGTTATCTTTTATTAATAAAATCATTACAGGTTTTATTGCAATTGTAGCTTCAATTCTAGGTCTACTACTAACTTTAAATCAAATTTTATAGTTTCACAAGCAAAAGATGTTAATAAAAAATCTTATTATAAACTGGAAACGAAATGGAAACAAGCCATAGCAGAAGGCAAAAATGTATCAGTAGAAATTAAAGTGAACTACACTGATAACGCTTTACGACCTTCATCATTTGATATTAAATCTAAAATAGATGGCGAAATTAAAACAGTAACTTTATTAAATCAAAATTTTTAGCGAGGTGCCGAAATGACAGAAACATTTGACAATAAATTCATGGATTTACAGTTTGCTATGGTTAGTGTAGCCGTTGAATTTGTTAATAAAAAAGCAGATAAAGCCTTTGTTTATGGTTCAATAGAAGAAGGCGTTGTGACAGGTGATGTGTTTTATCAAGTAGGGAAAAGAATCTTTAAAAAGCATGAGTTATCTAAATTAAATGACTTTAGCAATATTAACATGGGCGATGAAATGCAGTATAGAATGCTGGGACTATTTTCAGAAGATTTACAAAGTCTGATGAAATTATTTAAAGAAGATAATAGAGAAGTTCCGACAGAGTTCAAAATGATATATGACATTAACAGTGGAAAATTCAACTCAAATTTAAGCTATGATCTTAAATATTCGGATTCTGACTATAAAGATGCTTCCGATATTTTTGACAAATGGTTTGACGAAGTAAAAAAAGAAATCGAAGGATAAAACAAAACGCTTTGACTGCTCAATAATGATTTGAATGTTAAGTTGATTTAACTAGGTAGAAAAGGAGACTGTTTATGAATCAATTATTTGATGATTTTATAATAGAGCAGAAAGTCAATAAAGAATTAATTAAAATGTATCAAGGCAGAATCCCAGAAGAAATGTTATTACTTTGGAAAGAATACGGATTTGGTACATTTTTAAACGGATTCATGAAATCTGTAAACCCTGATAACTTTAAAGAATTACTGGTTGAAGGCAGTCAACGATTCCATGATGGAATTGTCTTGTTCGCAACTGCAATGGGGGACTTAATTATTTGGGAAGGAAGTTTTGTAAGAATATTAAGATTTAGATATGGTAAGACTGATACGGTAATATCTGGTTTTAAATTTTTCTTTGAAGATTTATCTGATAAAGACTTCAGAGCAGAGGTTTTAAAGTGGTCTCCGTATCTTTGCGCTATCGAGATGCATGTTAAGCCTAAGTTTGACGAATGTTTTGGCTATGTTCCTCTTTTAGGATTAGGTGGGGCAGAACATGTTAACAATTTGAAAGTAGTGAAGCTTAGGGAACACCTGATGCTCATTACTGAATTGATGGGTACTATAATTTGAAAAAATGGAGAAAAGGCTGCTCAATTATGAGAGCCTTTTTGTTGATTAATCGTATATATATATCAAAAAAGCTTGTAAAAAAAAGTTATATGATAAAAAAGTTGAAAAGCGGTAATTCTACGAGGGAAGGACTGCACCGTTCTCCTGCGACTTCACATACTTACTTTCTAGGTGGGGGGAGTCTCTGCTCACCACTGTTAGCATTCGATACCCTACTGCTACTATTCATCAGTAACATAAAACTTAATTACATTAACTTTATTTTTCTCCGACTTACTTTCCCAAGGATTTTATTTCTCCTGATTACTTAATTTTCTTGATATAATCGCATCCATTTTATTTAAAGTATCTGTAGCTTTAATTTGATTGCCTGGATATTCATCATTCTTGGCTATTTCAGAAAGCTTTACCATCCTTTGCTTTCTTATCATTATCACTTCATCTCGAGAAATTTCTTGCAAATCCTTGAACCTAGCCAAAATCACATTTTTTCTAAAAATTTTATTGGCTTATTATCCACAGTTTAATCTTTCCATCTAATAGAATTACCGAAATCTTCTATATAAGCTTTGATTAGGAACTGAACAAATTTTTCATGTTTCTGATTATCTAATACAGCCATAAGCCCATCTTCTTTTATGTAATAAAAAAAGAAGCATAAGCGATCTAATCTTTTTTCATTTGCTGTTGATACCTATCTTCTCTTGTATAAATGTTTTTAACAAGTGGGTAAACGTCACTATATACTTCTACCAACTGCCTTAATCCTTCTCGGTTCACATAGCTATCATTTATGCTGACTAAAGCTACACCTTCAATATGATGCTTTTTATCAGCAATTGTTAAATGTCCGCCTCTAACATTTTCAATTCCGTTCTCCAGCATATACTCAATAACTTTATTAGTAACATATATATTCCCTTCATAATGGCTCGTCAGTCCAATATCATGCACTTCGAGTATTTTTATTGGAGGATTATTTCTTGTCAATGAAAAATCTCCCCTTAAATGATAATTAAACACTTTATCTATATCTCTTGAAGTATGTCCTACATAAAATGTTTTGTCTTTCAACTTTAAAACATAGACTTTTCGAAATCTCTTTTCGCCCATAGCTGTTATACTCCTCCCTTTGATATTACTGAAACTATACCAAATAAAGAAGTTTACTCATAGGCTTTTGTAGCACAATAATTACGCACTCATGGATTGTTGTAAAAATAGAGTAAATCAAAAAGAGTACTTCAACATTTTTTGAGTAAGTTACTTCAGACTGGATTGTGATTGAGAAGGTAATTACAGATGTAGTTAATAGGTTGCATTTCAATTCTTTATGTTTGATGTTACAATCAATTTGAGGTGATTAAGATGAATAGAAAGTTGTTGAAATTATTTGAAAAATTAAAAATAATTATTTCAGGAATAAAAGAAGGAGTCGAGGAAGCTTTACATCTATACAAAGTAGCATTACAAATGATTATAATGCAAATCGTAATAGCATTAATTCGTGTTTCTTTTCCAGAATTTCATAAAAATTATTATTGGATTTTTGAATGGGTAAATCTCTTTATTGCAATCTACGGCGTGATTCAAATGTTTATATTTACTTATAAGATTTATACAAAAGAATGGAGAAAACTAGATTCTTTATTGCAAGAATATGAAGGGGAGGCTTCGAAATTTGACTTTTCATTTCCAAATGATTTTATAAAAGGTATCTATCTAGGTGAAGGAGTAAGAGGAAATAATGTTGATTTCATAAAAAAACTAGATTCAGGAGTGAAAAAGTTAGACCCTAGTCAGAAAAAAATTGCGTTAATACATATTAGAAACTATAATAGTAATTCTTTTAATTTTTTTTCAGGGTATTATATATTTGGTATTTTAAGTATACTTGCAACAATCTCGCCATTGTTTAGCTTTGAAATGTTAAAAGCTAGTAGCGCTTTTTTTATAACTGTTACTATATATGCGCTCACTGTAGGAAGATACATTTATCGAATAAACAAAAAGAAAATATATATTTGTAAAATAGTAGAAGATGTATTGAGATACTCAATTGAATAGAAGTATATAGTAAGCGCCCCACGCTTATGAGAATTTTATTGAATACGATATTGAATACGAGACAGTTTAAAATATATGAAACTTGATGATACTTTAGATAAGTGAAAGTATTTAGTTTTATTGATACTGACACATAATTAAGGCGTATGAAATCGAATTTTCTAATCCCGCCGTCTCCATAAGAGATTTAATAATAGACAGTAGAAATGCGTTGTACAGTGTTTCTGCTGTCTATTATTTACGTTAAATGCCAGCCACATTCCAGTATAATTTGTGAATGGCTCAGCAGTCTTTTTTGTGACATGTGCATAAATGTTTATTGCTATCCAGTGCAAGGGTAGCTGCAACACTATTTGAAATACTAAAAAGTTAAAAAGGCAAACATATATATTTAATTATTGACCGATTTAAGGAGGACAAATAATAGAACAGAAAAAGAGTCTGAGACATAAACAAAATCCCAGACTTTTGGCATCCTTAAAACCGAATAAACAGTATTACAAAAACAGCTTTCTCGAAAATAAGCCGAATAATATCAAAAATATGAGAAGCTCCAAGTGGGGATCAATCAATAGTTACTCGGTCCCCTCGTAGTGTTTCTTGACAATTTTCGGATTATTCTTATTATTGCTGTGAAATACAGTGAGGGACGAGCTGATGTTAAACAGTACCTACTTGGTTCTTGGAGCTGGACACTTTTGTCACAACCTCTAACTTGAATGATGCCATTTACCATTACTAGATGAGCTTATCAAAACATCTTTATCATTAATTCCTAACTCACTAACAAGTAGCGATTTCACTTCATCTGCTGGATGAGTTGTGTTAAGTCGATAAATCTTTGAACCATAGTTGTGCCATTCACCAAGCTGCATCAATTTTTCAGAAAAAAGAATATCAGGCTTAGTACCTTCGAATAAAGCAAAGAAGTCATAAATATACTGACCATCTGAAGTTTTAAATGGGTTATCAGGTGATCGTTCAATCGTTTTTCCAAATGGTTCATAGTTCTTTTTAGGTGTACTCAGATAACGCTGATTACTTGCGGGGATAATCATTTTTTTAAAAGCATCAAATTCTTTTTTGAACATAAGAATCCCTCCAAACTACTCTAATGAATAAAGTATATACCATAAAAATATAAAAGCACTTATCAGGAAACTAGATATACTTAATTGTTAAATCCAATCTTTTGTAGTGAATGCTCCTAAAAGTTTCTTCTTTTAGTTTTAGCTCAATGAGGTTATCTCCAAACAAACAACCAATAAAAGAGCTCGATTTTCTTTTTCATCAAAAATAGATATCTTAACATCAGCATTTATATAATGTTTCTGCTGCCTTTTTGTTTAAGCATATATGTTAAACTTGAAAAAAGTATATACTTCACCACTTGACTACTAAATATTATTTAAGAGAATAGATCGATTAAGCATGTAATTAGAAATGTCAGTCCCAATAGCAGAGTTAAAGAAAAGCCGAGGACATTGTGCATATTCAGGCTGTTTCCATTTCCTTGATATTTAGTAATCAAAAATCTGGAATCAGAAAAATATTTTCCTTTTTCTCTTTTAGAACGTAAAATTCCAGGAAATGAGCAGATTGGATAAGCAAGTAATATTAAGGATATAAATAGATTTATTGTAGTATTCATTTAACACACCTCTTTTCCACTAACTTATGCTAAACCAATAGTCATACATTGCAGTAAGGAAATCATTTGAAATTTTGAGAGCTTTCATGTTAGGTAAAACTGAATCAATTGAACAATAAGGACAAATCGCTGTATCTCCAATCTCTTCATTCAGATAAAAAGTGATTTCAATAGGAGAGAATATTTTTAAACAATAGAAACAGCCGCATGTATCCGTATAGTCAAAATACTTTTTATTACCAGTACAATAAATATGTGCATGTTTAAGCGTCTCTTTGGAATAATTCATAAATAACCTCTTTTTAGTTAGGATAATTTTATGCTAATGATATCAGAGAAGTTAGAGAAATACTATAATGAATAGAGGATGCAGCACTTAAAAAAAACTGGAAAATTCTAGATTTTTTCTGTAATAATAGAGTGAAACTCATGGTCAGAAAGATAGAGAACAAGAATGAATCGCAGTTTAATATTAAAGCGTTGTCAGCAAAAAAGACCTACTATCAGAAAATGACGGTAGGACTTTTTCTATAAAATTATTCAATAATCTAAAATACGCTCTTGGTTGCCCGCTCTTTTGTATTAATCTTCTTTAAATATATCTGTACTAGTAACAAATGACCGAATAACCGTTCCACAATCTTTACAAATTACATGATGTAAGGTCTCGCCAGAAATCATTAATAACGCATTTTCAGGGATAACTTTCCCTTCATGAACTTGTTTGGCCCGGACTGTTTCCAGACCACCACAGTATTGACAGACATCAGCTTTCATCATAATTCCCAACCCCTTTTAGCTATTGAGTTAAGTATATCAGAAAGAATCCCCTTGTTAAACGTGGATTTGCTAGAATGATGCTATTCAAAAGAAGAAATTGTAGTGACAATATCTTCTTCTAAGAACGTTACTTCCGAGATAATTAAGCTATTACATCCAAATATAGAACCGCTAAATATTTTTTGAGAAGCCGCTGTAATGACTACCCACATCTTTTTACCATCTTCCTTTTTTTATTAAAACTAACTCACCAACATTAAATTTCTTCACAAAACATCCTCCAAATATAGGTTGTTCGCATTATACTGTTTACTAAATCATAAGTAAATATGAAAATGATACAAAAAAATAGAATTAAAACGTAAAAAAAGATAATAAAAACAGGAATCAAAACATTGGAAAGGCTTTTACCTGAAATTTTTTAGCGACTCAGTACAAGTAATAGTTTCAATACTACGAGTTTAGGATAAAATTGTCTCCTTTTTTTAACCAAGGTTGATTGTGAGGAAGAGTGAGTGAACAGAAAATTCAAGACTTTGAAGTAAGACGAAGATATTAAAACTGTTTTTACTAATAAAATAAAAAAACTTCCTAATTATTAGGAAGTTTCAAAAAACAAGCAAAGAATAATCTCGGACAATACATTAATTGCCCATCCATAGATTTTTTTCATGTACAACACCTCTGACTTAACTATAGCAGAAAGCTGAGTTAAAGCAAATGAGACTAAAGTCTGAACCTAATCACCAAGTATAAATACTGTTCAAATAGGCTATATGGTGGAGGTGAAAACTCAAAACAATACAGGTAAAAAAACAATAGTTTAAAGCATAAATGAAAAATAGAATGTAATGAGTAAAAGAGAGAAGGATGGTTTAAACGAGTACCAGGGTGAAGAGAGCTGACTTTCAGTGCTGTTATCCGAAAATATAACGTTTATAAAATAACAATAGTTATATATCAAAAAATGGCATAAAAATGAAAAAATGTGATAAAAAAACTTGTTTTTAGATGTGCAAACAAGGAAAAAATTATGTTATTATTTTAATACAGAAGAAGGGAGAGGATAAATGAAAACAGGTGACTTGTTAGGTATGTTTTCAAGTTCAGCTTTGACAGGGCTGACAGCAGGAGTGAAGTACATACTGAAGCTAAGAGAGTTCAGAACGTTTTAACAGATTGATAAAATGACATAGTTTTTATTGATCAGCATCAAAAAAGGAGTTTGTTGACACAAAAACAGCAGTGTTGGATGGTTTGTTGGAAAGCTGCTGCTATGGTGAAGCAAAGTAAAATGAAAAATTACCAATAGAGAAAGATCAGCTTGGGGGCTGATCTTTTATTTTTTTAATAAAGTATGATTTATATTTGTTTTCTGTTTAAGCTCTGTTTAAGCAAGCTGGCGTATGCTTGTTTTGTCAGAGAGGAGAAATATTTTATGAAGAAATCTGTGAATAAATGGATGATTAGCATCATTGTAGTCAGCATTCTATCAGTAGGAATCATCGGCTTTTTTGGCTATAAGCTGATATCTCAGCCAAGCATGGAAAACATGAGAGAGCGTCAGCCAATGGATGGAGAGCTGCCAAATGACGGAGATCGTCCAGAAGATGGCCCACCTGGAATGGAAGGTAATTCTGAAATGGAAAGCAGTGAAGCTGCGGATATATAGTTCGGGAACTCAACTTTATAAAAAAAGAGAGACGTACCTGAACAGCAAAAAAATAATCCAAAAGAATTAAGCTGATTTTTCTTAAAAGTAGAGTAGAAACCTACTATTAAGAAAGACAGCTTTTTATTTGAAAGCTATTAGAAAATTTTACTCATTATTTGTTATTGAATAGTATCCAGCTATTAACATAGACTGCATAAGACACTGTTAAAAATTATTAAAGAATAAAAAACAGCAATTATCTTTTAATGGAAATTGATTGCTTTCCTAGATTAAGAATAGGTATAATAGTCAAAGACCATTAGAAAAATAAGATGAATTCCAACTTCGTGTAAGGTATAATTTAATGGAAATAGTTAAAGATTGAGGAGCACATTGAATGTATATATTTTGTTTATTAAATGAAAGTGAATTTGAGAGCTATGTTAATCAAGCTGAACATGGAAACTACCTTCAAACGAAAGAGATGGGCAGACTAAAAACACAACGAGGCGCCAGTGTGTCTTTTCCAGCTCTGAAAGATGAACAGAATAATGTTGTAATAGCAGCACTGATGACTAAAACCAAGCTGGGTGTTGGTTATGTATTTGATATCGATGGACTGGAAGTTCCAAAGGAGAACGAAGCACTGCTTTCAGAGTTTTTTGAAAAGCTAAAAAAACATGCAAAAGATGAAGCGGGCTTGTATTTAACAGTCACACCTAACGCACCATACAGCACCTATGATTATCGGGGAAATCCTTTAAGTGAAAAAAATGAAGCGTTGATGCGTACATTTGTAAATTCTGGTTTTGCTCATGAAGGTTTTTATCAAGGCTATGCTGCTGACGGGAATCCACAATGGATTTATAAGAAAGATCTTGCGGGTTACTCAGAGTCGGATTTGTTGAAATCGTATGGTAAAGATGCGAAATACAGTTTAAATAAAGCTGGCAGCTTTGGTATTAGAACACGGGAATTGGCTTATGAAGAGCTTGGACTTTTTAAAGAAATTACTGAACGAACCAGCGTTCGAAGAAATTTTACGGATAAAACGTTGGAGTACTATCAAACAGTTTTTCAAGCCTACGGAGAGCGGGCTAAGTTTGTTGTTGCGGAAATCAATTTTCAAACATACTTAGATAGTTTAAGCGAGCAAAAGAAAAAGCTTGAACAAAAGCTGCTGGATGTTGAAGCGTTTCTTGAAGTAAATCCTAACAGCCGTAAAAAGAATAATCAAAAACGCGAGTTCTCTGATGAACTGTCAACCTTCGAAAAGCGGATACTTGATGGTGAGCAGATGCTGAAGGAAAACGGAGAGCATGTGTCCTTAGCTTGTGCCTTGTTTTTAACGTGTCCTCACGAAACTGTATATCTTTTTTCCGGTACAGAAGAGAAATACAAAAAATTATATGCACCATTTTTAATTCAAGACAAAATGCTTAAGTACTCTGTTGCCGAAAATATTCCCGTATATAATTTTTATGGAATCGAAGGTGTTTTCGATGGTTCGGACGGAATACTGAAGTTTAAACAGGCATTTAACGGATATGCAGAAGAAAAAATCGGTACCTTTAAGCTAATTATCAACCCGACTAAATACAAAGGGTATATGCTGCTGAAGCATACACGTGAGTTTATTAGTAAGCTAAGAGGAAGAGGGTAAAGAGAAAAAAACAAGCCAAAATAATATTATTCTGGCTTGTTTTTAGTTGTCTTTAATTAAACCGACTTTATAATCGGAAGATTTAATATCGTTAATATCATAAATAAGAACTTTTACTTCTGCATTAATCTGTGAAGCATGAAAGTTATCACCTATGTCTTCTAATAAATTGATAAATTGGTAGACTTTGTTTATGTAGGCAAGATCACCTGTTTTTAAATAATTTAGTAAGTTATTGAGATATTGAAGATTCATGCGATAACTGTAATTTTTACTAGATCGATCTAATTTTTTTGCTAATAAAATAAATTTTTCTGCTGCATTATAATCACGTTCATATAGTTTCATAGATATAACATTCAAAATTACATTATAGGCGAACTTTTTAGTAGTAGTGTCCCGTTTTTCTTCATCTTTAATGGGATATACACGATTAAATAATAAATCAACTTGTTTGCTGTTAAACAAATGCATTGTATTCGACATCAAAACAAAATCATATTGAATATAATATGATTTGGCTATCAGGTAGTTGAAGACAAGGGTGATTTCTTGATCAGAAATGGGATCTACTTCTTCCCAACGTTGATGGAAATAATTCTTAATTCCCATATAGTTTGAAAGTTCTCTTAATGATCGAGTGTTATTTCTTTTTAATAGTTCATAATAATCTAAAAGCTTCTTCTTTTTGACTTTATTTTCTAAATGAAGTGCACAATAATAAAAAAGTTCTCGAAAAATTTGTTGCTCATCATCTTGAGAAGAGAAGCTTAAAAATTCTTCTGTTGTTACTGACAAACGATCAAGAATTTGCTCAAGTTCATTGATTCGTATAGCTTGCTTGCCATTTTCAATACGAGAGTATGAAGATGGATCACTATGATTTGATAGCATTTCTTTTTGAGTATAATTTAGTTTTGAGCGAAAAAAACGCAAAGTATCCCCGATATTCATAGGTAATCCTCCCTTTGTTTGCTATTATAACATAAAAGAGTGTGATTTCTTCTATATTTAACTTATTTATTATAAAAAATTGAATAATTTTTGCAAATAATGCAAATACAAGTTGTTGCTCTTTATTTCTTCATATTTGTTTGTTATTCTTTACCTAGAAAAATAAATTATCCATTAGTATATTTTTCTTAAATAGCAATAAGGAGGTTTATGATGACAGGTCTAGCAATTGTAACTGTAACTCTTATTACAACTTTAGTAATACAGGGGGGTGTATGATAACTAGTTTTTACGAAAAAAGATTTTAAAGGTCGATAGTGCGAATCGGCTAAACAAGTAAGTGCGAAAGAACAAAAAGGTAAGAACAACAAACAACTAAAAGAAAAAAATAAGTTGGAAAGTGCAAAGATAGGCTGTGGTGTCTGGGGAGATGCTGCAGCTTATTTTTTTATTGCTAAAAATACTGTTGGAAAAGCTATAAAATGAATAATATCTGTTTGATGAAATTAACAGTTTTCTTCTGCAATAAAATAAGGTAAAATAAATTTTTAAAAGAAATTGGGGAGTTGAACGGACTATGAATAAGGACGAATTGATTAAGAAAGCTACGGATTTGATTGGAGAAGGGAATTTTGAAAAAGCTAAAAAATTCTTGGAAGAACATAAGGATGAGATTGGAGAGCAATATACGAAACTGATGAAATCTCTTCCAGATAATATGGATATTAACGGGATTGCAGATCAAGTAAAAGGCTTCTTTAAAAAATAGGCAAAAGACGGTTGTGGGATAAATAATCAATTAGCAGTGAAAACAAAAAAGGTATCAGAGAGGTTTATTCCTGTTCTGATACCTTTTTATTCTGTTCTAGAGGTACTACACAAATCATCCATTGGATTGTTTAGCTCCTTAAGCAGTTTGTTTTAGTTGCTGTATAGCTCGTTCGATAGTAACACCGTATGCGACTTTGTTATGGTCGTTTGCATCATAGACCATAAACACGTTGTTCTTTGTATCAAATGCTACACGGTAACTAATAGTGTTTGTTTTGAATGTCATAGTGATCATTCTCCTTTCGTGTTAATTATGAAAGGCAACGATGTATGATAACGAAATTCTGTAGTTAGTATAGCATATTTTTTATGAAAAGACAATTTGCTGCTTGCCAGTGAAAAAGGGCTTTTAGAATCTGAGAGAATTGCTTTCCGTTTTACTCTATTCATAGTAGAATGAAAGTGTAGGGAGGGATTCATCATGGATTATAAATATCAAAATATTTTAGTTGCAGTAGACGGTTCACCCCAGGCTGAAAAGGCGTTTGATAAAGCATTGGAAATTGCCAAACGAAATCAGGCCAAACTTCATATTGTCTATATAATTGAAGAAATCAGTAATTATTTTGGTGAGTTGACAGTTTCAGTCACCAATGCGATGGAAGACCTTAGAGTGAAAGAAGAAGAGAAGATGCAGCAAAGAGCTGACTTAGCTTATGCAGGTGGACTGGATGATGTTGCCACATATGTACTGTATGGTTATCCTAAAACTTTGTTGGCAGGTTTTTCTGAGTCGGAAGAAACAATTGATTTAGTTATTATCGGAAAAACTGGTTTAAATGCAATTCAGCGTGTGTTAGTTGGTTCAACTACTTCCTATGTGGTCAATCATGCCGCTTGTGATGTGCTGGTTGTTACAGAGGAAGAATAAAACCGTATCTTAAGAAAAAAGGCTTCGGTCAAAGTATTTTACCGCTGCAAGTGCGTTTGTCTTAGAGCCTATGCGAACTTGAAGAACGAAACAAAACGAATAATTCGTTTTGTTTCGTTCTTTTTTTAATAGAAAGCGAAAATTATGATAAACTTAATTAGAACTGCTTGTTAAGCAGAAAAAAGAGAGGAGCGTATGTTATGGAACATTTAGTGTATACAGATAAAAAATCCAATGTTCTTGATAAGATTTTGTCAGGAGAAAAAACTATGATAGTCAGGGGAGCTGCCGGCCGGAAAATGCCTCACAGTAGAGTGTTTAAAGGAGAAACATTATACTTTGTCGAAAATGATGGTTCATGTCAGATAAAAGCTAAAGCTGTAGTTAAAGATGTTTTTAACTCGGAAAAAATGACGGAAGATGAATCAACGGCTATTTTAGAAAGCAAGCAAGAACAGCTGCAGCTCTCTGCAGCACAGAAAAAGCGCTGGTATGGAAAAAAGGTACTTTGCCTAGTGACGATTGAGAATCCAGAAGCAATTGAACCGATGACCTATGACCGCCAAAAGAACATGGATGACTGGCTAATCGTTGAGGATATTAAAGACATTATTGTCGGTGGAAATGCTCAGGATTATAAAAATATCCGTCTAAAAAATTAACTGCTAGCTGACAGAAAATGTTTGGATAGCAATTGAATTTCTGTCGGCTTTTTGATACAATGATTGTTATGTGAATAAGAAAAATGGTTGGGCGGAAGCTTCAAGGATCATGTTCTTCAAGGGGTGAGAAGGATGGTTTGTTGAGTTCGGTCTTTTTTCTGTATTATTTTATTAGGAAGGTACAGGTTCTATTGAAAGAAGCCTTCCGCATGACTGTTGGAAGGCAGTCATAAAACATAGATTTAACTGGAGGTGAAATGATGGTTCTGAATGCGTTAGAGCAAATTCGTCAAGCTGAAAATCAGGTGCAGAAGATGAAACAGGACGTACAAAAGGAAATGGCTGATTACGGGCGAGGAAAGGAACAAGAAGTTCTGGCGGCTCAAAAGAACAGCCAGGAAAAAGTAAAAAAACTGCTTCAGGAAACGGAACACTTCCAACAGGAACATCTTCAAAAAGAAAAAGAGGAATTGCTGAAGGATGCCCAAGAGCAGATGAAGCTGTTTCACGAAAAATATGATGCGAACAAAGAACAGATGATTGATTATATCATAGAGAGGGTGAATGAGCTTTATGGCAGTCAATAAAATGGAAAAGGTTACGCTAATAGCGGCTGCTGAGAAAGAAGAAGTAATCCTCCAAGCAATACAGGGTTTGCAGACAATTGAGATTAAAGATTTTCACCATGCAAGCGTCGATCAATCATATATTGAAAATTATTTTGCTTCAAATCGGGTCGGCGAAGAAAAAGCGGAAAAGAAATTTTACGAAGAGCTGCTTTTGAGAATTCAGGATGCCTTATTGTTTATCGAACATTTTTCAACTAACGACGGAAAAAGAAGAGGATTTAAGCGTAGAATTCAAAGCTTGGAATCCTTGGAAGCTTCTTTTAATAAAAAGAAAGTAACTGAATACTTGGAAGGTATTGAACAGTTGAAAAGCCGTTTAAATTATGTGGAAACACAGCGTAAAAAGCTGTTGACGGATGAAGATTGGCTGGCGCGGTGGCAGTCTCTTGATGTAGTTCCACAGACGGTTTCCCTAAATGATGCAGTTCTTGTTTCGGGCTCGGTAAACGCAGCGAACAATCAGGATTTTTTAACTGCTATGGAAGAGCTTTCGTTTGTCTATGCTGAAGAGCTGTATCACAGTACGAATCATGTCTACTACAGTTTAATTTATTTAAAAGAGAGTGAAGCGCTGATTAGTGATTTGTTAAACCGGGTCAGCTTTGACAAGCTGAATTATTCTTTCGATGTATTGCCTCGAGAAGCATATGAGGCAACTAAAAAAGAACTCGCTGTGTTAGTTGACGAAGAGAAGCAGATTAAATATGAACTGGCAGCTTATCGGGAACATTTAGATGATTTATATACCGGTGAAGAGATGATTTACGCATTGATTTACCGTGAAGAAGCAAAGGCTCATTTGTTAAATACTGCCTATTTTTCTTTAATTCAGGGCTGGATTCCATCGGATGAAAAACAAGTGTTTCTTGATGTGCTGTATGATGCGGTACCAAAATCAGAAATATACAGCGTGTTTGAACAGCCGACAACGGAAGAAATTGCCGGGGATATGCCGGTTCAGCTGAAAAATAATAAGGTGGTTGCTCCCTTTGAAATGTTGACCGAAATGTACAGCCTGCCAAAATATGATGAGATTGATCCAACACCGGTTATGACACCTTTTTATATGGTCTTCTTTGGAATGATGGTGGCGGATTTAGGTTATGGATTGTTGATGCTTCTGGCAACGCTGGTTGTAAGGAAAACGATGATTTTACCAAGAGGGATGAAGCGTTTCGCAGATTTCTTTTTCATCTTATCCTTTCCTACGATTATTTGGGGCTTTATCTATGGTTCCTTTTTCGGAGCGTCTTTCCCGGAAAGCTTGTTTGGCATTCAGCTGCCGTTCCCAATCCTTTCGACCTCAGAAGACGTAAATACGATTCTTCTGTTGTCTGTAGCATTTGGGTTTATCCAGCTGATGACCGGTCTAATTGTTAACGGAATCGAGTTAACTAAACGGAAACAGTATCTGGAAAGTATTGGCTCTAGCTTTGCTTGGCAGGGCTTGCTGCTGGGGATTTTAATTGCGGTACTGGGAACAATTGTGTTGAAAAACAACGGCTTTTTCCTTACGGGCATTGTAATTGCAGTGATTTCGGCGCTTTCTATTGTAGCTGTACCTGTTATTCAGACAAAATCGAAAGCGAAGGGTCTGGCTAAAGGACTTTACGAGCTTTACAACTTAACAGGCTACATTGGTGATTTAGTCAGCTATACACGTCTGATGGCGTTAGGAATTTCCGGCGGGAGTATTGCGGCAGCATTTAATATGCTGGTGGAATTTATGCCTCCTGTTGCACGTTTTACAGTAGGAATTCTGCTAATCATTGCGCTTCATGCACTGAATCTATTTTTAAGTCTGCTGAGTGCTTATGTACATGGTGCACGTTTACAATATGTGGAGTTCTTTGGGAAATTTTACACCGGAGGCGGCAGAGCCTTTCAGCCTTTGAAAACAGAAGAAAAATATTTAAATATTGAAAAGACGAAATTGAAGAAATAGTGGAGGAATAGAAGATGATTGATTATTTAATAAATGAGAACGGCGGTATAATTTTTGCAGTTTTAGGAATGGCAATGGCAACAATTCTTTCAGGGATTGGTTCGGCTAAAGGGGTTGGCTTCACTGGTGAAGCGGCTGCTGCATTGACAACAGAACAGCCGGAAAAGTTTGGTCAGGCATTGATTCTACAGCTGCTGCCCGGAACACAAGGCTTGTATGGGTTCGTTATTGCGTTTCTAATTTTTATTAATTTGGATAATGGTATGACAATGGTTCAAGGGTTGGATTACTTCGTTGCATCTCTGCCAATTGCTTTTGCAGGATTGTTCTCTGGAATTGCCCAAGGTCGTGTAGCAGCGGCTGGTATTCAGATTTTAGCTAAAAAACCTGAGCATTCCACAAAAGGGATTATTTATGCAGCAATGGTAGAAACGTATGCGATTTTAGGATTCGTTATTTCCTTCTTACTTGTACTGAATGTGAAGTAAGAGGAGGCTAATTATGGATGCAATTGAAAAAATCGTCGAGCAAATCCTCGAAAAAGGAAAAGAGGAAGCGGCGGCCTACAAGACAGTAGAAAAAGAGCGAATCGAAAATGAATTTGCTGAGCAAGCCGCTGCTGTAGAGATTCAGGAAAAGAAGCAAATCAAAAAAAACGATGAACAGATGAAAAAAGCATTCAAGCAAAAGCAGAACCGTCAGCAGCTTGAGGTAAAACAAACTACATTGAATGACAAACAAGAGCTTTTATCCAGACTATTTAAAGAGACCGTTGAAAAGATGAATCATTGGGATTTGACTACGTTTCAACAGTTTGCATCAGGTATTCTAGCAAATTTGGAGTTGGCTGGTGAAGTTGAAGTAAGTGTTGGAGAGTTTTCTCAGGATAAAATTAGTCAAGAATGGCTGCAGACATTTAACACGACAGACTTAAAGCTAACGTTGTCTGATCAGCTAATCAGGAAAGAAAGCGGCTTTGTTCTTGCAAAGGACGGTATCGAGTATAATTTTCTGTTTTCAACACTAGTACAGGAAATTCAAACGGCGGAAAGCTACAAAATTGCTGAGATGTTATTCAGATAGGAGAGGATAACGATGAAAGAAACAGCATACAATCAAATTAATCCTCTAATTCGTTTGAAAGAA
Organism: Enterococcus sp. LJL51; assembly: GCF_054871795.1. Taxonomy (NCBI): domain Bacteria; kingdom Bacillati; phylum Bacillota; class Bacilli; order Lactobacillales; family Enterococcaceae; genus Enterococcus; species Enterococcus sp. LJL51. The sequence continues at coordinate 58,630 of NZ_JBTXLW010000003.1, read as the reverse complement.
ACGGAGCTTTTAACTGCCGGACAGTATGATCAGCTTTTAGCAGCAGAAAGCATCGATGACATGAGAGATTTGCTGAAAAATACAGTCTATGGCAATTACTTGCAGGAAGACTTTGAGGATAACTTTGAGTACATTTATTCCAAAGAACAGGGCAAGCTTTACGAATGGCTATATCAGATGGCGCCTGAGCCTGAAATTATTTCTATTTATACTTCGCGTTTCACCTTTCATAACCTGAAGGTGCTGACGAAGGCCGAGGTCACTGGACAGAATCTGGATCATTTGTTTGTTGAAGACGGGCGTTATACGTTAGAAGCGGTGAAAAGCGCTATTCATACTAGAGTATCTAGTGAGCTGCCTGAGATTCTGATGGAGGCAATTCGAGAAGTGCTTAATTATTTGGAAGAATCAACTGTACTGCAGGCTATAGATATTATTTATGACCGGACATTTCTTACCTTTCAACGACAGCTAGCTGAAAAGCTCGGCTATGCAGATGTTTTGGCTGAAGTGATGAGTTTCATCGATTTAACCAATATTTCAATCATGGCGAGAGGCATTGTTCAGAAGCAGACGGAGACTTTCTTATCTACGGTTCTTTCCAGCTCTGGAAGTATTCCGAAAAGTGACTATCTGCCGTACGCTGAAAGCACATTAGAAGTTTTTTCGACATTTGCTGCAGCTACAAAATATGGAGATATCTTAACACCGTTAATTGATTCGGAAACCCATGAGCTTGATTTAGTTGCTTTTGAAAGGGTTAAGGATGATTATCTGACAAATATTTTTAATAAATCAAATGTGGTAGCCTTTGGTCCACTACCGCTGCTCTCTTATCTTAATGCTAAAGAAGTTGAGTGGAAAAATCTACGTTTGCTTGTAGTCGGTAAGAAAAATCATTTCCCGGCAGAACAACTGAAGGAAAGGATGCGATCAGTCAATGGCTCATAAAATTGGAGTAATTGGAGACAAGTATTCTGTGATGCCTTTTAAGCTTTTTGGCTTTGATGTTCGCTACGGTATGTCTGGAAGACAGATTAGAGAAAGTATTGAACAGATGGCAGAAGAAGACTATGGCGTGATTTTTATCACTGAACAGGCTTCTGAACAAGTGACAGAAACGATTGACCGCTATAAGAGCAAAATGAAGCCGGCAATCATCCTGATACCAAGTCATGATGGAACCACTGGAATTGGACGAAAGGCTGTTCAGGAAAATGTCGAAAAGGCAATTGGACAGAATATACTATAAATTTAAATTGAATTAGACAATGAGAAAGCGGGGATAACGGCTTTCTCAGATGATAAAGTTCGAGACAGAAATTTCTGTATGATTATTGTTCAGCTAATTTTTTATTCTTTTAATAAGTAATAGTTCTAATGGACTATTACTTAAAAAGATTGGTTGACTGGAACTGTCTCAGCTTCATTCTCGGAACAGGAGGAAAGATAGTGCAAAAAGGAAAAATTGTCAAAGTATCTGGTCCTCTGATCATGGCAGATAATATGTCTGATGCAAGTGTTCAGGATATTTGTCATGTAGGAGATTTAGGCGTAATCGGAGAAATTATTGAGATGCGCAAAGACGTTGCCTCAATTCAGGTATATGAAGAAACAACTGGAATTGGACCAGGAGAACACGTAACTTCAACTGGAGAAGCGCTTTCTGTGGAGTTAGCTCCAGGGCTAGTTTCACAAATGTTTGATGGGATTCAGCGTCCGCTGGATACATTTGCGGAAGTAACTGCCAGTAACTTTTTAGGTAGAGGTGTTAAAATTCCCGCTTTAAACCGTGAGAAAAAATGGCTGTTTGAGCCATCTGTCACTGTAGGAACAGAAGTTACTGCTGGGGATATCATTGGTACTGTTCAGGAAACTGATGTTATCCAGCATCGAATTATGGTTCCTGTAGGTATATCAGGAACTGTGAAGGAAGTGAAAAGCGGAGAATTCACGATAGAAGAGACCGTTTATACTTTGGAAACCGAGCAGGGAGAGAAAGAATTTACTATGATGCAAAAATGGCCGGTTCGTAAGGGGCGTCCAATTTATGAAAAAATGAATCCGGAAGCACCTATGATTACTGGTCAACGGGTTATTGATACATTCTTTCCTGTGACAAAAGGCGGAGCAGCAGCAGTACCAGGGCCTTTTGGCGCTGGGAAAACAGTTGTGCAGCACCAAATCGCCAAGTGGGCGGATGTGGATTTAGTTGTGTATGTGGGCTGTGGTGAACGGGGAAATGAAATGACGGATGTTCTGAATGAGTTTCCAGAGCTGATTGACCCAAATACAGGTAAATCATTGATGGAACGAACGGTGCTTATCGCCAATACATCAAACATGCCGGTAGCAGCACGGGAAGCATCAATTTATACAGGTATTACAATTGCTGAATACTTCCGTGATATGGGCTATTCGGTAGCTATCATGGCCGATTCTACCTCTCGTTGGGCAGAAGCCTTACGGGAAATGAGCGGACGTTTGGAAGAGATGCCCGGAGATGAAGGTTATCCAGCTTATCTAGGCAGCCGTTTAGCTGAATATTATGAGCGGGCAGGTCATGTTGTGGCACTTGGAAAAGATCATCGAGAAGGAAGTATTACTGCAATCAGTGCGGTTTCTCCATCCGGTGGAGATGTCTCGGAACCGGTGACGCAAAACACGCTGCGCGTAGTGAAAGTCTTCTGGGGATTGGATTCAATCCTCGCTCAAAAACGTCATTTTCCATCGATTAACTGGCTTCAAAGCTACTCGCTATACAGCACAGAGGTCGGGAAGTATTTGGATCAGCAGCTGCAAAACGACTGGTCTGGTATGGTTGCCGAAGGGATGAGAATTTTACAGGAAGAATCTCAGTTGGAAGAAATTGTTCGTTTAGTCGGAATTGATTCTTTATCTGATAAAGACCGTTTAACTTTGGAAGTCGCAAAATCATTGAGAGAAGATTATTTGCAGCAAAATGCGTTTGACGACGTAGATACGTTTACCTCAAGAGACAAACAGTTTAAAATGTTGAAACTGATTTTGACTTTCTTTGAAGAAGGAAAGAAAGCATTGGAGCTCAACGCATACTTCTCTGAGATTATTAATGGAACAGGTGAAATCCGTGATCGCATTGCCCGAAGCAAATATGTACCAGAGGAAGAAATTGACCGTCTGGATGAACTTGTAGAAGTAATTAAGACTACGATGAAACAAATTGTTGCTGATGGGGGGATGACAAATGATTAAAGAGTACCGTACGATTAATGAAGTTGTTGGACCCTTAATGATTGTTGAAAAGGTTGAAGGCGTAAAGTATGAGGAACTGATTGAGGTTCGGATGCAAAACGGCGATATTAGACGGGGGCAAGTGCTTGAAGTCAATGGTGATAAAGCCATGGTTCAGATTTTTGAAGGAACGAGCGGAATTAATATTCGTGATTCAAAAGTCCGTTTCCTAGGTCATCCACTTGAACTAGGTGTTTCGGAAGATATGGTTGGCCGGATATTTGATGGCTTAGGTCGTCCGAAAGATAATGGTGTTGATATTCTTCCTGAGAAACGTCTGGATATAAATGGTGAAGTAATCAATCCTGTCAGTAGAGATTATCCCGATGAATTTATTCAGACTGGAATCTCTGCAATTGATCATCTGAATACACTGGTTCGTGGTCAGAAGCTGCCGGTATTTTCCGGTTCAGGTCTGCCTCATAAAGATTTAGCAGCACAAATTGCCCGTCAGGCCAACGTGCTGAATAGTGAAGATGATTTCGCTGTTGTTTTTGCGGCAATCGGTATTACGTTTGAAGAAGCGGAGTTCTTTATGGAGGATTTCCGTCAAACAGGTGCTATCGACCGTTCGGTGCTGTTTATGAATCTGGCGAACGATCCGGCGATTGAACGGATTGCTACACCAAGAATGGCTTTAACTGCTGCAGAATATCTTGCTTATGAAAAAGGGATGCATGTGCTGGTTATCATGACGGATATGACAAACTATTGTGAAGCGCTGCGTGAAATCTCTGCGGCCCGCCGGGAAGTACCAGGGCGTCGCGGCTATCCAGGCTATCTGTATACCAATTTGGCAACTTTGTATGAACGCGCCGGCCGTATTCGTGGTTTAAAAGGTTCGGTAACGCAGATTCCTATTTTGACTATGCCAGAGGATGATAAAACGCATCCAATTCCCGATTTGACTGGCTATATTACTGAAGGGCAGATTATCTTGTCAAGAGAGCTTGATAAGAAGGGGATTCAGCCGCCGATTGATGTTTTACCTTCGCTTTCTCGTTTGAAGGATAAAGGAACTGGGGAAGGTAAAACCAGAGGAGACCATGCGGCAACGATGAATCAGTTGTTTGCTGCTTATGCTCAAGGGAAGCAGGCCAAAGAATTAGCAGTTGTTCTAGGGGAATCGGCTTTATCTGATGTAGATAAAATCTACGCGAAATTTGCAGATCGCTTTGAGAATGAGTATATCAATCAAGGATTTTATGAAAATCGTTCAATTGAGGAAACACTGGATCTTGGCTGGGAATTGTTAGCTATGCTGCCGAGAACTGAATTAAAACGTATCAAGGATGATATGCTGGATGCTTATTTGACTAAGGGAGAGTGAGCACAATGGCTAGATTGAATGTGAATCCTACACGTATGGAGCTTACCCGTCTGAAAAAGCAGCTGGGCACTGCCAGTCGCGGACACAAGCTGTTGAAAGACAAGCAGGATGAACTGATTCGCCGTTTTATTCTGCTGGTAAGGAAAAATAATGAACTTCGTCTTGAAGTAGAAGAAGAATTAAGCGGAGCCCTGTCCAGCTTTGTTTTGTCCAGTAGCACGCTGAATGAAGCCTTCATTGAGGAACTGGTTTCCATCCCGGCAAGTGATGTCACAATGGACATCATTGAGAAAAATGTGATGAGTGTGGCTGTTCCTATTATGAATTTTCATTATGATGAGGAAATTGTCGATGCGCCGTTAAATTATGGTTATCTAAATTCTAATGCAGAGCTGGATCGTTCCTTTGACAAAATTTCTTCTGTTTTGCCTAAGCTTTTAGAGCTGGCCGAAGTAGAAAAAACGTGTCAGTTAATGGCAGAGGAGATTGAAAAGACCCGTAGACGGGTAAATGCTCTGGAGTATATGACCATTCCTCAGCTGGAAGAAACCATCTATTACATCAAGATGAAGCTGGAAGAAAATGAACGTGGAGAAATTACGCGTTTGATTAAAATCAAAGATATGGGTTCATAAAGAGAAGCGTAGTACAGCCACTCTATTTGCCTTCTATCTAAATAAATACAAAATACGACAAAAAAAGAGTCTGAAGGACGGCAATCCTTCGACTCTTCTTTGTTTACGAGAATAACCAGTAGCTGATTAAAAGTACCCCTAAAACAATTCGATACCAGCCAAAAACAGTAAAGTCATGTTTTCGAATATAGTTAAGCAGGAATTTAATGACGACAACTGAAACTAGGAAAGCAACAGCTGCCCCTACTAACAGAATAAAGAATTCTGAGAAGTTAAACAGATTTCCCTTCATTAAATACTTAACAATTTTTAGGAAGCTGGCTCCAAACATAACAGGAATTCCCAAGAAAAAGGAGAATTCAGCTGCAACATAACGGGAAGCACCAATCATAATGGCTCCTAAGATTGTAGCACCGGAACGTGAAGTTCCAGGAACTAAAGATAATACCTGAAAGAAACCGACAATAATTGCTGCTTTATAAGTGAATTGGTTTAAGCTGGTACATTTTGGCTTTTTGTTTTTATTTTGTCTCTCAACAAGAATAAATCCGATACCATAAACAATCAGCATAATAGACACAGTTACAAAGTTATGAAAATGGGCATCCAGCCAGTCATCCATCAGAATGCCTATCACGCCTGCCGGTACACAGGCAACCAGAACTTTCTTCCAAAGTTCCCAAGTGTCTTGTTTTTCTTCTTCGGTTTTTGTTTTGGCAAAAGGATTTAGCTTATGAAAATACAAGACAACAACGGCCATAATAGCACCTAATTGGATAACAACATTGAACATTTCCATAAAATCAGCACTAAGGTTCATTTTGATAAATTCATCGGTTAGAATAAGATGTCCTGTGCTGCTGATTGGAAGCCATTCAGTGATACCCTCGATAATTCCAAGAATAATTGCTTTCCATAAATTAGATAACATGAGTTCATTCCTTTCTATATAAAAATAGATACATGTATAGTATACCGTTAAGTGGAAAAAAAACCAACCAACTATAGATTACATGTATTAAAATTTTAAGTAATTTGTTTTAATTGTGTTTTTGCAGATGTTTTTCTATACTAGAAACAAGGGGGGCTATACTGGAGGAATAGAAATGTATAGACCATTATCAAAAAATGCAGCAGACGCGAGAAACTCATTTTATGCTGTTGCTGACGGAACAGCAGTAAAGATTAATGAAGTGGCAGATCCAGTGTTTTCACAAAAATTATTAGGGGACGGCTATGCCGTTTTTCCGGAAAACGGCATCATTCATGCGCCTGTTTTCGGCAGAATCATTAGTATCTATAAGACCAAACATGCAATGAATTTACGAATGGATAATGATGTGGAGATTTTGCTTCATATGGGAATTGATACGTGGGAATTACAGGGATTTCCTTTTGATTTGAAAGTCACCGTAGGGGAATTAGTAACGCCTCAAATGGTTGTCGCAGAGGTGAATCTCGATGAGTTGAAGGAGTTTGGAAAAGAAACAGATATGATTGTTGCGATTACATCAAATGACGAAGCAAAAAAGTTTGTCATGAAAAAGTCTGGTAAAGTAAAGGTTGGAGAAAAAATAGGAGAAATCATTGATTGATAAAAACCAAATACATAGAATGGATGGATTTACTGTAGACTAATCAGATTGAAACGATAATCAAAGAAACCGGATGATTTTAATGATTACACTATTCCATAGTTTAACTAATCATTTATTCAAATAGCGAGAGTGGAGCACTGGTCAATTTGGCAAGTGCTTTTCTATTTTTATTTTTGTGAAATTTAATTTTACTAATAAGATTATTTTTCTGATTATACTTGAAATTTTATTTCAATCGATATATAATGTAAGCGTATTAAAGAGGAGGCAGCAGTTTATGTATGGAATCTCTATATTTTTAGGAGAGGGTCTGACAGAACAGAAGATTAAGTATATTCAAGAGTTACGTGAGATTGGTTTTAGAGGAATTTTTACATCACTTCATATTCCCGAAGATGATGCTTCATTATACCTGGAAAGACTCAAAGCTCTTGGCAGGGTTGCAGCTTCTGAAGGAATGAAATTAATGGTGGACATATCCGGGGCTGCGTTGGAACGGGCTGGTTTATCCACTAATCGAGTCAATGAAATTTTAGCGCTGGGAGTAACTGGGTTGCGAATGGACTACGCAATCTCTAATAAAGAGATTGCTGAACTATCTCATCAGCTAACTGTTGGTTTGAATGCCAGTACCATTACTGCTGAGGATATTGCTGAACTAAAGAAATATGAGGCAGATTTTTCCAGCTTTGAAGCTTGGCACAATTATTATCCCCGACCAGAAACAGGTTTAGATAAAACAATGTTTGTAGAAAAAAATCGTTGGTTGAGTGAAAATGGTTTTGAAATTTTTGCGTTTGTTCCGGGAAATAGAGAATTGCGCGGTCCTCTGTTTGAAGGACTACCGACTTTAGAAGAACACCGGGGACTCAATCCGTTGGCTGCTGCACTCCAATTAAAAGAACTGGCAGTTGATGCAGTTTATATTGGCGATCCAGAGATTGATTTCCGAACGATTCGACAATTTGAAGGTTATCTGAGTCAAAAACAGCTGATTTTGGAAACAGAAGATGTAGGCAGCCGTTTTTATGAATATGTTTTAGGCGAACACACCAATCGGCTGGATGCAGCAAGAGATGTGATTCGCAGTGCAGCTGCGCGTTTTAGACAAATCCCTGTAATTGAGCCTGAAATTATTAGAGAACGGACATTAGGACTAGTAACTGTAGACAATAAAAAATATGGTCGATATATGGGGGAAATACAAATCATTCGGAAGTATCTTCCGAAAGACGAGAAAGTGAATATTGCCGCTGAGATTGCTGCTTTGGATAAGTCGTTAGTTAGTCAAATTAAAGGCGGCGTGAAATTTAAATTAGTTAAGAAAGGATTTTTAACAAATGAACTTAGAAAACTTGACAACTGAGCGAAGAAATACAAATACGATGAACTTAGATGAGCTAACAGTGAAAGAAGCGTTACTCAAAATGAACGAAGAGGATCAAAAGGTAGCTTTGGCAGTCAAAGAAGCATTACCTGCTATTGAAGTAGTGGTAGAAAAAATTATTCAAAGCTTTAAAAAAGGCGGCCGTCTTGTTTATCTTGGTGCAGGAACAAGTGGTAGACTAGGTGTTTTAGATGCAGCGGAATGCGTACCGACTTTTGGTGTTTCACCAGAAATGGTTCAGGGACTAATTGCTGGTGGTGAACAAGCGATGACTCTTGCCGTTGAAGGCGCAGAGGATTCTCAAGAGCTTGGCAGGCAGGATCTAATCAATCTTCATTTGACAGCAGAGGATTATGTAGTAGGTATTGCTGCCAGCGGACGGACACCGTATGTCATTGGCGCACTAGAATATGCCAATGAAGTTGGTGCAGGAACAGCTTCGTTAGCCTGCAATAAGCATGCTGAAATCAGCCAATATGCACAGTCAATTATTGAGGTTGATGCTGGACCGGAATTTTTGACTGGCTCGACTCGTTTGAAATCTGGTACTGCTCAAAAGTTGATTTTGAATATGCTGTCAACGGTTTCGATGATCGGAATTGGTAAGGTTTACGGTAATCTGATGGTTGATGTCAAGCCAACCAATGAAAAGCTAGTGGAACGTTCTAAGCGGATAATTATGGAAGCAACTGGCTGTAAATATGAGGAAGCTGCTGATTACTTTAATAAAGCCGATAAGAATGTCAAGTTGGCAATTGTAATGATTTTAACTAACTCTTCAAAAGAAGAGGCAGAGGAAAAATTAATTAAGGGCAATCATTTTATTAAAAATACAATTTCTTAATCAAGGAGGAAAAGAGAATGGCAGAGGAAAAAATTCAACGAATCGCCAGAGAAATCTATGAAGAAGTAGGCGGAATGGGTAATGTGGAAAAGCTGCGGCATTGTATGACGCGTGTCCGGATGGATATTCGGGACTATGATAAAGTCGATTTGGAAAAGTTGAAGGCGATTGACGGCGTTATGGGGGTTGTTGAAGACGACACATTACAAGTAGTTATTGGACCAGGAACAGTCAATAAGGTTGCACAGGAAATGGTGGACATTGCCGGCGTAAAGCTGGGAGAGGAATTTCCTGCTTCTGAACAGACAGAAGCTATCTCCGGAAAATCAGGAAAAGAACTTGTTGAAGAAAAAGCAGCACAAATGAAGGCTGAACAAAAAGAAAAGCACAAAAGTAATTCTCCATTTAAAGCCATTTTAAAATCTATTTCTAATATTTTTGTTCCGCTAATTCCAGCATTTGTAGGCGCCGGAATTATTGGCGGCATTGCTGCGGTTATGTCCAACCTGATTGTTGCAGGAGACTTAGCTGCTTCGTGGCAGCAGTATGTGGATGTACTGAATATCATCAAAAACGGAATTTTTGCTTATCTGGTTTTATATACAGGGATTAATAGTGCCAGCGAGTTCGGCGCTACTCCAGCTCTTGGCGGAGTTATCGGCGGCGTAACAATGCTGACAGGGATGAATCCTGATGCACCATTGCCGAACTTATTTACTGGTGGGACGTTGTCAGCAGGTCAAGGGGGCATTATTGGTGTTATCTTTGCGGTTTGGTTGCTTTCTTTATTGGAAAAACAACTGCATAAGGTAATTCCGGATTCAATTGATATTATTATTACTCCAACGATTACGTTGCTCGTTATCGGTTTGACTACTATCTTTCTAATTATGCCGATTGCTGGTTTTATCTCAAATAGTCTAGTTGGAATTATTAATACTGTTTTGCAAACTGGCGGAGCATTTGCTGGTTTCGTGCTGGGGCTGACTTTCCTGCCAATGGTTATGTTTGGTCTACATCAAATTCTAACACCGATTCATATGGAGATGATTACTCAAACTGGACAAACTTTACTGCTGCCAATTCTGGCTATGGCTGGTGCTGGGCAAGTAGGTGCAGCAATTGCGTTATGGATACGCTGCAGAAAAGATACGAAGCTTGTAGAAATGATTAAAGGAGCACTTCCCGTCGGTATTCTGGGAATTGGTGAGCCGCTAATTTACGGTGTGACATTACCATTAGGTCGTCCTTTTATCACAGCCTGTATAGGCGGAGGAATTGGCGGAGCTGTAATCGGGGCATTTGGCAATGTTGGAGCAATTGCTATTGGACCAAGTGGTGCTGCATTAATTCCGCTGATTGCTAATAATCAATGGCTGGCTTATGTTTTAGGTTTGCTGGCTGCATACGCTGGCGGTTTTGCAGCGACGCTCTTCTTTGGGATTCCAAAGGATATGAAATAAATAGCAGAAAAAGACGAGAAAAATTTTCTTGTCTTTTTTGTTAAAGAAGCAAAAATATATATTATAATAGAGAATGTGGAATACATCATTTAATGAAAAAAAGAATGGGGAGTGATTAGAATGAAGCAGAATATTATTTTGTCAATTAAAGATTATCGAGCACAGCTGCCGAAGTCAGAACAGAAGATTGCAGACTATATTTTGGATAATACGAATGAAGTGATCACTTTAAGTGCGCAGGAGCTGGCAAAAAAAGCAGCTTCTAGTCCTGCGGCTATCATTCGATTTTGTCACTCGATAAATGTTAATGGGTTTACCGAATTGAAACTTCTGCTTTCTGCAAATTTGGGCTCAATGGCAACAGATATGTATACAGAAGTGGAAAAGGATGAATCTGTAGAGGCAATCAAACAGAAGCTGAACGTTCGTTTTGTTCATGCAGTGGAGCGCACAGCAGATCTTTTAGATGAAAGGAATATAACTGAAGTGTTTGAGCTGATTGAACAGGCCGAACTGATTTTTGTTTATGGTTTAGGCGCGTCTTCTTTAGTCGCTCAGGATATTCATCAAAAGTTTACCAGACTTGGAAAAAATGTATTCTGTACACTGGATCATCATTTATTTGCTTCAGCTATGGGAACGACAAAGGGAAAAAGTCTATTTATTGCGGTATCCAATTCTGGAGAGACAAGGGAACTGATTTCTCTATTGAGTATTGCTGCTGAAAATGGTATCCCTACCATAGGAATAACTCAAAATGAGCAGTCAACGGTTGCGAAATACAGCGATATTGTCTTGCTAACAGCCAAAGGCGAGGAGGCACCGCTGAGAAGTGCGGCGACGGTTTCACTGATTGCACAGATGTATGTAGTTGATGTTTTGTTTTTCCTTTATGCATCCAGTAATTATGATGAGACGTTGGAACATATTCAGCAGTCCAGAAAAACGGTTGGTCAGCTGAAACAATAACAAATAGAACAAGACAAAAAGGCGATAGGAGGAGAAGGGAACATCCTCTTATCGTCTTTTTATTTCGGTTCTACACTCTTTTACAAGAAGAATTTGAAACAAAGCCAGTTAATTTTTGCTCCAAGTTCTACGATATTTAACTTATAGAAGATTTTTTTCGGTTAGTTCTTTTTTTCCAGCTTCGATGTAGCTCAAATCATTGATTTTATCAATCGTAAAGCTCCCGTTATTATAAAGAAGCGTCGTAACGCTGCCGTTTTCCAATCCCATCTGCATAGGAAGAGAGTCGTCGATGAGGGAAAGCAAAAAGGAGATTGTTAACCCGTGAGAAACGATCATAACGTTGCCCCCACCGTTTTTTTCACGGCGGTGTGCAATATCCTCAAAGCCGTTCCATGTGCGTTCACGAATCTTTTCGTAAGGTTCTGCCCAGTCAGCCGTATCAGCTGCCATGATAGCGCTGGCTAATTCTTCATACGTAATGGATTTGGACATCATATCTTCATAATTTTTAAACGCTAAAATTCGAGGAACTACGCCCCATAATTCCCCATCATAGCCGCCGTCCAGTGAACCAAAGCACCATTCACGAATCCGCTTGTCTGTACGGTAGGGAAGCTGCTCGCCGTGAGTATGCTCTTGTAGAATAATTCGCGCTGTCTGCATAGCACGTCCGCTGTCGCTGGAGTAGGCCTCTTCAAAAGCTACGCCCTTCAATCCAACTCCCAATTGATGAATTACTTCTTCTCCTTCTGCAGTCAGAGGGGTGTCTGACCAGCCCTGAGTTCTCCCAATTGTGTTAAACATTGTTTTTCCGTGGCGGATGATATAAAGCTTTGTTTCTGTCATACGTTCACCTCATTTATATCGTTTACTGAAAAAAGGGATTTGTTTTCTTCTCATGACCAATAGTTGTTGCTTCACCATGCCCTGAATACGCTGGAAATTCATCTGGTAAAGTAAACAGATAGGTTCTAATGCTATGCAGGAGCTGTTCCTGATTGCCGGTCGGCAAATCAGTACGGCCAATACTGCCTCGGAATAACGCATCCCCAGTCACTACAAAATCATCAAAGATAAAACTAACGCTGCCAATTGAATGACCGGGTGTCGGCACAACGGTGAAGGACATGCCGCCGATGGTGTAGTCTTTCATTTCAAATTCATATTCAGCAGGCTGAACGACGATATCAGGCAAATCGTCATGACGTGCTAAACCAGATAGATTCATTTGCGGGTTAGATAACCAGTCTTGCTCTAATGGGCTGACGTAAACTGGAATATCAAATGTTTTTCGTAATTCTTCAACAGCACCGATATGATCGTAGTGAGTATGCGTCAAAAGGATAGCTAGAGGCGTTTTGTTGATTTTACTAATGGCATCAAGCAGCTTTTGTGCCTGCGCACCTGGGTCTACAATCAGCAGCGATTTGTCGTTATAAATAAGGTAACAGTTTTCTTCAATGATACCTGTTTTAATTTGTTCAATTTTCAACATAAAAAAATCAGAACCTTTCTTTTTCGTAGTCTCAGCTTTAATTATACAACAACTTTTTAGCGAGGGACAAAGTTCGGTACTAAAAAATCTTAAGGACTGGAAGAAAAAAGCAAGGATTTAAAGAATTCCTTTGACAAAGCTCTCAAAATGATGTAAATTATCATGGGCGCAAAAAAAGACGAACAATTATTTTATAATTGCTGTTCTTTTTACGTATTTTAAGCCTAAAAAACTATTAAAAATGCTAGGAGATAGTAGAATGAAAGTTTTTGATTATGAAGATGTGCAGTTAATTCCGAATAAATGTATTGTAGACAGCCGCTCTGAATGCGACACAACAGTGCAGTTAGGTAAGCATCAGTTTAAAATGCCGGTGGTTCCTGCAAATATGCAGACAATCGTTGATGAAAAAATAGCAGAATTTTTAGCAGAAAAAGGTTATTTCTATATTATGCACCGTTTTGATGAGGAAGCACGTATTCCTTTTATCAAACGAATGAAGGAAAAGAATCTGATTACATCCATTAGTGTGGGTGTTAAAGAAGGGGAATATGCTTTTGTTGAAGAACTAGCTAAACAGCAGTTGATTCCTGATTACGTAACAATTGATATTGCCCATGGGCATTCCAATGCAGTGATTCGGATGATTCAGCATTTGAAAAAACATATTCCGGATACCTTTGTGATTGCGGGAAATGTGGGGACTCCTGAGGCGGTTCGCGAGCTTGAAAATGCTGGTGCAGATGCGACAAAGGTCGGGATTGGTCCTGGTAAGGTCTGCATCACAAAAATCAAGACTGGCTTTGGTACTGGTGGCTGGCAGTTAGCAGCACTGCGCTGGTGTGCAAAGGCAGCACGTAAACCGATTATTGCAGATGGCGGTATTCGTACACATGGAGATATCGCTAAATCCGTTCGTTTTGGGGCGACGATGGTCATGATTGGTTCTCTATTTGCAGGCCACGAAGAATCTCCGGGAGAAACCAAGGTAGAGAACGGTGTTGTCTACAAAGAATATTTCGGTAGTGCTTCTGAGTTCCAAAAAGGAGAAAAGAAGAACGTAGAAGGGAAAAAAATCTGGCTGCGCTACAAAGGCAAACTAGAAGATACCTTAGTTGAGATGCGCCAAGATTTACAATCCTCTATCTCTTATGCCGGCGGAAAAGATTTAGAATCCATTCGCAAAGTGGACTATGTTATTGTTAAAAACTCTATTTTTAATGGAGATACAATCTAATAAAATATTAACTATTAAACAGTAATTTGTCTTTTTTTGACAGGTTGCTGTTTTTCTATTTTCTTTTCTTTTTTTACTTTACCTGTCGTAGTAATTGTGCTATTATAATTACAACGACAGACGTAGTACGTTAGATGAAGTAATTTAGGAGGTGATTCAATGATTGGCAGTGATGCAATCAGAGGATACAATGACACGTTCATCTTGACGATTCTTTTAGAAGGTGATTCGTATGGTTACGAGGTATCTAAACGTATCATGGAGGTTTCAGAAGAGAAATACTCGATAAAAGAAACGACGTTGTACTCAGCATTTACCCGTTTGGAAAAAAATAAATTCATTGAGTCTTATCCAGGACAGGTCACTCATGGTAAAAAACGAACCTATTATAAAATCACAGAATCTGGCAAAATTTATCTGGAAGAAAAAAAAGAAGAATGGCGACTGACCAAGAAAGTCGTTGAACGCTTTATCAAGGAGGAAAAATGATGAAAACAATTCGAGAGTACATAGAAAGCCTATTTTTAGGGATTGAAGGAACACCACAAGTGTTAAAACTAAAAGAGGATTTGCTTGCAGGGGCGGAGGATCGATATGAAGATTTGAAGAACCAGGGGAAAACAGAAAATGAAGCAATTGGAGCCGTTATTTCTGAATTTGGAAATATTGATGAGCTTCTGGAAGAAATGAATCTAAAAAAAGAATATCGGGATGAAATTGGCCATGATGTAGATGAGATTACTATTGAAGAAGCAGAAACATTTTTAAACGTTCAGAAAAAAGGAGCTCTATTTATTGGAATTGGCGTTGCTCTTATTTTAATTGGTTCAGCTATATTTTTTGGAATTTCAGGTTGGTATGGTGAAAGGGTTGGAGAGATGTTTGGGATTATCTTCTTATTTTTAGGTGTCGCTGCAGGAGTTCCGCTATTTATCACTGCAGGAACAAGTATGGGAAATAATCGCAAAGAATTAGATGATCGTCTGATTCCAATTCAAGTGAAGCGACTGGTTGAAAAGAAAAAAAAGAGCTTCCAGCGTTCTTATGTGTTTAGTATTTCAGCTGGGGTGGTATTTTGTATTATCTCTGCAACCCCAGTAGTAGCCCTTTCGGCATACAGTGATTCGGATCGATATACTATGCTGGGGTTAGGTTTAACATGTCTGATTGTTTCAGCTGGCGTTTTTCTCTTCATCTATGCTGGTGTGATTATGGGTAGCTTTACTCAACTGTTGAAGCACAAATACTTTATTTCAGACGAAGATAAGCTAGGACCGCGTGCGAAAGAAGAAAAGCGTAAAAAAAAACCATATTTTTGGCAAATCGTTGAGCGAGTTTACTGGCCGATAGTCGTGATTATTTCACTTTTTGAAGCGTTTGTAGTTGGAAATTGGACGACTTTCTGGATTGTTTATCCAGTAGCAGGGATTTTATTTGGCATTCTGGAAAGTATTTTTACTAGTAAAGACAAGTGGTAATTTAGAAAATCAGTAAAATATGAAAACAAGAATTTAGAAAAAAGTTAAAAAGACGGAATAGAAGATTCAAGCGCTCAAAATGAGCCAGTTTCTATCTCGTCTTTTTTAGTTTATCTGAAAATCGTAGTCATTGCTTTTTTTAACGGGAAATAAGCAAATGAAACAATGACAATTGTGGTTATAACGTTTAGGACAGTGGCTAAGAGCATTGAGGTGGCACTGGAAAAGGCTAAGGTAAAGCTGCTGCCGGCAAACATAGCTAGCGCAGTATTTTTTAGCTGAGTCATAATGATTTTGGCAATACCAGTCATGAGGGCGACAGTAATCAGCTTTTTAAAGCTGTCGATGTTGTTGTTAAACGCCATTATAGTCAAAGCCGCCGCACCGCCAACAATAAAGCTTTCAACAAAAAAGTAGGGTGCTTCAGCAGCAAAGCCGTTCATCAAATCGAAAATGGCAAAGCCTAAACCGCCCGCCAAGGCGCCTCTCGTATACCCTAGCAGTAAGACTGCCAGCAACAGGACTGAATTTCCTAAATGAGCGAAAGCACCAGTTGGCATAGGAATTTTAATCATTGTTCCCATAATAGTCAGCGCTGCAAAAAGGGCAATTAGCACAATTGAAAGTGTGGTATTCTTTTTAGTCATCCTTACACTCCTTCAATATCAGTCATTCGTTTTTCTGCTTGATTGTAAGCACCATGCCACACATGTCCTAAGAATGGATTGATTCGCTGACCGTTTTTAATTCCCGCAGCAACAAAAGCTTTAGCCGTCCGGACAGCTTTTTCTACAGAGAATCCTTTTGCTAATCCAGCAGCAATTGCTGCTGCAAAGGTACAGCCGGCACCGTGGTTAAAGTCTGTCGAGATTTTTTCATTTTCTAATAAAGTAAAGTTTTCTCCATCATAGAAAAGGTCGGTCGCCTTTTCAGTCTGCAAACGATGTCCGCCTTTAATGACAACATAGTCAGGACCAAGCAGACGAATTTTTTTAGCCGCTTCTTTCATTTGCTCCACAGAGGTTAAATCGCCCATTTCAGAGAGAATTCCAGCTTCTACCAGATTAGGCGTAGTAATGGTCGCTGTTGGAAGAAGCAGGCGGGTCATCGCAGCTACATTTTCCGGCTGCAGCAGCTCGCTGGTTCCTTTACAAGCCATCACAGGATCAATTACAACATTATTCATGTGAAACTGATCAATATATTTTCTGGTAATTTCAATAGCTTCTACAGTTCCGAGCATCCCGGTTTTCATGCTGTCTAAGGCACCGCCGGCAAAAATCGTTTTTAATTGCTTATCTACAAGTTCAGGATCGATTGGCGTTACGGTATGGCTCCAGCCTTCATCAGGATCCATTGTTACGATGCTTGTTAGAGCGGAAAACCCAAAGGTACCATATTCCTGAAAGGTTTTTAAATCTGCCTGAATGCCTGCTCCCCCACTTGAATCAGAACCAGCCACAGTAAGAACTTTTTTAATCATTGTTATCCCCCTTTAGTAGTAAATGAATAAGTAGTTGTATTTTATCCTAGTCATTCATTGACAAAAACAGCCAATTGGATTATTTTTAACTCATCCAATTTTATTTGAAGGTGAGTATATGTGGGAGATAAAAAAAACAGATGGGCTGCCTTTTTATCAGGCAATCGTTGAACATATTTTAGGTCTAATAAAAAACGGAGAACTGCTTCCAGGTGAAAAGCTGCCGGCAGAAAGAAAGCTGGCAGATATGCTGGGGGTGAATCGTTCTACTGTGGTTCATGCACTAGAAGAGCTTGAGGCAATGGGCTGGCTGCTTCGAAAACAAGGGAGCGGATCGTTTGTTGCTGAGGGAAAGTGGGGCATTACGTCAACGGCAAGAACAGACTGGCGAAGATATCTGGAGCAAAATGCCTTTAGTAAAACAGAACCGTTTATAGAGCAGATGAAGCAGCTTCTTACTAAGGAAAATAATGAAGTACTTGATCTTTATACTGGAGAACTGCCATTGGAGCTAATTCCAGCCTTTGATCTTCCTTCACTTACGTGGAAGCAATTTTTGGAAGAAGAGCAGCAGGATGAGTTTGGCTATCAAGGGCTAAGAACAGCGGTTAGCCGTATGATTAAGCAGCAGTATGGATTTTTAGTGCCGGAGGAAAGTCTGCTCATTACTTCTGGAGCGCAGCAGGCGCTATTTCTGATTTTGCAGGTTCTCTTAACGTCTGGAGATAGTGTAGCTATAGAGGACCCGTCCTTCTTATACGATTTGCCCATCTTTCAAGCCGCAGGGATTCGGCTTTATGGTGTACCGATGGATGAAGACGGGATTGAACTATCGGCTTTGGAACAGGTCATCAGACAGCACAGGGTAAAAATGGTGATGGTTAATCCTTCGTTTCAGAATCCGACAGGAAAGGTCATGAGTCTGAAACGCAGGCAAGCATTAGTTGAGCTGTGTCAGAGCTATCAGATTCCTATTTTAGAAGACGATGTATTTGGGCAAATTAGTGAAGTATCAGGCAGTCAAATTCCGCCGCTCAAAAAACTTGACCCTGAAAATGTTCTTTATATCGGTTCCCTATCTAAGATATTAGGTTCAACAACCAAAATAGGCTGGCTAAGTGCACCGCCCTCTGTCAACCGGCAGATTGCAGAGGCACGAAAAATTATGGATTTTTCTTTAAGTATCTTTCCGCAACTATTAGCGGCTATTGCTTTGAATGATCCAGCTTTTGACAACCGGCTTTCTGAATTAAAAAAAGAGCTGAAAAAAAGAGAAAACAATGTCTATAGAATAATGAAAGAGCAGCCGCATTGGCAGGTTGAACGTCCCCAAGGAGGTTTTTACTTATGGGCAACCTTTAAACGAGGAAAGCTGAGTCAAAAAGAATGGCAATTTTTTCTGAAAGAAGGACTTCTTGTTGCGCCAAGCTTTTTATTTGGGGAATCAAGAGAAAGTATACGAATTAATTTTTCCAGAGTATCAGAAGCTCAGCTGCCGGATTTCCAAAGAAAGATCGCAACAGTAACTGAAAAAATAGTGGCTAATCGAACAGCAAATATATGATTCAGCGTTGTTTTTAGAGCGTGTCTGAAAACACAGGCGGAGAATGACTATATAGACTATCTCTCAAAGATAAGCGGCGCTCATTTCTTTCAAGGAATAATCATCGCAACAGTGTATACCATTCTGTTACCATACTTAAGTTAAGTAAACAGAACTGGCGACTCGCTTATGCGGCACATTACCAGTTCTGTTTGCCTAAAGACCTGCTAACAGAATGGTATGCAGACGAAAGTAAAAGTCATTTTTCAATCAATAGTAGTAAAAATGATTACTCTGAAATGAGCTAGCTTGTGGTTGTGTTTAATTTCCACAATAATCACTGAAACATCCGAATGCCAATTTACTTTTCAGAGATACTCTAGTTAAAAGAGCAGGTTTTCAAAAATATTTTAGAAGCTTAGCGTTTAATCTGAAAAAGCATAATAAGCTTTTTATGTGAGAGATGGATAAATAGTATTACGGGGTATGCTAAAATAAAAAGTGAAATGAAGGGAGTGGTAGTAGATGAATGAAACAATTAAACTGTTAAAAAATCGAAGGACTCACCGCAATTTTGATGAGAACTACGAATTGCCGGAAGAGGAGCTGCAGTTAATAGTAGATGCAGCCAGACAGGCACCGAGCTGGATGAATGGTCAGTTTTACAGTATTTTTGTCATTCGGGATCTTGAAACAAGGAGACAGCTGGTAGAATGGAATCCGGGCAATCCTCATATGCTTGATAGCTCAGTTTTTCTAATTTTTACTGGTGATTTAGCTCGAACACGACAGGTAAGCGAGGAGTATGGAGTAGAAAATCATACTGGGGAAAGTGTGGAGCCGGTCTTGATTGCGACAACTGATGCCGCACTTGCGATGGAAAATGCCGTTATTGCTGCAGATAGTTTAGGTTTGGGCTCAGTGGTTGTCGGCAGCATTAGAAGACACAGTCGGGAAATCAGTGAACTGCTGGGGCTTCCTGAGGGAATGTTTCCTTTGTTTGGACTAAGTATTGGCAAGCCAATAGTAGAAATGACGGTGAAGCCTCGTCTTCCCGAAGAAGCTGTTGTTCATTATGAAAAATTTTTACCTTATAGTTATTTGGTAATTGAAGAATATGATCAAATTATGGAAAAATTTGGCGAAGCAAGAGAAACGAAAAAATGGAGTCAAAAGTTCGCTGATTATTTTGCTGCTGAACCGGCATTAATTAGTGACCAGGTACTACGGATAAGTCGTTTACTGAAATAAGAAAGTCCCAGATGTTTTTTCACGGATTACTTTCTTAAGCCTTTGAGGAATGCTATACTATTAGAGAGTCAAAAACAAAGTCAAAAGAGGTGTTTATTCATGTCTTGGGAGCAAGTCTATGAACAGTGGGTAAGTGAGGAAAATTTACCGGAAGTCTTAAAAAATGAATTAGCAGAATTGAAACACAATCCGGAAACATGTGAAGATGCATTTTATGCACCATTGGAGTTTGGAACAGCAGGGATGAGAGGAATCATTGGAGCTGGAATCAACCGCATGAATATTTTTACTATACGTCAGGCGACAGAAGGGTTAGCTAGATTTATGGATGCCCAGAATCTGGAAACGAAAAAAAGAGGAGTTGCTATCGCCTACGATTCTCGACATATGTCTCCTGAGTTTGCCATGGAGGCTGCAAAAACATTAGCTCAGCATGGCATTCCTGCCTATGTATTTGAGAGCTTACGCCCAACGCCGGAGCTTTCCTTTGCTGTTAGATATTTTAAAGCTTTTGCAGGAATCATGATTACTGCTTCTCATAATCCGGCTGCGTACAATGGCTATAAGGTTTATGGCGAAGATGGCGGGCAAATGCCGCCAGCTGATGCAGATGCTTTGACTGCTTATGTACGTGAGGTAGAGAATCCGTTAAAAGTAGAAGTGTTAAGTGAAGAAGCTGCAAAAACAAGTGACTTAATTACTATTATCGGTGAAGAAGTAGATACAGCTTATTTGAAAGAAATGAAAGCTGTAACAATTAATCAAAATCTGATTGATGAAATGGGCGGCGACTTGAAGCTTATTTATACGCCCCTTCATGGTACCGGCAAAATGCTGGGAGAAAAGGCTTTGACGCAGGCTGGTTTCAAGCAGTTTATGCTAGTGCCGGAACAATCTGTTGCTGACCCGGACTTTACCACAGTGAAATCACCTAATCCAGAGGAACATTCAGCGTTTGAATACGCAATTCGTTTGGGAGAAAAAGAAAATGCCGATTTGCTGATTGCGACTGATCCCGACGCTGACCGTTTAGGAGCAGCCGTTAGATTGCCAAACGGTTCATATGAGGTATTAACTGGAAATCAATTAGGTGCCATCATGATTCAGTATATTTTAGAAGCGCACAAACAGGCTGGAAAGCTGCCTGAAAATGCGGTTGTTTTGAAATCGATTGTTTCCAGTGAAATGGCAACAGCAATTGCAGAAAAGTATCAGACTAAAATGGTTAATGTATTGACTGGCTTCAAATTTATTGCTGAAAAAATTGAGCAATATGAACAGGATCATTCTCAAACATTTATGTTCGGTTTTGAAGAAAGCTACGGCTATCTGGTGAAATCATTCGTTCGTGATAAGGATGCAATTCAAGCACTGGTTCTGCTTGCAGAAGTAGCTGCTTATTATAAGAAACAAGGTAAAACTTTATACGATGGACTTCAGGATATTTTCGCTGAATATGGCTACTTCAAAGAAAAAACGATTTCGGTTACACTTAGCGGAATCGAAGGAAGTCAAAAAATTAAAGAGCTGATGGCGAAATTCCGCAAAGAAGCACCAAGTGAATTTGCCGGAATTGCTGTAAGTAAAACAGAAGACTTTAAAGCATTGACCAGCCGTACGGCTGATGGTCAGGTGGAAGCACTGACTACACCTCCTTCCGATGTGCTGAAGTATCATTTAGCAGACGGCAGTTGGATTGCTATTCGTCCTTCAGGAACTGAACCGAAAATTAAGTTTTATGTGGCTACAGTGGCTGAAACACAGGAAGAATCGGACAATAAGCTGACTGCCTTTGAACAAGCCATCAACAAGATTACTGAATAATAAATCATTAGAAAAGTAAAGTGGCGGGGCAGGCGTTTAGACGGTTGTCCCAGCTTTTCTTTTCTATACGAATACTGTAAAATGACTTGAGTGCACAAGAAATTGTCAGCTTTTATTTTTTAGTACAGTCTAGCCAATTAAAAGCTGCAGCATAGAGAATAAGACAACAGCTAAATTTTTGTGAGATTTATATAGGCGATATTTTATGAAGGGAGTAATCGGGATGAATATTGGATTTATTGGAGCAGGACATATGGGCGGTGCAATGATTGAAGGACTGCTGAAAGCAGAAGCTGTCGCACCGAATCATCTTTATGTAAAAGGAGGATCCAGCGGCACAGCAGAAAAGCTGCAACGTAAGCTGGGATTTCAACTTGCTGATGACTATGCAGCATTTCAAGAATGCAAGGTTGTCTTTATTGCGACTGGTGCAAATATTGTTTTGTCTATTTTGAAGGAGCTATCTCCTTTTTTAGGAAAGGACTGTCTTGTAATTTCTGTTGCAGCAGGTCACACTGTTGCGCAGGCGCAGGAAGCTCTTGGGTCAGAAAAATATGTAGTACATGCGATACCTAATACACCTGTCAGCGTAAATGAAGGCATGATTGGAGTGGTCTACGGCAGCAACCTTCCAGAAGCAGAAAAAGAAACAGCAAAGGAACTGCTGGAAAGCCTTGGCAAAGTAACAGAGGTTCCAGAACATCTGTTAGCAACAGTAGGAACAGTTGCCGGCTGTAGTCCGGCGTTTGTGGACATATTTATGGAAGCTTTAGGAGATGCCGGCGTAATGGAAGGTTTGCCCAGAGCACTTGCCTATGAAATTGTCGAACAAATGGTTTTAGGTTCGGCTCGTTTGGCCATTGAAACCGGGAAACATCCTGGTGAGTTAAAAGATGGCGTTACTTCTCCCGGCGGAAGTACAATTAAGGGAGTAGCTGCTTTAGAGAAAAACGGGTTTCGCTACGCACTAATCGACGCTGTGAAGCAGGCAAACAGTTAAGGATAAAACTGCGGATTTGAAACGACTATTAGTTTGAAGAAAACTTTATCCTCAACTAATGGTGCTGTAGAAAAATAATTATATCTGATAGATTTATCAGAACCATAGAAAGAGTTGAGGTATATGGAATTAACGGAAGAAATCCAAGAAGTCAGTCAGCTGTATAAGGTTCTTAGCGATTCAACAAGACTTCGCATACTTCTTGTATTGAAAAAAGGGGAGCTGAATGTCACTGCTTTGGCAGGGGAACTGGCTATGGAACAGTCAGCAGTCTCTCATCAGCTAAAACTACTGAAACAAAATCGCGTCGTTAAATCAAGACGTGAAGGAAAAACAATCTATTATTCTCTAGATGATAATCATGTGATTGATATTTTGAACCAGACCTTTGAACATATTAGCCATCGTTAGTTCTTCATTTGCAGTTTTCTGACAATAGCCGATGTTTATCATGGCAGGAAACTGGTATTTAAGAGGGCATCAATACAATAATCTCATACTAGCTTTTTCTTTTAATTTAGTGAGAAATTAAAAGAAAAGGCTAGTTTTTTGTTTTACGGTTAGGTATACTAGAGACATGTTTTATGAGAATGAAATGAAATTTTTCTCATTTTATAACGTATTTGAAAGATAATCTCAGTGATTTCACTAAAAGCGATATTCTTTCAAAATAACGAGACCATCAATACATTCGTACACTGGAGCTGAAAGAGTGGTGCTTTTACTTCTTAAGAACAGCTGATTCTGCTATAGCTGTAGTAGTAATGGCACTTGGTATTTTTTGATAGGTTCTAGTATCATCTATAAAAAAATTAGTTGGGGGAAGCACAATGAAGGAAAAATTGAAGATTGGCTTATTAGGTTTGGGAACAGTTGGTTCAGGTGTTCCGACAATCCTGCAGGAGCACAGTGAAAAAATCTCCCAAGTAACCGGAATGGAGATTGTTGTCAGTAAAGCCTTAGTACGTGATGAAGCAGAAAAACAGTATCAATCTGAGCGGTTTGATATTGACTTAACGACATCGATAGATGAAATTATCAACGATGAAGAAATTAAAATCGTAGTGGAACTGATTGGCAAGGTTGAGCCGGCAAAGACATTTATTACCAAAGCATTGGAAAACGGCAAGCATGTTGTAACAGCTAATAAGGATTTGTTAGCACAACATGGCAGCGAACTAGTTGCCTTAGCTCAAAAAAATCACTGTGACCTTTATTATGAAGCTAGTGTAGCGGGCGGTATCCCAATTTTACGAACAATCGCTAATAGTCTTGCAGCAGACGATATTCAAAAAGTTCTTGGTATCGTAAATGGAACGACTAACTATATGCTGACAAAGATGGTTTCAGAGAAAAAGACGTATGATGCAGCGTTAAAAGAAGCACAGGAGCTGGGATTTGCAGAATCTGATCCGACAAATGATGTTGACGGGATTGATGCAGCGTACAAAATGGTTATTCTTAGCCAGTTTGCCTTCGGTATGAACATTAGCCTCGATCAAATAGATACAAGAGGAATTCGCGGCATTTCGTCAGATGATGTAGCGATGGCCTCTCATCTTGGTTATGAGATTAAGCTGATTGGCTCCTCTGAAAAAAGCAACGGCGGTATTGCAGCTGAGGTAGCGCCTATGCTGGTAGCGGCTGCTCACCCGCTTGCTTCTATCAGAGACGAGTTCAATGCGGTATTTATCTACAGTGCAGGTGTGGGTGAGTCGATGTACTATGGCCCTGGTGCTGGAGCCAAGCCGACAGCGACTAGCGTAGTCAGTGATATTATTACTATTGCTAAAAACATGCGTTTAGGAACAACCGGTCATATGTTCAATTCCTACCAGCATGAGACAAAACTGACTGATGCGGCGAATATATTTGGAAAATATTATTTTTCTATTGAAGTACCGGACAAGCCTGGTCAAATTCTATTGTTAACACAGCTGATGGCAGAAGCCAATGTGAGTTTTGACCAGCTGCTGCAGCAGAAATCGGATGGGGAAAGAGCGAAGTTTGCAACGATTACTCATACAATTAGTAAAGCACAGATGCAGCAGGTTACTGCTGGAATTGAGAAAATAGCTGGGTTTAAATTATTGAATACGCTGAAAGTTTTGGAGGGATAATTTTATGTATGAAGGACTATTAAAAAAATATCAGGAATATCTGCCCATCACAGAAAAGACACCGATGCTGTCTTTAGCAGAGGGCAATACACCTTTGATTCCGCTACACAGCTTGTCAAAGGAATTGGGCATTACCTTGTATGGAAAATACGAAGGATTGAATCCGACGGGATCTTTTAAAGACCGCGGAATGGTTATGGCTGTCGCTAAAGCAGTTGAAGACGGCGCCAAAGCAATTATCTGTGCCTCAACAGGTAATACAAGTGCTGCGGCTGCGGCGTATGCTACCCGAGCAGGCATCAAGGCTTACGTCATTATCCCTGATGGAAAGATTGCGATGGGGAAACTGGCTCAGGCGATTATCTATGGTGCAGATATTATTTCAATTCCAGGAAACTTTGATGAAGCTTTAAAAGCTGTGAGAGATATTGCCGAAACGGAAGCAGTTGCTTTAGTAAACTCAGTAAATCCTTACCGTTTGGAAGGACAAAAAACGGCTGCCTTTGAAGTTTGTGAGCAGCTAGGTAAGTCACCAGATGTTCTGGCGATTCCAGTAGGAAATGCCGGCAATATTTCTGCTTATTGGAAAGGTTTTAAAGAATGGCATGATGTACAGGGGACATTATTGCCGCGGATGCACGGATTTGAAGCTGAAGGAGCAGCAGCAATTGTTAAAGGTGAAGTGATTGAACAGCCGGAAACAATTGCAACAGCAATCAGAATTGGAAATCCGGCTAGCTGGAAACTGGCAGAAGCTGCTAGAGATGAGTCTAAAGGCTACATCGACAGTGTTACGGATGAAGAGATTTTAAATGCTTATCGTAAAGTGGCAGCGCAGGACGGCGTGTTTATTGAACCTGGTTCTGCTGCTTCACTTGCTGGGGTGATTCAGCATGTGAAATCAGGAAAAATCAAGCAAGGAGAAACAGTCGTAGCTGTCTTCACAGGAAATGGCTTGAAAGATCCGGATACAGCGATGACGGCTGTTGATGTTTCGATTTCAAAAATGAGTGATTTAGAAGAGATGCGTCTGCATCTGCGCAACGGAGTGGCTAATTTATGAAAATAAGAGTTCCGGCTACCAGCGCTAATTTAGGTCCAGGGTTTGATTCCTGCGGGATTGCTTTATCTCAGTACCTGTACATTGAAATCATCAAGGACGCTGAAGCTTGGGAGATTGATCATTCTTTAGGAGAAGATATACCTAAAGATAAGAAAAATCTGCTAATTCAGACGGCGCTGAAGGTTAATCCGAAACTGTCACCAAAAAAACTAAAAATGACTTCAGATATCCCTTTGGCAAGAGGACTGGGCAGCAGCTCTAGTGTAATTGTAGCGGGAATTGAACTGGCAAACCGATTAGGGAATATGCATCTGTCTCAAAAAGATAAAGTACAGATTGCAACTGAAATGGAAGGACATCCAGATAATGTAGCACCGGCAATTTGTGGTGATTTTGTAGTGGCCAGTTATGTTGATGGAGAGGTTCGCCATGTGAAACACCATTTTCCAATGTGTGATGTGATAGCTTACGTGCCTAATCACGAACTTCTAACGCAAGAAAGTAGAAGTGTGCTGCCTGAAATGATGCCTTATCAGCAGGCGGTTCAGGCAAGTGCGATTGCCAATGTGATGATCGCCGCTATTCTGAACGGCAATTTGCCTTTGGCCGGGGTAATGATGGAGAAAGACCGCTGGCACGAATCTCACCGCAGCCATCTTGTTCCGCATTTGACAAATATTCGCGAACTAGCACATAAAGTCGGTGTATACGGTGCGTTTCTCAGTGGAGCTGGTCCAACTGTTCTTGTCCTGACACAGGAAGAAAAGACGAATGCGATGATTTCAGAGCTTGAAAAGCTTTCAGAAGACGCTTCGATTCATTTGCTTTCCGTTGATCAGGAAGGGGTTCAGGTGTTTTAACATGGCACATAACTCAATATGAAGTGCGTCCCTAAGTTAGAGCCGAAAATCTAACTTAGGGGTTTTTAGTATCTCGCTGTTGATTCGGATTCTAAATGAGGCAAAGTTTGGATATTTAGTTATGTCCCACTCACTTCACTAAAAATAAAAAGAACGGAATTAAACATGCAAAAGCATCTAATCCGTTCTTTTTTTTAGTTAATCTTCTGTAGTGAAGTAGCTGTGATCTTCAAGATGAAGAGCGCTTAGAATCATCGCAGCAGTTTCTTCAATTGAAAGAGAAGCAACGTTAATCGTTACACAACCTAATTTTTTATATAAATCTGCTGCATACTCCAATTCTTTGCGAATTTTTTCAATATCAGAATAAGACGTGTCGGCAGGCAGACCATAAGCACGCATCCGTTCTTTACGGATACCGTTTAAGATATCTGGATCATTAGTTAAACCAACAACTTTTTTCGGATCAATTTCCCAAAGCTCGTTTGGCAGATGTGCTTCCGGAATTAACGGCAGATTCGCTACCTTCAGATTTTTATTAGCCAAGAATAAGCTTAACGGTGTTTTTGACGTACGGGAAACACCAAGGAGAACAACGTCAGCCTCTAGGAAGCCTCGGGGATCTTTTCCATCATCATATTTTACAGCGAACTCCATCGCTTCAATACGGTTGAAATAATTTTCATTCAAATGATGCAAAGCTCCGGCTTCACCGCTACGCTGAATACCAGTGAAACGTTCAATTTCTTCAATTGGAGAAGTTAGAATATCAAAATGGTAAAGAGCATTCTCTTCAAAAAATTCATGTGCGATTTTAACCAAATCTTTACTAATAATCGTATGAAGAATCATTGCATTTTCATTTTTGGCATCTTCCAGTGCTGCTTTTAGTTTTTCCTCTTCTTTAACAAATGTTTTTCTGTATAAAGAAAAATCTACGGTTGGAAATTGTGCCATAATCGCCGCTGCGAGCTTTGACGCAGTTTCACCGGCAGAATCAGAGATTACAAATATTGTGACTGTTTTTTTGTCATTATTTTCCATTAAAAACGACCTTTCTTGATTTTTTAATGACTTTATTATACCATACAAGCCAAGAGTTAGTTCGTAATAATTTTGATTTGAGAAGGAGCATAAAAAATGGCGCAGACGAAGTCCCAAGTAGCAGAAGCACTTGAAATCATGAAAACTCATGGATTAAAATATACTAAAAAGAGAGAAGCGATCATTGCCTATCTCATTAAACGCAATCGCTATATCTCTGCTAAAGAAGTTTACGAGTTCATGAACAATGAATACAAAGGCATCAGTTATGATACGATTTATCGGAATCTTCACGATTTTGAAGATATGGCGCTGCTGGAGACAACAGACTTAAATGGAGAAAAGAAGTTTCGTTTCCACTGTAGTCATGATATGGAGCATCACCATCATTTTATCTGTGTGGTATGTGGCAAGACCAAAGAAATCCATATGTGCCCAATGACCTTTTTTGAGGAACAACTAAATGGCTGCAGTATTGAAGGACATCGCTTTGAAATTTTAGGAAGATGTGAAAACTGCCAATAATTTTTCAGAAAAATTTGTCTAAAATTATTGAATTGTCAAAATATTTTTGTCAATTTTCGTTGGAGAGGTTGACGATAAAATCTGCATTAGATATAATGTAAAAAGGACAGTATTTTATTTATAAGAAATACATTTATAAATAAGAAAAACGGTTACTTTTTAAGCTCGGAGGGAGGGAATTACAATGTCAAAAACTGTCGTTCGTAAAAACGAATCTCTGGATGACGCTCTTCGTCGCTTCAAACGTTCCGTTTCGAAAGCGGGTACTCTACAAGAATCTCGTAAACGTGAATTCTACGAAAAACCAAGCGTAAAACGTAAGAAAAAATCAGAAGCTGCTAGAAAACGTAAAAAATTCTAGTTTCTGATGAAGTGGAGCTGGTTGTATGTCATTATTGACAACGTTGAATGACGATATTAAAACAGCGATGAGAGCTAAAGATAAAAGTGCTTTAGGTGTTCTTCGCTTGTTGAAAGCCGCCATTCAGAATGAGCAGATCAAAGTAGGCCGTGATTTGGACGGAGGAGAAGAGTTGGCTGTTTTGTCTCGAGAGATGAAACAGAGAAGAGACTCTTTGGTAGAGTTTGAAAAAGCGGGACGAGAAGATCTTGCAGAAAAAGCAAAGATTGAAATGGCAATCGTTGAGAAATATCTGCCTGAACAGCTTTCTGAGGACGAAATCCGCAAGATTGTTCAGACAGCAATCGATAAAACTGGTGCCACCTCCCAAGCAGAGTTTGGGAAAGTTATGGGACTGGTAATGCCGCAAGTCAGAGGCAAAGCCGATGGCGGGTTGGTAAATGCAATTGTCAAAGACTCACTACAAAAGAACTGATCAAGAACTAAAGAGACTGGGGATTTTAGAATCCCCAGTCTCTTTATTCGTTGTCCTATAGGGATTTTTAAAAGAGGATATCCGCCATTTAAAAACAGAAGGACATAGGCATTTGTTTCTGTAACTCAATTTAGTTGCTTTTGGTTCCTGTTGCGCAGTATAATCGTCAAGACTGAGGTAGCTGGCGAGGTTTACTGTTTTGAATGTGGTTAAGCTGTGACAGTTCTAAACAAACGTTAAAAGAGAATGATAAAGTTTTTAATCCATTATGAGTGCTTCTTTTTTAAAGAGGAAGAATATGGTATTATTGTAGGGAATGTACGAAAAAAAGGAGCTGGAAATTTTTTGACGGAAAACGAAAATCAGGCAACATCTTTAGAAATAAAATTAACGGATATGGATGATGCAAGTATGCTTTTTGGTACGCATGACAAGCATTTGAAGTTTCTTGAAGAGAATGGTGCAGTTGTCATCAATACTAGAGGAGAAACCATTCAGATTATTGGCTTAGAAGAAAATGTTCATATTGTAGAGTCTGTCTTTCGGGCGTTACAGGAGCTAATCAAGAGAGGAATCAAGATTGGGACACCTGATGTTGTGACTGCTTTAAAGATGGCTAGGAGCCAGCAGCTGGATTCGTTTATCGCCATGTATGAAGAAGAGATTCTTAAAGACCACCAAGGGCGTTCAATCCGTATAAAAAATACTGGTCAAAAACGTTATATTGATGCAGTGAAGAATCATGATGTTGTATTTGGTATAGGTCCTGCCGGAACAGGGAAAACATATCTGGCAGTAGTGATGGCCATCGCAGCCTTAAAAAAGGGACAGGTTCAAAAGATTATTTTGACACGTCCGGCGGTAGAAGCAGGAGAAAATCTTGGTTTTCTGCCAGGTGATTTAAAAGAAAAGGTTGATCCTTATCTACGACCGGTTTATGATGCGTTGTATCAAATTTTCGGTGTAGAACATACCAACCGGCTGATGGAGCGCGGTGTCATCGAAATTGCTCCGTTGGCTTATATGCGCGGGCGTACATTGGATGATGCTTTTGTCATTTTAGATGAGGCTCAGAATACAACTGTCGCTCAGATGAAAATGTTTTTAACACGTCTTGGTTATCAATCCAAGATGATTGTGAATGGTGATACAAGTCAGATTGACTTGCCTAAAGGAGTTGTCAGCGGGTTAGTTCACGCTGAACGAACACTGAGACCTATCAAGAAAATTGCATTTATCCACTTTGAAGCTGGGGATGTAGTTCGTCATCCAATCGTGGCGGAAATCATTCAAGCATATGAAGAACAAAAGAAAGACTCTTAGCACTTCTGGAAAAGGAGGGATAATTAGTTGAAAATATGGTTGCTACAAATACGTGATAAACTGGGAAAAGCGTTTATTCCAGTGTTGCTGGTTGTTTTTTCATTACTTATATTCGTCATAATGTTTAGCAGCGTTCATGAAAAGAAAGTTGAAATTAAAGAAGGACAATTAGCTGAAACGACAATTAGAGCAAATAAAAATATTGAAAATACATATGAGACGGAGCAGAAGAAAAAGCTTGCTGAAGAGGCGGTTACACCTGAGTATATTTATCAGGAAGATACTGCTGGAATTCAGCATGAACGGGTAGAAAAGCTCTTTGAACTTGTTAATTCAATAAACGCTAAAATCGATAAGGACTATGAAAATAAAAAAACATCAGCTAAAAAAGATGAAACGATCCCTCAGCCAACAAATGAGGAACGGGTTGCAGCTTTAAAGGCAACTTTTGAAAAATTGACACAAGAAGAAATAACAATGTTTCAGTCATTTCCTAATGTGTTTTATCAAAATATATTCAATTTGACGGATGAACAGATTGCGACCGTTGAAACCGAAAGTCTGAAGCTGATTGATGATACTATGGAGGACCATGTCCGCGAGAGTGAATTAGCTGAGATTCGCCAGAAAGCAATCAATAAAATTCAATTTCTGGATGTAAGTTCTCTAATGCAGCAGGAGATTCGCTACGTTGTGAACGCTGGTATTGTTGCTAACGAATTTACAAATGAAAAGAAAACCGAAGAGCTGAAAAAAACAGCGCGTGAAGCGATTCAGCCTGTAATGATTTATCAAGGTGAAATCATTGTTCGTGAAGGAACACAGATTGATGCAAAAGCCATCGAAAAGCTGGAGCTGCTGGGAATGACGAATCAGAATCCGTCTATTTTTCCGATTGTTGCTCTGGGACTGACCATTCTCTTTCAGATAGCTGTACTGCTGTTCTTTACGAAGCAAATAACCTTAGAGCAGACACGTCGCTCCTTTGTTCTATTTTATGTGAGCGCAATGTCCTTGAGTATTCTGGTGATGAAATTCTTCCAGATTTTCCAAAGTGAACAGCTTTTGTATATTCCACTGTTTTTCCCAGCTGCGTTTGTACCATTGGTACTTAGTTATTTTGTTAACCGGCGTGCTGGTATTTTATCTGGAGTCTTTCAGGTAGTCTTTGCACTGTTTGTGTTTTATGATTCCATTGGAACGAATATCTTAACTATTATTCTAGTATCCTATTTATTTTCAGGATTGCTGGCAGCTGTAGTGAATCGAAAACGAATCAGCCGGCAGGGCTGGACAGCAATGGTTTGGGTTGTGGCTTTTCCAGTAGGGATGGATCTTATTTTAACTATCTATCAGGGGATGTCCTTTGTTGACGGAAAAACCTGGACTCTGCTTATTTCGGCTTTTGCCGGAAAACTGCTGGCCTTTCTACTAACAATGGGGCTGCATCCGTATATTGAATTAATTGTGACGGATGACAGTATGATTGTGCTGAATGAACTGAGCAACCCTAATCATCCGCTTTTGAAGCAGCTTTTGGAGGAAGCACCTGGAACCTATCACCATAGCATGATGGTTGCAAGTTTGAGTGCCAATGCTGTAGCTGAAATCGGCGGGCGTTCGTTGTTAACACGAGTGGCTTGTTACTATCACGATATTGGAAAAATCAAGCATGCTAATTTCTTTGTGGAGAATCTGCCGTCAGGTGCTGAAAATCCACACAACTTTTTACTGCCGGAAGATAGTAAACAAATTATTTTTGGCCATGTTATTGATGGAGCAAAAATCTTAGAGGAATACAATATGCCGCAGATGGTCATCGATATTTGCCGCCAGCATCATGGAAAGACGTTAATGAAGTTTTTCTATATGAAGGAAAAGGAACGGAACCCGGATACACTGGAAGAAGATTTCCGTTATCCTGGTCCAAAGCCTCAGACGAGAGAGGCTGGTATTGTGAACATCGCTGATACTTGTGAAGCAGCAGTGCGGGCAATGAGCAATCCGACGAATGAAAAAATCAAAGAGTTTGTACATTCTGTTATTCAAGAACGTATTGCTGACGGGCAACTGGATGAATGCGGTCTGACAATGAAAGAAATTCGAATGGTTGAAAAATCTTTAGTAAATGGTCTGTGCAGTACCTTCCACTCAAGGATTAAATATCCAAAAATGAAGGACGAAGCAGAGAGAATGAAAGATGAACAAGAAAAGAGAGATGTTTAATGGACATTACGTTTATTGATGAAACTGAAAAAGTCTCTTCTGATCATTTGAGGGAAGTAGAAAATCTGCTGCAGTTTGCAGCAGATTTTCTGAATATTCCCGAGGATGCGGAGCTGTCTGTCACCTTCATGGATAACGAAGGTATTCGTGTAATCAATAGAGATTACCGGGGCAAAGATATGGCGACGGATGTCATTAGCTTTGCGATGGAAGAGGAAGGCGACGGAGAAATTCCAATCATTTTTGAAGATGAGGAAATGGAGCTGCCGCGCAATTTGGGCGATTTGATGATTTCGATTGAACGTACAGCTGAGCAGGCGGAAGAGTATGGACACACGTTTGAACGTGAGCTTGGTTTTCTAGCGGTTCATGGCTTTCTTCATTTAAATGGCTATGATCATATGACGGATGAAGATGAAAGAGAGATGTTCGGCTTACAGAAAGAGATATTGGATGCTTATGGCCTTAAAAGATAAACAAACCGAAAAAAATAAACATTTTATCAGTTCACTGGAATTTGCTGTTCAGGGAATTCGTACAGTGTTCAAAGAAGAACGGAATATGCGCACCCATGTAGTGATGGGAGGAGTAGCAGTGATTGCTGGTTTTGTTTTCCAGTTAAAAGCGATGGAATGGCTTTTTTTGCTATTAACAATTTTTCTGGTATTGCTTGTTGAAATTATCAATACTGCATTTGAAAATGTCGTTGATATGTGTACGGACTATCATTTTCATCCTATTGGAAAAAAAATCAAAGATATGGCGGCAGGTGCGGTTCTATTAACAGCGTGCTTCTCTTTACTTGTAGGAGCAATCATTTTTCTGCCAAAGCTATGGCAGCTGCTTATCCATTTTTTATAATCACTGACACTGAACAGATAGAAGGAGAGAACGAATGACTGAAACACACAAATCTGGCTTTGTAGCAATCGTAGGTCGCCCTAATGTTGGGAAATCTACCTTGCTTAATCGAATTGTCGGACAAAAAATTGCTATTATGAGTGATAAGGCTCAAACAACTAGAAATAAGATTCAGGGAGTATACACCACACCAGAGGCTCAATTGATTTTCATTGATACCCCGGGGATTCACAAACCGAAGCATCGATTAGGCGATTTCATGGTGGAAACTGCGTATAGCGCATTAAGAGAAGTAGATGCTGTTCTCTTTATGATTAGTGCCGATCAAAAGCGGGGAAAAGGCGACGATTTTATTATCGATCGTCTGAAGCAACAAAATACGCCTGTTTTTCTGGTGATTAATAAGATTGACAAGGTTCATCCTAATGATTTGTTGGCAATTATTGAAGATTATTCTAGCCAGATGGAATTTGCCGAGGTCGTTCCTATTTCTGCAACAGAAGGAAATAATACGGAACGTCTGATGGAAATTCTGGTTGAACGGATGCCGAAAGGAC
Source organism: Enterococcus sp. LJL51 (assembly GCF_054871795.1). Lineage (NCBI taxonomy): Bacteria > Bacillati > Bacillota > Bacilli > Lactobacillales > Enterococcaceae > Enterococcus > Enterococcus sp. LJL51. The sequence goes on along the minus strand of NZ_JBTXLW010000003.1, from coordinate 24,402 downwards.
CGCAGTATTTCCCAGATGATCAAATCACGGATCACCCGGAATACTTCATTGTTTCTGAGCTGGTTCGTGAGAAGGTTCTTCTTCTTACAAGAGACGAGATTCCTCATTCCGTAGCTGTTGTTGTGGATTCAATGAAACGGGATGAAAATGATAAGGTTCATATTCAAGCAACAATCATCGTTGAACGGGATAGCCAAAAAGGGATCATCATCGGTAAAGGTGGAAAGATGCTGAAACAGATTGGGACAAAGGCGCGCCGTGACATAGAACATTTACTTGATGATAAGGTGTACTTAGAGCTTTGGGTAAAGGTTCAGAAAGACTGGCGAGATAAAAAAATCTATCTTCAGGACTTCGGTTATCGGGAAGAGGATTATTAAAGCCGGCTGTTGAGCTTCACTAGAGGATAGTAAGTATACAACAAAAGTATATGTAAAATAAAGCAGTAGCTGTAGGAGCCAAAAAGGCGTACGGCTGCTGCTTTATTCGCTGACTGATTCAGTTAGCTTGTTTAATTAGTTTACATTTAGACGGAACCAGTTTTTTAATGAAAAAATCATAGTTCCTATAAGAAGAAGCAATCCTACTACACTGAAAACAGGAGTAATCAGGCTGCCTAAAAAGACTGTTACAATAGAGATAAAGAAAAGCAGTAGTGCTGTGGGATTGGTAACAATTTCTACTGTCTGACCAGCTTGAACAGTGACGGGTGTACTGCCTAAATACCATTGATTTGCAGTTAACTGAACGGGCTCCTCGTTGTTTTCGATTTGATATTGTTGATTATTCTTTAAATGTGTAACTAATTTTCCGTTGGATTTCAAGGTAATCTTAGTTCCCATTCCAACAATCCCTGTATTTCTTTGTATATTTATTTTCATTTAAACAGCTCCTTAATGATTTATCGTCTATTCAGTTTGCTCTGTGTAGAGACATGATGGATAGAGCGACTAATAAAGTATACGGGGTTCTGAAATGAATGTAAATGCGTAACTGTTCTTTTATAGTAGTTTTTGCTAAAATGTATATGAATTTAGTTAGTGATAGAGGCTTAAAAAAATAATTTTGTCTTCATCATGAAAAAAGGGCTATTTAGCATATAGGATTTCTAAATAAAATAGATAAAGTGAGGAGGCAGGTGAGAAAATGGCTTTAGGTGAAAGCAAAGGACTGGTTTTATTTGCCAGAGATTATAAAGAAAAGGATAAGCTGGTAAAGATTTTTACAGAATCCTTTGGCAAGCAAATGTTTTTTATCAAAGGGGCTCATCGTAAAAATAATCCTTTAACTCCTGCAATTATGCCGTTTACTCAAGCTGTTTACATCGGTGATTTTAGAGAAGAAGGACTATCTTTTATCAACAGCAGTAAAGAAGTGACACCGTTTCTGGCGATTCAGCAGGATATTTTCCTCAATGCTTATGCAACCTATATTCTTAATCTTGCAGACACAGCAATTGAAGACCGCATCTATGATCCTAGCTTATACTCTTTTACGCTACAGGCACTACAGCTGATTAATGAAGGGAAAGATCCGGAAATCATTACAAATATATATGAAATTCAGCTGCTTCATCGATTTGGTATTTCCATTGACTGGATGAGCTGCCGGGTGTGCGGTCAGACAAAAGGCAAGTTTGACTATTCCTCTAAATACAATGGTGTACTATGTGAAGCTCATTGGCACATGGATGCCTATCGTTATCATGGGGATTCAAGAGCCATTCACTTTATTCGTCTCTTTTCAGCTGTTTCCTATGATAAATTGAATAAAATAGAGGTTAAGCCGGAAATAAAGCTAGAAATCAGAAAGATTATTGATGAGCTTTATGACGAGTATGTGGGAATCCATTTGAAAAGTAAAAAATTTATTGATCAGATGAAAAGCTGGGAGAACACCTTGAAGGAGCAGCGAAATGGAGACTAGCAATTATCTAAAAAAAGTTGTTTATAAAAAGCCAAAGCAACAAGACTTTCCCTTCAATCTATCAGCGCTCAACGATTTGAATGACCTTGTTTTTGACCAGCCGCTGACTTTTTTCGTAGGGGAAAATGGGACAGGGAAATCCACCGTGATTGAGATGATAGCCAGTTTGATGGGGATGAATATGGAGGGCGGATCACGGAATCAGCTCTTCTCCACTTATGAAGAAAACTACTCGCTGGCTGATGCTTGTCGTCCAGTACGGTATCCCAGCTACCCTAAGGATTTCTATTTCTACCGGGCAGAATCTTTTTATAATTTAATGACTGAAATAGAGGAAACGGATGCTTTTGGACCGTCTGTTTTTGAACGGGATCTTCATAGCTATTCGAGAGGAGAATCGTTTGTAGAGCTTTTAACAAACCGTTTTTTCGGCAAAGGCTTTTACCTGCTTGATGAACCTGAGACAGGTCTTTCGCTGAGTACCCAGCTGCAGGTTATGGTACTGCTGAAGGATTTGATTGGTGCCGATTCTCAGTTTATTATTGCCACGCATTCCCCTGTACTGCTGTTTTTTCCTAATGCTAAAATATATGAGTTTTCAGCCGACAGTATTCAGGAGAAGAAATTGAAGGAAACGAGAATTTATCAGGATTGGTCGATGATTTTTGAAAGAGAGCAGTATTTTTTCGAAAAACTTCTATCCGAATGAAAAATAATTTGACATCTGAAATTGAACGGCTTATTATGAATAGTAACGAATATGTACAATGAGAAAGAAGAGTAGAAAGATTTTCAGACAAGAAGCGATTTCGGGAGAGTGAAAGCCGGAAGCTGAACCTTTCGAAGGGCGCTTTTGAGTACAGTAAATGAAGCTGCTGATTTTTAATCAGAAGTAGGGTGGAACCGCGAATGACTTTTCGTCCCTATGTCTCTTTAGAGGCATAGGGACTTTTTTTACTTGTGCCACCTATACTCTGAAGGGGAGAAAGACAGTCAATAGGAGGAGAAAAAATGAAACAGAAATTAACTGTGCAAGACATGATTCTGACATTGCAGAAATTTTGGTCATCAAACGGTTGTATGCTGATGCAGGCATATGATACAGAGAAGGGTGCCGGAACAATGAGTCCGTATACATTTCTTCGTGCAATCGGTCCAGAGCCTTGGAACGCTGCCTATGTAGAACCTTCAAGACGGCCGGCTGACGGACGATATGGGGAGAACCCCAACCGCCTGTATCAGCATCATCAGTTCCAAGTGGTTATGAAGCCATCTCCGGAAAACATTCAGGAGCTGTACTTGGATAGTCTGCGTTTATTAGGAATTGAACCATTAGAGCATGATATCCGGTTTGTAGAGGATAACTGGGAAAATCCATCAATGGGCTGTGCTGGTCTGGGATGGGAAGTTTGGTTAAATGGTATGGAAATTACACAGTTCACGTATTTTCAACAGGTAGGCGGGCTGCCGTGTAAGCCAGTAACAGCGGAAATCACTTATGGTTTAGAACGATTAGCTTCTTATATTCAGGAGGTTGAAAGTGTTTATGATTTACAATGGACACAAGATGTAAAGTACGGTGAGATTTTTAAGCAGCCGGAATATGAGCATTCAAAATATTCTTTTGAAATTAGCGACCAGGAAATGCTTTTAGCTAATTTTGACAAATTTGAAAAAGAAGCGAAACGATGTATTGATGAGGATTTGGTTCACCCGGCTTATGATTATATCTTAAAATGCAGTCATACCTTCAATCTACTGGATGCCCGCGGCGCAGTATCAGTTACAGAACGCGCCGGCTATCTGGCACGGATTCGGAATATGGCCCGCTCAGTAGCCAAAATCTTTGTAGCAGAAAGAAAGAAACTGGGTTACCCTCTGCTTAATAAAACAGCTGCTGAGAAAGGAGCGGAATAATTATGGCGAATAATTTATTATTGGAAATTGGCTTAGAAGAAATGCCGGCTCATGTGGTGACACCAAGCCGGAAACAGCTGGAAGAGAAAGTAGTAAACTTTTTAGATGAACATAATTTAGGTTATGAATCTGTTCAGACTTTTTCTACGCCTAGACGTTTAGCCATCTATGTGACGGCGATTCCTGAAAGACAAGAAGACACGCAAGAAGAAGTCAAAGGACCTGCAAAGAAAATTGCTCAGGACGCTGAAGGCAACTGGTCCAAAGCGGCCGAGGGCTTTGTTCGAGGTCAAGGGCTGACAACAGATGCGATTACCTTTAGAGAATTAAATGGTGTTGAGTATGTCTACGTAACAAAATATGTTCATGGGCAAGCATCGAAAGAAGTCTTGAAAGGCCTAAAGGATGTTATTTTGAGCTTAACTTTCCCTGTGACAATGCGCTGGGCGGATCATGAGTTTGAATACATTCGTCCAATTCATTGGATTGTCGCTCTTTTAGATGAAGAGGTCATTCCATTTACGATTCTTGATGTAGCAACAGATAGAAAATCAAGAGGGCATCGCTTCCTTGGGGATGAAGCAACATTTGCTCACGCAGATGAATATGAACAAAAGCTTTTAGAGCAATTTGTTATCGCTGATCCTGTTAAGAGAGAAGCGATGATTGTTGAACAGGCAGAAGCTATTGCTGAAAAGAATCAGTGGACTGTAGCTTTGGCTGGTGATTTATTAGAAGAAGTGAATAATTTAGTGGAATATCCTACAGTATTTGTTGGCGGATTTGACGAAAAATATCTTTCTGTTCCTGATGAAGTTTTAGTCACATCGATGAAGGAACATCAGCGCTATTTTGATGTCCGCAATGAAAAAGGATTACTGCTGCCTCATTTTATCGCAGTTCGAAACGGCAACAATGTTCATCTGGAAAATGTTGTTAAGGGGAATGAGAAGGTTTTGATTGCCCGTCTGGAAGATGCAGAGTTCTTCTATAATGAAGATAAAAAATTATCGATTGATACATGTGTAAATAAACTAAAAAATGTAACCTTCCATGAAAAAATTGGCTCTATCTATGAAAAAATGCAGCGTACAGCAGCGATAGCCAAAATCATTGGAGAAAAAATTGGCTTAAACAACGAGGAACTGACAGATTTAAATCGGGCAGCACAAATCTATAAGTTTGATTTAGTTACAAATATGGTTGGAGAATTTCCCGAGCTACAGGGAATTATGGGTGAAAAATATGCCCTGCTGCAAGGTGAAAAAGCAGCAGTTGCACAGGCCATTCGCGAACATTATCTGCCGATTTCCAGTGAGGGTGAACTGCCGGAGTCGGCAATTGGTTCAGTTTTGGCGATTGCTGATAAACTGGACAGCGTCCTTACATTCTTTACAGTAGGAATGGTTCCTAGCGGTTCGAACGATCCGTATGCTCTGCGTCGTCAGACTTATGGGATTATTCGAATTATTGAGAACAAGGGCTGGCAGTTTCCGCTAGTTGAGCTTCAGGAAGAAATTGATCAGGAAATCAATGCAGATCAAGAACGTTTTGGAATTCAGCTAACAAGCGGTCAAAAGGAAGTTGTTGATTTTGTCAAAGCACGATTACGCCAGCTGCTTCTAACTAAAAATATTCGTCATGATATCATCGACGCGGTGATTTCAGCGAAACAAAAAGACATGATGAAGCTGTTTGCTTCAGCAATGATTATTCGTGAACATCTTAAGGATGAGGATTTCCGTCCTTCTATTGAAGCGTTGACTCGTGTATTGAATTTAGCTAAGAAGAGTCAGGAACTCGGTCAGAAAGATGTAAAAATCAATAAAGCGTTATTTGAAAATGAGACAGAGAAAGCTCTTCACCAAGCTGTCAATGAAGTAGAGGAAAACTTCAAAGGCAATACAATGGCGGAAAACTATCAAGCTTTGGTGAGCTTGAAACCGTTGATTGAAGCTTACTTTGATCAGACGATGGTCATGGTAGAGGATGAAGACATCAAAGCAAACCGAATTGCCGAATTAAACCGGATTGCTGAAATGGTGCTTTCCCTGGCAAGTCTTGATTTATTAAATGTTAAATAATCTATAAAACAGGGTAATAGGAATCTGGAAAAACGTTCTAAAGCAGTGGAAAAAACTGTTTTAGGGCGTTTTCTATTTTTTCACTAGTGTTGTAAAGAAAATAAGATAGTTTATCATGCTTCAGACAAATAGAATAGGCAGTGAAGCCGGAAGCAAGTCGGTAGAAAATTATGGCCATTCCTAAATGAAGTCAAGCAAGCGCCAGCCTGTTTCAGCTAAAGCGCTCCTTTCTGAGCCAAGAGAAAATTGGTTGGAGAGAAACAGGCCTGATGGCTAAACGTTTTAAGTGAAGAATATCGTACTTGGTTATTAGTTGAATAATTCGTACAAATTCTGGAAAAGAGTCATCCATTGCTGAAGCATTCGATTTTTTCACTTGTCAACTGATTAATATTTCCAGATTATTCTGACTATATCTTTGAAACACTAATATTATTTAAAAAAAGCAACAAAATAATCAGCTGAACGACTGATAATATGCTATGATAAACCTATCTTTTTTTTAGATTTTATCGGAAATTGAGGGGGAATAGCATGATACGTTTTGCAGGAGTAGAGGACGGTCCGGTATTATTAAAAATTTACGCCCAATATATTGAGACAGCAGTGACCTTTGAATGTGCTCTTCCCAAAGAGACGGAATTTTCACAGCGGATTGAGGAAATTAGTCAAGACTATCCCTATTTAGTTTGGGAAGAGGATGGCCGTATTATTGGGTACGCGTATGCACATCGTTATAAAGAAAGAGAAGCTTATCAATGGACTGCCGAGCTGTCAGTTTATGTTGACCAGAAATCTGCAGTAAGAGGAGTGGGACGTCGATTTTATCAAATGCTTCTGGCAATCTTGAAACGCCAAGGGGTTAGGACAGTCTATGGCATTGTTACAGTTCCTAATGAAAAAAGTGAAAAACTACATAAAGTATTTGGCTTTCAACGAATAGGTGTTTATCACAGTATCGGATACAAGTGCGGCCGCTGGCATGATGTTGCCTTGTTTGAAAAGAAGCTTTTGACTGGTGATTCTGAACCAGAACCTTTTTTACCTATTCATCTATTGTCACATGAAGAACTGTCAGCAGTATTACTAGAACAGATGTAGAGCAGAATTATTAATGAACAAATATTTTTTAGTTTATCAGAGAGAGTTGAGGTAGAGTAGATGCAATTTAGAAATTATATCGCTGAGCAGGATCGGGAGTGGCTTATTCAATTATGTGGCCGTTTTGCTGATTTTCCTCTTCCTCAGCGCATTGAGCATGCAGGATTTAGAAAGCAGCAGATGGATTGGATGGTTTTAGATTTAGAAAAAGCGGAACAGGTTCATCTTTTGATTGCTGTTTTAGATGGACAGCGTGCAGGCTTTATTGAGATGAAGGCAGAAGAAGACTGGCTAACTGGCGAGAAACAAGCTTATGTTTCAAGAATCTGCACAACGGAAGACATGGAGGGAAAAGGTGTCGGTAAAGCTTTGATGACTCAAGCGGAGCGCTGGGCAGCGGAGCAGGGATTTGAAGGAATCAGTTTAAATGTTTTTGCTGGAAATACTCATGCTGCCGCATTCTATGAATCGTTGGGCTATGAAAAAGAAACGATAAAAATGAGAAAAACTCTGAATTAGGATGGCTGTTTTCACATTCAGATTCCTTGTTAAAAATTCCTGGACAAAGTGGGGAATAGCTGCTCGTGTGTAGAGGCCTTTGCACCGTTACATTGGCTAATAATAGAGTGTAGGTTTTTTTATTACTAAAAAGCTGGTGAGTGAGAATTGGATTATTTCTCATACACCAGCTTTTGTTTACTTATTTATTTTTTTGCTGTTTTCCGGCGTTGCGTCCGCCTTTAGAAGAATACTTAGGTTGATGCCCATTGCTTTTAGTCAATGATACTTCTTTAGGAGTAACATCTTTTACGGTACTGACTACCTGTTTTGGCGGATTTTTCTTGAGTTCTTCTGCTACTTGAGCCTTAATTCTAGGTTTCAGCAGAATATTTGAAATAAAGGTTTGGATACAACTGAAAATACCACCGACAACCCAATATAATGCTACTCCGGCAGGAGAGCTAAAGGACATGAAGACAATCATCAATGGCGAGATAATCAGCATAGATTTCATAGTCTTTTTCTGTTCTTCAGGAATACCGATTGTTGAAATATATCCTTGAATTAAATAAGCGATTCCGGCTAAAATTACGAAAACAATACTCGGCGTACCTAAGTTAATGCCGAAGAAGTTCGCTTCGCTAATACCTTCTGTATATCTGGCAGCAAAGAACAAAGCAGAGAATATCGGCATTTGAATCAGCAGAGGTAAACAGCCAATTCCGCCCATCATGCTCATATTGTTGTCTTTGTATACCTGATTCAGTTCTGTTTGTGCCTGCATCTGTTCTTCACGTGTTACAGCCTGTTTCATCTTGGCTTGTGCCGCATCAATCTGTGGTTTGATTGCCTGCATTTTTTCAGTCTGAATCATACTTTTACGTGACTGATTCAAGCCTAAAGGCATAATGATGATTCGAACGATGACAGTAATAAATACAATCGCCCAGCCGTAATTCCAATTAAAGTTGTTTACAAGGTAAGTAATAAGATTGCTCATCGGCTGAACAAGAAATTGATAAACAATTCCGTCGCCTGTAGGTTGACCATCGCTTCCGGTTTTTACACAACCTGAAAGAAAAAGCATTAAGGTGATTAAGCCTGAACTAAGTATCCATTTATTGTATTTCTTCATATAATTCTTCCTTTACTAAAATTTGCACAAACTTAACTATACTTTAAAATCATTCATTTTTCAATAATAATTCCGAAAAGCCGAGGAAACTTATTGAATAATTAAAAGCAGAATTACTTACTGGAGGTACATGATAAAAGCAGCGCAGCGTCTAGAAAAATGGCAGTTCAGTCAGCTGCCTGCTAAGTAAAGCTGGTTAATTTGTTACTTTAAAAGTAGAATAATCTTCAATCAAAGGATCGTCTTGAATATCAGTATAAGTAACTCTTCCGGAAGGTGTTGGAGAATCCTTAATCTTTTGAATAAAGGCTTCAATTTGTTCCAACGAGCCTACTGCTTCAATAGACACAGAACCATCGTTTTCATTTCTGACTGTTCCTGTAACACCTAACTGATCAGCAACCATTTTTGTTGTGTAGCGAAAGCCCACACCCTGTACTCGTCCTTGAACGTTCATACGAATTTTTCTCATGAATAGGCACCCCGTTCCTTTATTTTCTTATTTACTATGATAGCGATTTTTTTAGTTTCAATCAAGTTTTGAATAAGTGTTAAAAAAAATGATATAATGCTGTTGAGGTGGAAACATGAAAGAAATTATGTCTAACAAGAATGAGTTTATAAAGAAGCTGAAAAAGCTTCAAAGGAAAAAACATCGGGAGGAAAATGGTCAGTATCTGGTTGAGGGCTTCCATTTAATTGAAGAAGCAGCAAAATCTCTAGTTGACATCCAATGGGTGATTGTGGACCAGAGAGGATTAAAGGAATGGAAACAATGGCTGGAGGAACAAGATCAAACTAAGATGATTTTTGTCAGTGATGAAGTGATGAAAAGTCTCTCTGATTTACCTGCTCCTCAAGGAATTATCGGTGTACTGGCTATTCCAAAAGAAATCGAAACCTTGGAACAATCAGGGAATTGGCTGGCGCTGGATAACGTACAGGACCCTGGAAATGTTGGAACTATGGTTCGGACTGCCGATGCAGCTGGGTATGCTGGAGTGATTATTGGTGAAGGTTCGGCCGATATCTACAGTACAAAGGTTTTGCGTGCGATGCAGGGAAGTCATTTCCATCTGCCGATTGTTCGAGGCGAAATCAGTCATTATCTGCAGCAGTTTAAGGCGGCAGGGCTTCCAGTGTATGGAACAGAGCTGAATGAACAGGCAATAGACTATTCAATTCTTGAGCCATCTGAGAGCTCTTTGTTAATTATGGGAAATGAAGGGCAGGGCGTCGCAAAGGAATTGTTAATGGAAACGACGCAAAATGTTTATATTCCTATTAAGGGGCAGGCGGAGTCTTTAAATGTAGCTGTAGCCGCTGGAATATTAATGTATCAGCTGTCTATATAAAATTCTGGTCTCTGCTTTGTTCTGTATGGGGCAAAGCAGACTTCTTGTATTGTGATTTTTTTGACGTCCAAGTAAACAGAGGGATAAAAGTATACAAGAGTATGAAATCAAGATTCTGCAATGAATTTAGTTCATTTTGAAAGAGTTCTTCTAAATTAATAAGAAATTTTGAATCGATTCAAAAAAGCGGTTGCAAAAATGAGCTTTACCTGTTATTATCAAATTGAATCGATTCAAGTTAGTATATATTTTTTTAATCAATTAGTTAGGATGATGAACTAACTATAAAATTTGGAGGAGTTCTAATGAAATTTATTGATAAGTTATCTGAAAAATTATTGCCTATTGCGGCGAAAATCAATAATCAGCGACATTTAAGTGCTATTCGAGATGGATTTATTATTACCATGCCTTTAATCATGGCTGCTTCCTTCTTTATCTTACTGAATGCTGTTATTTTTTCAAATGCCTGGGTACAACAGTTTATTGATTTAAGCTTTCTAGCTGGACTGGCGGGAATTGTGAACAATGGCACGATGGGAATTTTGGCTATTTTGGTCTGCTACAACATTGGCTACAATTTAGCTACATGGTATGCCAACTCCGGCAAGATTGACAACAAAGGCTTTAGTCCCACTCATGCCGGCGGCTTGAGTGTAGCTTTGATGTGCATTATGATGCCGATGAACAGCACAGTTACACTAGCGGATGGAGCTACCGCAGAAGTGGGTGGTGTATACCTGCAGTCGTTAACGTCTTCGTCAGGACTTTTTCTGGCAATGCTGGCAGCTTTGGCTGGGACAGAATTATTTGTTCGTTTTTCCAGATTTGAAAAACTGCGTATTAACATGCCGGAAAATGTCCCGCCTGCAGTTGGAACATCCTTTAACTCATTGATTCCGGAAGTTCTTGTAATAATTATTTTTGCAGTGGTCGTATTTACACTAGATAAAACAACTGGACTAACAATTCCTGATATCGTTGATACAATTATTCAAACACCATTGAAAGGGTTTGTCCTTTCGGCCCCAGGTATGCTGTTCATTCAGTTCATCTCTGATACATTGTGGGTATTTGGAATGCATGGTTCAAGCATTTTATCACCGATTAAATCTGCGCCGATGTTAACGGCAATTCAGGAAAACATGACAGCTTTTGAAGCAGGAAACGTAATTCCTAACATCGTAACTGAACCCTTTGTCGGCAGCTTTGGTCTATTGGGAGGCGGCGGCTGTATACTGCCTTTAATTATCGCTATCTTTATTGTTTCTAAAAGAAAAGAGCAAAAAAATGTTGCCCGTTTAGGGTTAGCGCCGAGCTGTTTTAACATTGCAGAACCAATTATGTTTGGTTTACCAGTGGTTATGAATCCGATCTTTATGATTCCATGTGCCATAATCCCATCGATCAATCTTATTATTGCTTACTTTGCGACAAGTATTGGGTTGATTGGGAAGACTGTTGCGGCAGCCCCTTGGATTACACCGCCGGTATTTCAAGCGTGGATTGCAACAGGTGGAAATCTGCCAGCCGCTATTTTAGCATTTTTACTGTTTATTATGGATATTCTGCTATTCATTCCATTTATTATGGCGAGTAACAAAGTGAATAAATTGGAAACAATTTAGTAAGATAGAACAGATTGGAAAGGATAAGGAAATGATGGACTACAAAAATCCTGAATGTACAATTCATGAACGTGTAACAGACTTATTGTCACGCATGACAATTGAAGAGAAAGTTGGTCAGGTGAACCAGCATCTTTATGGCTGGAAAGCCTATGAAAAGAAAGGACAAACCTTTCAGCTGACTGATTACTTTAAGGAGCATGTTGCTTGGGGACATGGCATGGGGGCATTATATGGCGTGTTTCGGGCAGATCCCTGGTCTAAGGTAAATCAGGAAAATGGCGTGCCGGCTTGTGACAGCTGGCAGCTGGCAAACGAAATTCAGGACTATGTTATTCGTCATTCAAGGCTAGGCATTCCTGTTTTATTGGCGGAAGAGTGTCCTCATGGTCATCAAGGATTAGGAAGCATCTCATATCCCACTAATATTGGTAAAGGGAACTCTTTTAATCGCGACCTTATTGAGGCAACCTCCCGCAATATGGCAGCTGAGCTGGCACAAAAGGGGGTCCATCTAGCCTTGGTTTCCTCACTAGATATTAGCCGGGATCCGCGGTGGGGCAGAACCGAAGAATGTTATGGAGAAGATCCATATTTGGCTGCTGCTTTTAATCGTTCCATCATATCAGGGTTTCAGGGTACGCTGATTTCTGACAAGCAGCAATTTTTGCATCAGACAGTGAATGAAGCGAATCGTAAACCGGAACAAATGGGTGTTGTCTTGAAACACTGTATTGCGCAGGGAGATGCGTTAGGCGGGCATAATTCTGGAGCGGTAACGATTGGTGAGCGGGAATTCATGGAGGTTTATTATCCATTATTGAAAAGTGCTGGCAATGCTGTTGGAATCATGGCTGCCTACAATGACTTGGATGGCATCCCTTGTCATACAAATCAAGAACTTTTTCAAAAATATTTGCGAACCCAGTTAGGCTATCAGGGAATTGTTATGGCGGATGGTACAGCGCTGGACCGATTAGCAGCCATTTATGGTACACAGGAAGAATCTGCAAAGCAGGCACTGGCTGCAGGCATTGATTTAAGCTTATGGGATATGACTTATCTGCAGATAGGCAGCGGTATTAGGCAGGGTGTTATTCCAGAAGAGTTACTGAATCGAGCTGTATATCGTGTACTCAGCATCAAATTTTTACTAGGACTTTTTGATCGTCCGTATGTTGAAGCACCGGAAGCGGGGTATGAGGACCGATTTTACAGCTACCAGAAGGAGAATCAACAGCTGACGGCTGAGAGCATCACCTTGTTAAAAAATGAAGGGATTCTGCCTCTAAAGGATAGCGGGGAAAAATTGGCTGTAATTGGTCCAAATGCCAATGAATTATATAATCAGTTAGGAGACTATACAGCTCCGCAAACAACTGAACAGCTGGAGCAAACAATTTTTAAAGGGATTCAAGATGGATTCCCTCTATCTAAAGTGACTTTCGCTCAAGGCTGTGATGTCCGTAAGCTGGAAAATCAAGAGCTGTTGTTGAGCGAAGCTGTTCAGATGGCCAAGGCAAGCGACAAGATTATTTTAGTGCTTGGCGGCTCCAGCGCCCGTAATTTTGATATGGAGTTTTTAAGTAACGGTGCTGTTTCTTCCAAAGGAATCAATATGGATTCAGGAGAAAATGTCGATCTTTCTTCATTAACGTTGGGAGGTAGACAGCTTGACCTGCTGGAAAAACTCAACAAATTAGGAAAACCAATTATAACAATACTTGTTCAGGGACGGCCTCATGAACTGGAGCAGGTGTGTAGGAAATCAAATGCGGTTCTTACTGCCTGGTATCCTGGGCAAAAGGGCGGGGAAGCAGTTAGTGATATTTTATCTGGAAAGACGAATCCAAGTGGAAAACTCAGCTTAAGCTACCCTCGCTCAAGTGGTCAGCTGCCCGTCTATTATTACCAGCGGGCTATTGCAATGAATGAACATTACTATGATTCATCTGGAGCCCCTCTGTTTCCTTTTGGCTATGGACAAAGCTATACGAAATTTTCCTATGAAACGCTCACAATCAAGACGCCTCTTCCTACAAAGCAGGAAATGAAAGCCGGGAAGAAGTTGTTAGTTGAAGTTAGGGTAGTAAATCAAGGGAGCTATGACGGTCAGGAAGCTGTTTTGTTGTATTGTCAGCTGCATGGCGGCGATGTCATTCAACGGAAAAAGATGCTCCGAGGCTTTGAAAAAGTCGCTATTCCCAAAAATCAGACAGTAAAAATTTGCTTTGAGCTAGGATTTGAGGAGCTCTCCTATTTTAATAGACAAGGGCAGTTTGATTTAACAAATAGTGTTACAATCAGAGTAAATGATTTAACGCAGCAGATTCATTTTAAAGATGACTAAGTGCTGGTGAGGGGGAATTGTGTTTGGCCACTATACAAGAGGTTGCAAAGGCGGCGGGAGTTTCGGTAGGCAGTGTGTCCCGGTATCTAAACGGGCATAAGCTGCGGCCGGAAAACAGCGAACGTATTAGACAAGCAATCGAGAAAATGAACTACAGAGAAAATCCGTGGGCGAAGGGACTTAAAAGCAATCAGAGCTATTCAATTGGTGTTTTAATGAATAACATGCAAAGTCATTTCAGCTCCTCTGTTGTTGCAACGATTGAAGATGTGTTTGAGCAGGAAGGCTACAGCACGCTGCTTTCAGGATATCGGGATGATGCAGAGCAAATTGGACGAAAGCTGGAGTTTCTGGCGTCACGGACAGTGGATGGCTTAATTGTTTTTGGTGCGGAGCAAAGCTGGCCGGGAATGGAGCAGATTGCGGCTATGGATATTCCTGTTATCTCAGCAATTACGCCTTTGAGCTTTCCAAAAGTAGATTCAATTTTGCTGAATAACCGTAAAAGTACAGCTGATTTAATTAAGCGAATCATTCAACAAGGGCATCAGAAAATTGGTTTCATCGCAGCACCGCAAATCGATTATGTTGCTCGTGAGCGTTTGGCTGGCATTTATGAAGCTTTTGCTGAACTGGGAGAAGAAATCGATGAACGTTGTATTCTATTTGGAGACTACTCAAGAAAAAGCGGCTTTCAGGCAATGGAGGAGCTGCTGGCATTGGGCGATATTACTGCAGTCTTCGTCTGCAATTACAATATGTCTTTAGGGGCATTGGAAAGTATTCACCAGCATGAACTGAAAATCGGGACGGACATTTCTTTCGCCAGCTATGATTACTTCGAAGCAAGCGATGTATTTTATCCAAAGCTGACGGTGATTAAACAGCCGGTAGCAGCCTTTGGCGCGTTAGCAGCAAAAAGAATTATTGAGCGGGTTAAAGACCCTACGATTCCCGGAGGCCAGCAGTTTATGCTTGAAAATGAAATTTTATGGCGGGATTCTATCTGCCAACGATAATTTTAACAGGGAAGAAAAGTGAATGACAATCAGACAAGATATAGAAGAAAATCTTTTGACAGAACAGGAAGGTTATAGTCAACTTCCGGAAAAAGTCATTTCAGAGCTGGAACAATTTCAGAATAACAAGTTGGGTGTGATTTTCCATTGGGGCTTATACGCTGTAGCAGGTATTGTTGAATCCTGGCAGCTTTCAGAAGAAGACAACTGGGCACGAAAACAGCCATGGCGGGAAGATTTAGCTGTACTGAGAAAAGACTACTGGGCGCTTAGCCAAACGTTTAATCCCCGTAGCTTTAATCCAACTGAGTGGGCTCTTCTCTGCCGAAACGCCGGGTTTCGTTATATGATATTCACTACAAAGCACCATGACGGTTTTTCAATGTATGATACGCAATATTCGAATTATAAAGTGACCAGTGAAATATGTCCTTTCCATACAAGTAAGCGAAAAGACATTTTTGGTGAAACCGCAGAGGCATTTAGAAATGCAGGATTATCTGTCGGCGTATACTATTCTAAAGCTGACTGGGCAAGCCCTTATTACTGGGAGCCCAACAGCCGGCCCAAAGGCCGCTACGCCAGTTATGACCCTGAAAAAAAGCCGAAGGTTTGGCAGAAGTACAAAGAGTTTGTTTCCAATCAGCTGCATGAGTTATGTACAAATTACGGAAAAATAGATATTCTTTGGCTAGACGGCGGCTGGGTGAATACGGAGAACCATGAGTTTTTAGATATGCAGCAAATTGCTGTCGATGTCAGAGAACAGCAGCCGCAGCTTTTAATCGTGGATCGTACGATTGGCGGAATGTATGAGAATTATGTAACTCCAGAGCGCAAGGTACCAGAGCAGCTGCCTAAAAAAGTTTGGGAGAGCAATATTCCTTTAGCGAAAAACTGGGGCTATGTTCCAAATGATACGTATAAATCCTTTGAGGAGATTTTGACACTGCTTTTGCAAATCGTTTCGAAGGGCGGAAATCTTTTGCTGGGAGTTGGGCCAAAACCTGATGGTACTCTACCTCACAAGGCACAAGAGCTGATGGGTCAGCTTGGAAAATGGCTGGCAGTTTATGGGACTGGGATTTATGGTACTCGAAAACATCATGTAGATCAATTAGACGGCTGGTATTTTACAGCTAAAAAGAAGCAAATTTACGGCTTTCATATAAATCAGGAACAGGAAAGCCTAAAGCTGGACTTAGCTAAACTCCAGTTGCCTGGAAAAGTAGCGGAGGTCAACAACTTGAAATCTGGCAAGAGCTATTCAATTAACAATAATATTCTGATTGTTCCGGCAGTTGATCAGCAAGAAGCTGTTACAGGAATTGAAATTACTATAGAAATAGAGGGATTAACGCAATGAGAGAATTCTCACAAGCATTTTTATGGGGAGCGGCAGCCTCAGCACCGCAAACTGAAGGACATAGCCTGGAAAACGGCAAGTCACCATCTACTTGGGATAAGTGGTACAAAATAGCACCGGAGAAGTTTAATGAGGGGCAGGGTCCGGAAAATACCTCTAACGTCTATGAGATGTATTCGGAAGACATTCAGCGTATGAAGGAGCTGGGAATGAATTCCTATCGGACGTCTATTGCTTGGACTCGGCTGCTTCCAGACGGCAAGCATGTGAATCCGGAAGGCGTAGCTTTCTATAGCGCATATTTTAAAGAGCTGAAGAAAAACGGAATAGAGCCGATTATCAATCTGTTTCATTTCGATATGCCCTGGTGGCTGATGGAAAAAGGCGGCTGGGAAACGAGAGAATCAGTTGATGCTTTTGCTTTTTATGCAAAAACAGCATTTGAACTATTTGGTGACACTGTAAGCTATTGGACTACGTTTAACGAGCCGCTGGTTCATATTGAATGCGGATACTTATATGGGTATCATTATCCAGCAGTTGTTGATTTCAAAAGAGCTGTTCAGGTCGGCTACCACACGCTGATGGCTCATACAAGAGCAGTAGAAGAGTTCAGAAATGCCAAAGTGAAGAACGGCAGGATAGGTATTATTCTGAATATTTCTCCAGCTTATGCTAGAAGTGACTCAAAAGAAGACCTGCAGGCGAAAGAACTGGCTGATTTGATTAATACCAAAAGTTTTCTTGAGCCAGCTGTTCATGGAGTGATTCCTGAAAAGCTGACAGCTGTTTTTCGTACACATCATTTGCTTCCAAAAATTAAGGTAGGCGATAAAGAACTGATTCGTGAGAACACCGTCGATTTTATTGGTTTGAACTATTACCAGCCAAGGCGTGTACAGGCGCCGGAGCATGTCAGGGTTCCAGCGCAAACACCAGCGGATTTTTATCTACCTTACGATCTACCTAACAAACGGATTAATCCATATCGAGGGTGGGAAATTTATCCTGAAGCACTATATGATGTTGCAGTAATGATGAAAGAAGAATACAAGAATATTCCCTGGTATGTTTCTGAGAATGGCATGGGTGTAGCGGAGGAAGAGCGCTTTGCTGATGAGAACGGCATGATTCAGGATGACTATCGGATTTTATTCATACAGGAACATCTGACAGAGCTTCACAAAGGAATTACAGCAGGCAGCAACTGCTTTGGCTACCATGCCTGGACCTTTGTTGACTGCTGGTCATGGTTAAACGGCTATCGGAACCGCTACGGTTTTTATCGTGTTGACCTAGAGAACCATTATAAACGAACGCTAAAGAAAAGCGGGATATGGTACAAAGAATTAATTAAAAGAAACGGGTTTGACAATTAAATCGTGTGCTTAAAATATTTTGTATAGTTTGGATAATGTTACAGAAGATGAGTGGAATCAGTATTGTTATTGACAAAATAAGTCAGTATCAATGCTGGTTTCTTTTTAAACTATATGCAATGTTTTATAAAATTATTTGTGTGATATTTTATAAAAAAATTATTTTTAAAATAAATAACAATTCTTTGTGTTATAATAATTATGTTAAAAACGAAAGGATTGATAAAAATGAAAAAAATTGATTGTTTGAAACGGGTATTGGTTGCTGGCGGCTTAGGATTATTGTTCGGATTTCCTTTAGCGGCTTCTGCAAATGAGCTGGACTATGTTCATTTTCCAGATGCGACGCTGAGAGATGAATTGGTTTATAAAAGCGAGTATTATTTGAGAGACAAGTACGATCAAAAAAGAGAAGAAATAGAGGCAGAAAACCAAGCAAAACAAGAACAGCTGCAAACCGCCTTTGATGCGGAAGTAGCGAGATTTGAAGCAATACAGGCAGATTATGATGAACAATACAATCAGTTAGATGCTGATTTGAACAATGGTCTTATTACTCAAGAAGAATATGACCGTAAATATGCAGAACTGAATAAAAAAGTAGAAGAGTTGGATCAGCAAAGAGAAGTAGCTATGGAAAAATATGATAAGGATGTAGAGGAGCAGGATAATATTTATCACCAAGCACTTGCTGAGAACAATAAAAATAATGAAAATGAAAATGAATTTATTCGAAAATATGAACTGTTTGATAAAAAGTTCATAGCAAGCGTCGAAGGTATTTCACCAGACTGGACAGATCCATACAGCAGCTTAAACGGCTTGGAATTTGCTGTAAATTTAAAAAGGTTAAGTGGCGAACAAACCACACCTTTTGGAGATTTACGCCCGATTAATAAATTAACGAAGCTTGAAGAAATTTATAGTGTTGTAGCCAGTAATCAAGGCTCACTGATTGATTTAAAAGACTTGACTAGTTTGAAAGAGTTGAGATTCTCTTTTTCTGGATATGGCACAGAGGAAGAATATTACGACAATCGGGATAATATGTACACAAGAACACTATTGACTGATATCTCAGCATTATCTAATTTACCTCAATTAAATGAGATATCTCTTTATGCAGAAGGAATTATGACGCCAGTCACATTGAAGCAAGGGACAGACAGCTATCAAATCTATGATCCAATCATTTTGTCTTCTCAGTTTGATGGGCAAGCCATTACGTATACTTCAGGTATGGATGAGAATACTGACAGTTCAGAAGAGCTAAAATGGGAAAATCTTACCGGAACAGAAAAATACCTGCCCTTTAGCTGGTCAGTCACAAAAGGAAATTATCATTTCTCAGGTCGTGGGCAGGTTCCGCTGCGTTGGAAATAGAAAAATTATAGATAAAATGTGACTGAGACCTAAATAAGTTTTAAACTTTTGATATGTCTAAATCTGAACGATGAGACAGAGTCAATTTTATAGCAATAAGTTGAAATTCAGCAAAAATTTGAGAAGTACTAAATAGGAATCAGGGAACAGCGATGGTTTATGTGCTTATTTCATCTCTTTTTGTAAATTTCTTCTTATTGCGTTTCATTCATGTACTTGAAGAAAGCTGTTTCTACCGCAATTACTTTCTCTGACAATATCTATAAATAAAAACGTAAGTAAAATATGTGTCACTGTCTTGCGTTTGCTTATTTTCTATTGTATACTATCAAAGGTGCTGCTTTTCAGCGCTAAATCCACATCCGTGTTTGATTTGTGAAGGGGTGCCGTTTTCGGTTCTTCATGAAGAAGAGAGCAGGAGAGGAAACAAAAAAACCAAATTGGAGGAAACACAACATGGCAGTAATTTCTATGAAACAATTACTTGAAGCCGGCGTACATTTTGGACACCAAACTCGTCGCTGGAATCCGAAGATGAAAAAATACATCTTCACAGAAAGAAACGGAATCTACATCATTGATTTGCAAAAAACAGTGAAATTGGTAGACGTTGCTTACGATTACATGAAAAATGTTGCTGAAGAAGGCGGCGTTGCATTGTTCGTAGGTACTAAAAAACAAGCACAAGAAGCAATTAAAGACGAAGCAATCCGTGCTGGTCAATACTATGTAAACCATCGCTGGTTAGGCGGAACGTTGACAAACTGGGATACTATCCAAAAACGTATCAAACGTTTGAAAGATATTAACCGCATGGAAGAAGACGGTACATTTGACGTTCTTCCTAAAAAAGAAGTAGTTGGTTTGAACAAACAACGTGAACGTCTTGAAAAATTCTTAGGCGGTATCGCTGATATGCCTAGAGTTCCAGATGTAATGTACATTGTTGACCCTCGCAAAGAGCGTATCGCAGTTCAGGAAGCTCAAAAACTGAACATTCCAATCGTTGCTATGGTTGATACTAACTGTGATCCAGATGAGATCGATGTTGTTATCCCATCAAATGATGATGCGATTCGTGCAGTTAAGCTGATTACAGCTAAAATGGCTGATGCGTTCATCGAAGGAAACCAAGGTGAAGATCAAGCTGTAGAAGAAATGTTCGTTGAAACAGCACCTGAAGAAGCAACATCAATCGAAGAAATCGTTGAAGTTGTTGAAGGTACTAACGAAGAAACTGCAGAATAATACGAGTATACGTATAAAAATAAAACGGAGCTGTCTCAAAGGCTGGCGCAATAGGCCTGTTTCTCCTTTGAGATGGCTTTTTTAAAACAATGATGTTAACTATTTGAGGAGGATATAGAGAAATGGCAGATATTTCAGCTAAAATGGTAAAAGAATTACGTGACATGACAGGTGTCGGTATGATGGATGCCAAAAGAGCATTGGTAGAAGTAGAAGGCGACATGGATAAAGCCGTTGACTTTTTACGTGAAAAAGGAATGGCTAAAGCAGGCAAGAAAAACGATCGTATCGCTGCTGAAGGCTTGGCAAATGTTGCAACTGACGGCAACTTTGCTGCAATCGTAGAAATCAACTCTGAAACAGACTTCGTTGCGAAAAACGAAATGTTCCAGGATTTAGTTAAAAACGTTGCTCAGGAAATGGCAACAAACCGTCCTGCAACAATGGAAGATGCACTAGCTATCAAAACTGAAAAAGGTACCATTGAAACAGATTTGATTGAAGCACAAACAGTTATTGGCGAAAAAATCAGCTTCCGTCGTTTTGAAGTAGTTGAAAAAGCTGATAACGCTGCATTCGGTGCTTACCTGCATATGGGCGGACGTATCGCTGTATTGACTGTTTTAGAAGGAACAACAGACGAAGAAGTAGCGAAAGATGTTGCTATGCACGTTGCAGCAATCAATCCTCGTTATATCAATGAATCACAAATCCCTCAAGAAGAGCTTGAACATGAAAAAACAGTTCTTACTGAGCAAGCATTAAACGAAGGCAAGCCTGCTAACATTGTAGATAAAATGGTTATTGGCCGTCTTAACAAATTTAAAGCTGAAATCTCATTAGTAGATCAGCCGTTTGTTAAAGATCCTGATATGACTGTTGAAAAATATGTTGCTGCAAAAGGCGCAACTGTTAAATCATTTGTTCGTTTTGCTGTTGGTGAAGGCATCGAAAAACGTGAAGATAACTTTGCTGATGAAGTAATGAGCCAAATGAAAAAATAATTCTGTTACTTGTAACAGTTGGGAACGCAGTTAAATGCGCTCCCTTTTTTTAGGCAAGTTCAAAGAACTATCTGAAAAAACAACTGTCTTATGATAAAATGACAGTAGAGAATTGCTGGAGGGAAAAGACAAGATGGTAAAACCTAAATATCAACGTGTAGTACTGAAATTAAGCGGTGAAGCTTTGGCTGGAAATGATGGATTCGGAATCAAACCTCCTGTCATCAAAGAAATCGTACAAGAGATTAAAGAAGTTCACGAATTAGGTATCGAAATGGCAATTGTCGTCGGCGGTGGCAATATCTGGCGCGGACAAATCGGTGCGCAAATGGGTATGGAAAGAGCACAAGCTGATTATATGGGTATGCTTGCTACAGTAATGAATGCTTTAGCGTTGCAGGACACATTGGAAAATCTAGGCGTGCCGACACGTGTACAGTCTTCGATTGAAATGCGTCAAATTGCTGAGCCGTATATCCGCAGACGAGCAGAACGCCATCTTGAAAAAGGCCGTGTTGTTATTTTTGCCGGCGGAACAGGAAACCCTTATTTCTCAACCGACACAACTGCAGCTTTGCGTGCAGCTGAGATTGAAGCAGATGTCATTCTAATGGCAAAAAATAATGTAGACGGTGTTTACTCTGCTGATCCGAAGCTTGATGCAAATGCAGTAAAGTATGAGGAACTGACACATTTGGATGTCATTTCAAAAGGTCTACAGGTCATGGATTCTACAGCAAGCTCTTTGAGTATGGATAACGATATTCCACTACTCGTTTTTAACCTAAACGAGCCAGGAAATATCCGCCGAGCATGTCTTGGTGAAAATATTGGAACAACAGTTAGGGGGAAATAATAATGTCTGGAAAAACAATGGAAACTGCAAAAGAAAAAATGAAAAAAGCAGAGCAAAGCCTACAGCGTGAATTAGGTCAAATCCGCGCAGGAAGAGCAAACGCAAGTCTGCTGGATCGTATCACTGTAGATTACTATGGTGCACCTACTCCGATAAATCAATTAGCATCAATCACTATTCCAGAAGCACGTGTTTTAATGATTACACCTTTCGATAAAAACTCAATTGATGATATCGATAAAGCCCTGCAGGCTAGTGATATCGGAATTAGTCCGACCAATGACGGAAACGTGATTCGTCTGGTTATTCCTCAGTTGACAGAGGAACGTCGTAAAGAATTGACGAAAGACGTGAAAAAAGAAGCTGAGAATGCAAAGGTAGCAGTGAGAAACGTCCGTCGTGATGCAATGGATGATTTAAAGAAACAGCAAAAAAATGGTGATATCACAGAAGATGAGCTTAGAAATCTTGAAAAAGATGTACAGAAGCTGACAGATGACAGTGTAAAAGCAATCGATGACATCACTGCTGATAAAGAAAAAGAACTTTTAGACGTTTAGAATCAAAGCTCTTGAAAAGAACAGGTTCTACGTCAAATTGTGTTGGTAGGACAAAAACTGAATAAAATTGAAGAACTTGGAACGAAAAAACGGCTCTTTGTCAACTAATGTTGGTGAAGAGAAATCTTAGAATTTTTGAAGATCAAGAGGAAACATTTCTCTTGGTCTTTTTTAGTTTACAATTAAAGCGTTGCCGTGGCGAATCATAATTCGCAGTTTGAAATTGTAAAAGCTACGGAAGCCATACGCATTCCGTTTTAAAACTTTGATATGGTTGTTTAAACATTCCAGCGGTCCATTGGAGTAGGTGTGTTGAAGAGCATTTTTGATTTGTGGAAGAAACTTTTTAAATGTCTCCAAGGTGGTTCGATAACTTTCTGAAAGTGTCGGATCAAAAGCAAGCAGTTCTTCAAAGTATTTTTGATCGCGTTTCTTAACTGCATAAAGCAAATCTTGGTATAGTTGGTAACCCGTTTGTAGTTCAGGCGAAACGTGAAGCAAGCGATCTACAATCTCTGTTTCTGTTAAACAGTTTTTAAAACCAGGACGCCAAAGGCGCTTTTCATCGTTCAATCTGCTTTCGTCTTTTTGGAGAAGTTTCCAGTATCGCTTCATTTGCTTCCCAATCGAATGCTGTTTCGGTTCTTTACTCTGGAGCAATCGATTGGTTACTTTTGTTCGCTGGTTACGAAAGGTTCTTCCAATGTGTTGAACAACATGGAATCGGTCAATAATAAGTTGGGCATTTGGAAATAGTTTTTTGACTAGTGAAACGTAGGGTGTATACATATCAATCACGATAAACTGCACATTTTCACGATTTTCTCTAGAGAAACGACTGAAATAACGCTCTAAAAAATGAAGTTGGCGATTCTCAACAATATCCAATAACTGATGTGTCTCACCGTCCATCATGATAAAACTCATGGCGTGTGCAACACTGCGGACAGACTTAAATTCATCAAAACATAATACTTTGGGCAGATGCATTCGAAAGGGGTTCATCGGACGATAGAACCGTTTCATGACACGGTATATGGAAGAAACGGATAGGTTCTTTTGACGAGCGATCTCAGTCATAGAGGTGTTTCTCTTTAGATGAGTGACGACTGACCAACGAACTTTTTCACTGATAGAACAATGCTTTTCTGCCACAGAAGTATCTGCAACAAAGGTTCGTTGACACGCCTTACACTTGAAGCGTTGTTTTTTTAGTTCAAGATACGTCCGGTATTCGGAGACGTCATTCATTAACAACCGTACGGTTGTTGTTCCCCAACGTATTAGATTGGAAAGAACGTCATTCCCACAATGAATGCATTCTTGTGGAGAATAAGAAAGTTTTCCACGATAAATGGCGCAAATCTGTCCTTTGTACTTTTCTTTTGTTAAACAATTTTCCTCGAAAGTGATATTTAGGTCTAGAATATCTAGTGTTTCTTTGATAAGCTGAGTAAGAGACATCTTGATTCCTCCTTTTGGATTGGTTCGCCAAATTAATTCTAAAGGATTTCAAGGTGTCTTTTCTATTGTTTTGGAAAATAAAAAAGATATTGGTGGAATTCCACCAACATCAAAAAGTATAGAGCC